>JAAVHY010000044.1 GCA_014799485.1 Clostridiales bacterium | reverse complement strand
CCGTCCGCCTCACTCGCCGTTCAGCGAACTCCGATATCTTACCACGCCCCGGGAGGTTTGTCAAGCCCTTTTTTCAACTTTTTGAAAATTCCCGCTTGCCTCTCCCGCTTCCGCGGGGCTCTCCCCCTTGGCGCTCGATTATATTAGCAAATCCCCTTCCCTTTGTCAACACCTATTTTCGCATTTTTTCAACCTTTTTTCTCACATTTCCATCGACCACAAAATGTTGCATAACCGGCGGCCGGCGACCACTATTTCTCCGCCCCCGGCGGGAGCGCCGCCGTCAGGGTCGCCAGGGCAAGGCACCCCAGCGGGAGGGCGGCGGGCGGCAGGGCCCCCATGATCCCGGTGAGGGAGAGCGCCAGCGCCCCGGCCACCGCCAGGGCGGGCCACCGCCGCTCCCCCCAGGTCCGGGCCAGCAGTCCTATCAGGGTGAGGTCGGGCAGCAGCCACAGGGCGGATACCAGCCCCTCCAGCCGCGCGCTGTCCCCCAGCAGGCCCGCCGCGGCGAAAAACGGGCCGTCCAGCTCCGCGGCCACCGCCGGGCTGAGCAGTCCCGCCGTCAGCGCGGCCAGCGCGGCGGACAGCACTCCCAGCGCCCCCAGCCACACCAGGCCCCGCCGGCCGCCCTCCGTCCTCCCTTCCGCCTTGTGCAGATACGGCAGGACGAACAGCCCCGTGGACATGATCACCGTTCCCGCCGCCAGCGACTCCCGCCAGCCCCCCGCCGGCTCCAATGCCCAGCGCCAATCCATCCGGGGCGCCCCCAGCAGCAGGATCGCCGCCACTGCCGCCAGCACTCCCAGCCAAAGGATCTCCGCCGCCCGGAAGAAGGCCGCCGCCTTCCCCCAGCCCATCCACAGCAGCGGGACCGCCAGCAGGACCAGCAGCCAGCCGGTCCCTCCCCGGCCTCCCATCCCCTGCTGGATGCGTCCCGCCGTCCGGGTCAGGGCGTCCGCCATGAGCGGCACCGCCCATATACAATAGATTCCCTTCAAAACGGGATGGAGGGGCCTGTTCCCTACCCGGCGCAGCAGCAGCCACCCCGCGGCCACCCCCAGCGCCGCCGCCAGCAGCAGCCACCGCCAGTCGGCCCGGCCCGCGGCAGAGGCCCCGGCGGACATGCCGCCCACCATGACCGCCACCGCCAGCTGACGCGGGGACAGTTTTTCGCTCTTCATGCCGCGCCCCTCCATTCTTCCCAGTCGATGAGGGAGGGCCCGTCCCCCGCCAGCAGGGGCAGGCAGAGGCCCTCGCCCCGCTCCAGCGCCGCCAGGGCCTCCACCGCCGTGGGGGCCTCCACCCCCCGGCGGGCGATCAAATCCAGCCCTGAGGCCGGGTCACGGCAGCCATCCAGCAGCTCCGCCGCCCCCGCCTCCGCCAGCCATATGGTGGCGGAGGCCCCCAGCTCCTCATCCCGGAGGACGGCCAGCAGGGTCTCCCGCAGGTCAACGTCCCGCCCCACCACGATGTAGGAGACGCTGGTGAGGGACAGCTCCTCTGTCCCGGACCAGGGCAGGGCGGACAGCGCCCGGCCGAAGTCCTCCCCGGTATGCCGCCCCCGGCTCTGGTCCCCCTGGTCGTCCCCGCCGCACACCGCCGTCAGGGTGACCGGCCCCCGACCGTCCACCCCCAGCACCCGCACCAGGGCCAGCCCCTCCGGCTCCTTTGGGGCGGGCCGCCAGCCCGCCAGCAGCACCGCCAGCCCGATGATAAGCAGCAGCCATTTCCTCACCCCTGGTTCCTCCTGTTCTCCGTATTCAAGTAGTCCGGCCTGGTCTTGACCTCGGGCAGCGGTTCCCGCAGCACCACGTGCCCCTCCTTCTGCTTCCCGGCGTTGGAGGCGAAGGGGGTCAGGTAGGCGATGCCGAAGGTCTCCAGCATGGCCAGGCGGTATACCAGCGCCACCCCCGCCAGCACCAGCCCCGGCAGTCCCAGCAGCCCCCCGGCGACGGTCAGCCCGAACCGCCAGATGCGCAGGGCCCCGGCGAAGTCCTGGCTGGGGGCGGTGTACCCGGCGATGCCCGCGATGGCCACCACCACCAGCACGGCGGGGGACACCAGCTTGGCCTCCACCGCCGCCGAGCCCACCACCAGCCCGCCCAAAATGGACACCGTCTGCCCGATGGAGGAGGGCAGGCGCAGTCCCGCCTCCTGCAGCACCTCAAAGGCCAGCAGCATCACCAGCACCTCCGTCAAGGTGGAGAAGGGCACGTCCGCCTTGGCTGCGATGATGGACAGGGAGAGCTTCACCGGGATGAGCTCCGGGTGGAACAGTACCGCCGCCGCGTACAGCCCCGGCAGGAACAGCGTAACCAACATACACACGTACCGCAGCACGGACAGCGCCCCCGCCACCGCCCAGCTGGTGCTCCGGTCCTGGCCGGTGCGGAAGAAGCTGTCCAGGGTGGCGGGGAACAGCCAGCCCATGGGGATGCCGTCCACCAGCACCCCCACCCGGCCCTCCGCCAGCCCGGTGCAGAACCGGTCGGGCCGCTCGGTGTAGGCCGTCAGGGGGAAAGCGGTCTGGCTCTCGTCGGCGACATACTGCTCCAGGCTGCCGGTCATGAGCAGGGCGTCGATGTCGATCTGCTCCAGCTTCGCCTTCACCTGGGCCGCCAGGTCCGGGTCGGCAATGCCGTCTACATATAATACGTCCACCGGGGTCACCGACTGCCGGCCCACGACCTGCTCCTCGATTTTCAGCTCCGGGGCCCGGAACCGCCGCCGCACCAGGGAGGTGTTGGTGCGCACGCTCTCCACAAAGGAGTCCCGCGCCCCCTTCACATCCGGCTCGTTCTCCGGGTCGGACACGGAGCGCTTCTCCTCCGTCCCCGCCGACAGGGTGAGCACCCTGTCTTTTCCCGGGAAAAACAGGGCCACCGACCCGTCGATCAGGTCGAAGATCACCTGGTCCGCCTTGTCCCGTTCCTGGACGGACAGGGAGTACAGCCCGCCCTTGGCCATGAGGTCGAAGGCGGCGTCCATATCCGGGGCGGAGCGCAGGGCCTCGTTCTGGGTCAGGGGCCGCAGCACGTAGTCGCACGCCCGCTCGTTGCGCACCTGCCCGGCGATATACAGCATCTCCACCTGCCGGCTGGGGTCGTTGTTCAGATAGAGCGTCCGGCGGTTGAAGTCGGCGCACTTGTCAAACACCCCGGCGATGGCGTCCGCCGTGACAGGGCAGTCATACCGCGGCTCCTGCCGGGGGTGGGGGGGCGGCGTCTGCTTTTTTGTCCCGAAAATGCCCATGGCGTTGTCTCCTGGTTTTTTGTCATGCCGCGAAGCGGCCAGGACGCTCAGTCGCTTTCCGCTTCTACGCACTTCTCAGTATCCCTGAACGAAATGTAAATTATTCACGCAGGTCAATTATCCTCCTGTACAAACAGCCGCTTTGATGCTATAATATAGTGTCTGTTTCTGCGATGAAATCAAAAATCCGGCAAAGGAGAGCGCCCCTATGAACACCAATTACGACGTGATGATCTTAGGCACCGGCGAAGCCGGCATCTACGCCGCTTACGAGCTGGCGCTGAAATGCCCCTCCGCCAAGGTATTGGTAGTGGACCAGGGGGCGGACATCTACCGCCGCCAGTGCCCCATCGTGGCGGGCAAGGTGCGCTCCTGCGTCCAGTGCAAGGTGTGCGGCACCATGTGCGGCTTTGGCGGGGCGGGGGCCTTCTCCGATGGCAAGTTCAACTTCACCACCGCCTTCGGCGGCTGGCTCACCGACTTTTTGGATCAAAAAGAGGTCATGGAGCTCATCGGCTATGTGGACGCGCTGAACGTGAAGCATGGCGCCACCACCGAGGTCTACTCCACCTCCACCCCCGAGGCCCGCGCTTTGGAGCGGGAGGCGCTGAAGTACGACCTCCATCTGCTCCAGGCCCAGTGCAAGCACCTGGGCACGGAAAACAACCTCAAAATCCTCACCAGCATCTACGAGGCTATCCGGGACAGGCACACCTTCCTGTTCGACACCGCCGTCACGGACATCGAGGCCAGGGACGGCGCGTACACCCTGGTCACGGAGCGGGGGGAGCGCTTCACCGCCCCCTATCTCATCGCAGGCCCGGGCCGCTCCGGGGCGGAGTGGTTTGCCAACCAGTGCAAGGGGCTGGGCCTGGAGCTGCTGAACAACCAGGTGGACATCGGCGTGCGGGTGGAGCTGCCCGCCGCGGTGTTCGAGCACATCACCGACGTGGTGTACGAGTCCAAGCTCATTTACCGCACCAAGCAGTACGGCGACCAGGTGCGCACCTTCTGCATGAACCCCTACGGCCACGTGGTGGCGGAGAACGTGGAGGGCATCAACACGGTGAACGGCCACTCCTACTCCGACCCGGCCCTGAGAAGCGAGAACACCAACTTCGCCCTGCTGGTGTCCAACCGCTTCACCTCCCCCTTCAACGAGCCCTACCGCTACGGCAAGCACATCGCCTCCCTGTCCAATATGCTGGCGGGCGGGGTGCTGGTCCAGCGCTTCGGCGACCTGGTGGGGGGCCGGCGCACCAACAACCACAGGATGAGCAAATCCTTTGTCCGCCCCACCCTCACCGCCGCCGTCCCCGGCGACCTGTCCCTGGCCCTGCCCAAGCGCCAGCTGGACGACATCATCGAGATGATCTACGCCCTGGACAAGCTGGCCCCCGGCACCGCCAATTACGACACCCTGCTCTACGGCGCGGAGGTGAAGTTCTACTCCGCCCGCATCAAGCTGTCCAGCGAGCTGGAGACCGCCCTGCCCGGCTTCTTCGCTGTGGGCGACGGCGCGGGGGTGACCCGCGGCTTGGCCCAGGCCGGAGCCTCCGGCGTCAAGGCCGCCCGGGTGGTTGCCCAGCGGCTCAGCGGGTAAATCTTTCCCATAATTCATTTGTCCAGTTTTTCGCCCTCAAAAAGTTACAAAATTGTAACAGGATCCTTCCGGGCCAGCCGCCCAAACCCCTCGCTGTTCCACAGTTTTCAACAAGTTGCACAGAGTTTTCCACAATCCTTTTCTCCCCTGTTAAGGTAGACATAACAGCCTGTCAAGGAAAACTTCCCCGGCTTATCCCACAAACTTTCACTGGAGGGCCTTTTCTTGAAACGAACCACACCCGTCATCCCCGCTGAGGACATCCAGCGGCAGAAGGAATACTGCGCCCAGCTGCGCGAGCTCAACGCCCAGAGATCCCCCGCCCCCCTGGCCTACGTGGACACCTACGGCTGCCAGCAGAACGAGGCCGACTCCGAACTGCTGCGGGGCATGCTGTGCGACATGGGCTACCAGATCACCGACACCGACAAAGGCGCGGACGTCATCGTCATCAACACCTGCGCCATCCGGGAGCATGCGGAGCAGCGGGTGTTCGGCAACGTGGGGGCCCTGGTCCACGGCAAGCGGAAGAACCCCAGCCAGATCATCTGCCTGTGCGGCTGCATGGCCCAGGAGCCCCATGTGGCGGAGCGCCTGCGCCAGACCTACCGCCATGTGGACTTGGTGTTCGGCCCCCAGCATCTGTGGCGGTTCCCGGAATTCTTCCGCCGGGTCTACCTGCGCCGGGGCCGGGTGTTCGAGACGGAACCGCTGGACGGCGCCATCGCCGAGGGCCTGCCCGTGCGCCGCTCGGGAAAGCTGAAAGCATGGGTGTCCATCATGTACGGCTGCAACAACTTCTGCTCCTACTGCATCGTGCCCTACACCCGGGGGCGGGAGCGCAGCCGGGAGCCTGAAATCATCCTCAATGAAATCCGGGAGCTGGCGGAGCAGGGGTACAAGGACATCACCCTGCTGGGCCAGAACGTGAACTCCTACGGCAAGGACCTGGAGGGCGGCATCGACTTCCCCACCCTGCTGGAGCGGGCCGACGCCATTCCGGGGGAATTCCTCCTGCGCTTCATGACCTCCCACCCCAAGGACGCCACGGACAGGCTGTTCGACGTGATGGCCAAATGCGAAAAGGTAGCCCCGGTGATCCATCTGCCCTTCCAGTCGGGGAACACCCGGGTACTCACCGCCATGAACCGCCGGTACACCCGGGAGCAGTATCTGGACAAGGTGCGCGCCCTCCGGGAGCGCATCCCCAACGTGGTGCTCACCAGCGACGTCATCGTGGGCTTCCCCGGGGAGACCACCCCGGAATTCGAGGACACCCTGTCTTTGATCGAAGAGGTGCGCTTTGACGCCCTGTTCACCTTCATCTACTCCCCCCGGAAGGGCACCCCCGCCGCCGAGCTTCCCGACCCCATGTCTAAGGAAGAGAAGTCCGCCAACTTTGACCGGCTGGTGGCGGCCCAGAACCGCATTTCCCTGGAAAAGCACCGGGCCTATATCGGCACGGTCCAGCGCTGTCTCATCGACGGCGCTGGGGAAGACCCCCGGAACGGCCTCTCTGCCCGGACGGCGGGCAACCGCCTGGTGCATCTCAACGGCGACCCCGCCCTCATCGGGCAGTACGCCGATGTCAGGATCGTTGACTGCTCCACCTGGGCGCTATTCGGTGAGCTTTTATGACAAGACGCGATACAATTATTAAATGGACCGCCTACCTCATCATCCTGGCCCTGACGGCGGTGGTCAACTACTACGTGCTGGGCCCCCTGCCCATGGCCCTGCCCCTGCTGCTGCCCATCCTGGCGGTGGCGGGCGGGACGCTGGAGGGCGCGCCCTTCGGCGCCATCTACGGCATGGCGGCCGGGCTGGTCATGTCCGGCCTGGGCCACCTGGGGCTGGGCTGCGTCGTCTCCCTGGCCCTGTTCGGCTGGGTGTCCGGCCTGGCCGCCCAGTATGTCCTCCGGCGGGACGTGTGGGGCTGCCTGATCTGCTCCGCCATCGCCCTGCTGTGCTGGGAACTGTGGGAGGTGGGCCACCGCCTGCTGGCCCGCACCGCCCCCCTGGGGGTGCTGCTGCGGGTGGCCGCGCCCGAGCTCCTCTGGTCCCTGGCCCTCATCCTGCCGGTCTACTGGGCCGGCCGGTTCTGCTGCGTCAACTACGGGAGGATCTATCATGAATAACCCCTTTGACCCATCCCACATCCAAGAGGAAAAGGCGGAGCGGGAAGCCCGCCGCCTCCGGCTGCGCACCAACCTGCTCATCGCCCTGTTCTGCACCGTGCTGGCGGGGTTTTTCGCCGTGCTCTACCAGACCCAGGTGGTGAACGGCGCCAGCTACCTGGTGAACTCCGACGTCCGCTCCCTCCAGCCCGAGGGGGTGGACAGCGTCCGGGGGGAGATCCTGGACCGCTACGGCCGGGTGCTGGTCACCAACGAGGTGAGCTACAACGTGGAGCTGGACTGGGATGCCATGGGCGCTGACCGCCTCTCCATCCTCACCCGGCTGCTGGCCATCTGCCGGGAGGAAGGGGTGGAATGGGCCGACTCCCTGCCCATCTCCAAAACCGCCCCCTGGACCTACACCACCGATACCCCCTTTTACTTCCAAACGGAGGTGGAAACGGACGACGGGGGAACGGAGCTCAAGACCACCAAGACCTCCCTCGGCCGGCTGGCGGAGAAAGAGAAATGCGGCTGGATCAAGGACGCCACCAAGGCCCAGCTCACCGCGGGCAAGCTGCTGGCCACCATGTGCCAATCCTTCGGCATCATTGAAAAGGAAAACGCCCCCCGCCCCAAAAACCGGGCCCTGACCGGGACGCTGGCCGCCGCGGGCCAGGCCTTCGGCCTGACGGACGAAGGGGGGGGCGTGACCCGGGCCGACCGGGATCTGGCCGGGGTGCTGTACGAGCTGTACCTGCGGCAGTGTGAGGTGAGCTACAGCACCTACGTCTTTGCCCGGGGGGTTGACATCACCTTCATCTCCAAGGTGAAGGAGTTCGCCCTGGACGGTGTGCGGGTGGAGGTGTCCACCGCCCGGAAATACAACACCAGCTGCGCCGCCCATGTGCTGGGCTATACCGGAGCCATCACCCAGGACAGCGCGGAGTATTATAAGGAGCTGGGTTACCCCATGAACGCCACCGTGGGCCGGGAAGGGGCGGAGCTGGCCTTCGAGGGCTATCTCCACGGCTCCAGCGGCACCCGGCTCTTGGAAAAGGACAAGAACGGCAACATCATCAGCCAGGAGTGGCAGACCCAGCCGGAGCCCGGGGGCAACGTGGTGCTCACCATCGACAGCGCCCTCCAGGCCACGGTGGAGGACCTGCTGGCCCAGTACGCCGCCGAGCAGGAGGAGGCCGGCGGCATGGCGGCGGCGGTGGTGGACATGACGGGCGGGGCGCTGGCCCTCGCCTCCTACCCCACCTACGACCTGTCCACCTTCTGGGAAAACTACTCCGAGCTGGCCAACGACAACGAGAACAAGCCCCTCTACAACCGGGCCACCCAGGGCCTGTACGCCCCCGGCTCCACCTTTAAGATGCTCACCGCCGTGGCCGCCCTGTCCACAGAGACGATCACCACCCGGGAGACGGTGACCTGCACCGGCGTCTATACCCACTACCCCACCCCCCAGCCCGCCTGCTGGATCTGGAACAGCCTGCGCGGCACCCACGGCAGGGAGACCGTCACCCAGGCCATCACCGACTCCTGCAACATCTTCTTTTACGACGTAGGCCGCCGCACCGGGATCGCGGCCCTCCAGGAGTACGCCTCCAAATTCGGCCTGGGGGAGTACACCGGCATCGAGATCGCGGAGAAAAAGGGCTGGATGGCCGGCCCGGATACCTCGGCCCACTTCGGCCAGACCTGGTACGAGGGCAATACCATGTTCGCCGCCATCGGCCAGGAGAACAACCAGTTCACCCCCCTCCAGATTGCCAACTACGTGGCCACCCTGGCCAACGGCGGCAGCCACTACAAGGCCCATCTGCTCAAGGAGGTCAAATCCAGCGACTACAGCCGGGTGGCCGAGACCTACGAGCCCGAGCTGCTCAACACCATAGACATCGACGAAAAAGAGCTGGACGCGGTGCTCCAGGGCATGTATAACCTGTCCCAGACCTCCAACATGGCCCGCCACTTCTCCTCCCTGCCGGTCACGGTGGGCTGTAAGACGGGCACCTCCCAGGTGGCCGCCAAGACCGCCAACGCCGTGTTCGTCTGCTTTGCCCCCTACGACGATCCCCAGATCGCCCTGTGCCTGGTGGCGGAGCAGGGCGCCTCCGGCAGCTCCCTGGCCCAGCTGGCCGCCGGCATCCTGGCCCAGTACTTCTCCACCGGCCGCTCCCTGACCGCCGTCCCCAGCGAGAACACCCTGCTGCGTTGAACAAAAAGGGAGCTGTGAGGAACAACGTTCCGACCAGCTCCCTTTTTACCGTCGCCCATAATTTCATTTTGGCGAAATCGGAGAATTTTAAAATGGCCGGGATCCCGCAATTTCCCGCCGTGTCTTGCATTCCATTTTTTGTCAACCCCTTGGATCTCAAGGCTTCCACAACTTCCACACAAACTTCCACACCCCCGTGCAAGGTTGCACTGAGAGATTTCCTGCATCTTCTGGTTGACATAAAGGCTGTCAAGTGTTTTTCCTCCGTGAATTCCACGGTTTTTGGTCTCCCGGTATCCAGCTCCAATTTATGACGGCGAGGAGCCGGAAAAAGGGCCCCGGCGGCTGGCCGGGGCCCTTCCTTTTAAGCTTTCGCGAATTCCTCCGCGACCTTCGCGATGTTGGCCGCGCACAGCCCGAACTCTTCCAGCAGCGCTCCCGCCGGGCCGGAATGTCCGAACACGTCATAGGTGCCGATGCGCCGCACCGGGGTGGGGCGTTTCTCGCTGAGCAGGGCGCACACCGCCTCGCCCAGCCCGCCGACCACCGAGTGCTCCTCGCAGGTGACGATCTTCCCGCACTCCGCCGCCGCCTTCAGCACCAGCTCTTCGTCCAGGGGCTTGATGGTGGCCATGTTGATGATCCGGGCCTCAACGCCCCGCTGGGCCAGCAGCTTCCCGGCCTCCACCGCCTCGGCCACCAGCAGGCCGTTGGCGATGATGGCCACGTCGGTGCCCTCCCGCATGACGTCGCCCTTGCCGATCTCGAACTTAAAGCTGTCCTCATCGTGGAACACGGGCACCGGGGAGCGCCCGAAGCGCATATATACCGGCCCCTCGTGCTCATAGGCGGCCTTCACCATGGCCTTGGCCTCCACCGCGTCGGCGGGGGACATGACCACCATGCCGGGGATGGAGCGCATGAGGGCGAAGTCCTCCAGGCACTGGTGGGACGCGCCGTCCTCCCCCACGGAGATGCCCCCGTGGGAAGCGCCGATCTTCACGTTCAGGCCGGTGTAGCCGATGGAGTTGCGCACCTGCTCATAGGCGCGGCCCGCCGCGAACATGGCAAAGGAGGAGGCAAACGCCACCATCCCCATGGACGCGGCGCCGGCGGCGGCGGCCATCATGTTCCCCTCCGCGATGCCGCAGTTGAAGTGCCGGTCGGGGAAAGCCTTGCCGAACACGGCGGTCTGGGTGGAGCCGGCCAGGTCGGCGTCGAATACCACGATGTTGTCGTGGGCCGCGCCCAGCTCCTTCAGCGCCTCGCCATATCCCTGGCGGGTGGCGATCTTTTTCACTTCGCTCATCTCACATCGCCTCCAGTCTGGCCAGCGACCCGTTCAGTTCCTTCAGCGCGGCCTCGGCCTGCTCGTCGTTGGGGGCCTTGCCGTGCCAGCCCGCCTGGTTCTCCATATAGCTGACCCCCTTGCCCTTGGTGGTCTTCATCACGATGGCGAAGGGCCGGCCCGTCACCGTGCGGGCCTGGGCAAAGGCGGCCTCCAGCGCGTCAAAGTCGTGGCCGTCCACCTCTACCGCCTCCAGCCCGAAGGCGCGCAGCTTGTCAAGGATGGGATAGGGGCTCATGACCTGCTCCACCGGCCCGTCGATCTGGAGCCCGTTGTTGTCGATGACCACGCACAGGTTGTCCAGCTTGTAGTGGTGGGCGAACATCAGGGCCTCCCACACCTGGCCCTCCTGGATCTCGCCGTCCCCCAGCAGGGTGTACACCCGGCAGGGGTTGCCCTGCTTTTTGGCGGCCAGCGCCATGCCGCAGGCGGCGGAGATGCCCTGGCCCAAGGAGCCGGTGGACATATCCACCCCGGGGATGGACTTCATGTCCGGGTGCCCCTGGAGGTAACTGCCGATGTGGCGCAGGGTCTTGAGGTCTTCCCAGGGGAAGAACCCCTTCAATGCCAGGGCGGCGTACAGCCCCGGGGCGCAGTGCCCTTTGGAGAGGACGAACCGGTCCCGGTCCCACTTCTTGGGGTCCTTGGGGTCCACGTTCAGCTCCTTGAAGTAGAGGTAGGTGAACAGCTCGGCGGCGGACAGGCTCCCGCCGGGGTGGCCCGCCTTGGCGGCGTGGGTGCTTTCGATGACACCGACGCGCACCTTGCAGGCGGTGATCTGAAGCGCCTTTTTCTCGTTGGCAGTCATATATGATTTCCTTCTTTCTTTCGGCAAGACCGCACAATAAGGCGCGAGCGGTTTGCGGGAATTCGTCAGTTAAGACAGCTCCAGCTCCCTGGGGTCGGGGGCGGAAAAGCGGTACAGGGTGGTGGCGCGGTACTCCTCCCCGGCCCTCAGCACACAGGAGGGGAACTCCGGCCGGTTAGGGCTGTCGGGGAAGAACTGGGTCTCCAGGCAGAAGCCGCAGCGGTTGCCGTACCCGGCGCCCCCCTTGCCGGCGGGACAGCCGCCCAGGAAGTTGCCCGCGTAGAACTGCACACCGGGCAGGGTGGTAAAGGTCTCCATCACGATGCAAGTGTCCGGCGACCAGGCCCAGGCGGCGGGGCGCAGGGTGTCCTGACAGCCCGTTCCGTCCCAGCCGTCGATCACCCAGTTGTGATCCCAGCCCCCCGCCATGGCAAGCTGGTCGAAGGAATCGTTGATATGCGCCCCAATGGGCTGAGGGGTACGCAGGTCCATGGGGGTGCCGTCCACCGGGGCGATCTCCCCGGTGGGGATGGACCCGGGGCCAGTGGGCGTGTACCGGGAGGCGTTCAATTTGATATCCTGGCCTTCCACGCTGCCGCTGTCATGGCCGGACAGGTTGAAATAGCTGTGGTTGGTGAGATTGCATACCGTGTCCCTGTCGCTTTTGGCCCGGTAGCCGATGCGCAGCGCCCCGTCCGACAGGGTGTAGGTCACCCGGACTTCCAGCGTACCGGGGTAGCCCTCCTGCATATGGGGGCTGACCAGGGAGAGGGTGAGGGAAGCGTCCGTCAGCTCCTCCACCGTCCACACCTGCTTGTCAAAGCCCACGTTCCCGCCGTGGAGGGAGTTGGCCCCATCGTTGGCGGCCAGCCTGTACTCCGTGCCGTCCAGGGTGAACCTCGCCCCGCCGATGCGGTTGGCGTACCGCCCCACCAGGGCGCCGATATACTTGTCCTGGGCCATGTAGTCCTCCAGGGTATCGAAGCCCAGCACCACGTCCACGGGATTCCCGTCCTGGTCCGGGACGACCAGGGAACGCACCGCGCCGCCGTAAGTGATGACCTTGCAAATAAAGGCCCCATCCCGCAGGGTGAGCTCCTCCACGGTCGCGCCGTCAGGCATACAGCCGAAAATTTTTCTGCTCCCTTCCATAGCTCCTCCGCTCCGCCGGAAATCCGGCCTATGATGCATTGCTTTTTAGTATATCACACTGACCCGCCGAAAACAACCGCAAACCGCTTTTTTCTGCCCGCTTTGTCGAATTGGAAACAGTTCTAAAAATTCCCCAATGGCTGTTGGCAATCTTTCATTTTTTTGATATAATGCGTGATACGATTAAAATGGTGGAGTGTTTGCTATGGAAACGCCAGAGACTTTGACGCTCAGCGGGAAAGAATACGCCATCCTGCGCCTGCTGGGAAAGGGCAAGGGCGGCTATACCTATTTGGCGCAGCGGGACGGGGCGCGGTACGCCCTGAAGCAGATCCACCATGAGCCCTGCGATTATTATCAGTTCGGGGACAAACTGGCCGCCGAGCTGCGGGACTACGAAACGCTGTCGGCGCTGGATATCCCCATCCCAAAGCTGCTGGACGTGGACAAAGGGCAGGAACGGCTGCTGAAGGAGCTGCTCCCCGGCGAGACCGTGTATCAGCTGGTTCTGCGGGGCGGGGTGGAGCCGTGGCATCTGGAGCAGGTGCGGGCGCTGTCCCAGGCCCTGCGGGAAGCGGGGCTGAACATCGACTGGTTCCCCACCAACTTCATGTGCCGGGACGGCGTGCTCTATTATGTGGATTACGAGTGCAACGGGTACATGGATCAGTGGAGCTTTGAGAACTGGGGCGTGCGCTACTGGTCGCGCACATCGGAATTTGACGCTTACGCCCGGGAACACGGAGATCTCTAAATCCAAACAAAAGAAGGGCTGACGACATGAAACAGGAAAAAAGCTGCGGCGCGGTGATCTTCCGCGAGGACGGGCATGGCCGCCGGTTCTATCTCATCCTTACCAGCATCAAGGGCCACGTCACCCTGTGCAAAGGCCACGTGGAGAAAAAGGAGACCGAGCATGAGACCGCTGCCCGGGAAATCATGGAGGAGACCGGCCTGACGGTGGAGTTCCTCGACGGCTTCCGGGAGGTCATCACCTACTCCCCCCGCCCCGGCCATATGAAGGACGTGGTGTTCTTCCTGGCCCGGGGGTTGGAGGGCAGGATCATCTGCCAGCCTGAGGAGGTGGCGGACGCCCGCTTCCTGCCCTTCGATACGGCCATGGAGCGGCTCACCCACCCCTCCGACCGGGACACCCTCCAAAAAGCGGAAGCCTTCCTGGGCGGGCGGTGAGTCATGCCCACCCCGCTTTATGACAGCCTGCGGGCTTTGGCGGACAGCGCGCCCCTGCGGCTGGATATGCCCGGCCACCACGGGATGCCGCTGCCCGGGGCTTTTTCCGCCTGGCCGTCCGCCATCGACTTCACCGAGAACGGCGCCACCGGCGACCTGTTTGGGGACGGGCCGGACGCCATCCAGGCGGCGGAACAGCTGTGGGCCGGCCGTTTCGGCTTCGATTCCTGCCTGTTCCTCACCGGCGGCTCCACCCAGGGGGCCCACGCCGGCCTCGCCCTGCTGGCGGGCCGGGGGAGCGCCATCGCCCTGGACCGGGGCAGCCACCGTTCGGCGTACCACGCCCTGGCCCTGCTGTCCCTGACCCCCCATTTCCTCACCCGGCCTTGGCTGGCGGAGGAAGGCGTGACCGGGCCGGTCCTGCCCGAAACGGTGGAGGAGGCCCTCACCCGGCGCCCGGAAATCAAAACTGTCTGTATCACCTCGCCTACATATTACGGCGTGTTGTCCGACATCCCCGCCCTGGCGGCGGTGTGCCACGCCCACGGCGCGGCCCTGATGGTGGACGGGGCCCACGGGGCGCACCTGCCCTTCCTGGGCTATACCGGCTACCGGGCGGCGGACGTGGTGGTGATGTCCGCCCACAAGACCCTCCCCGCCCCCGGCCAGACGGCGCTGCTGTTCGCCAACGGGTTCGGGCTGTCCGAGCTCCAGCGCTGGGGGGCGGTGTACGGCACCTCATCCCCGTCCTACGTCCTCATGGCCGCGCTGGACGCGGTTCGGGACTATATGGAGGGGGCGGGCACGGCCCGCTACCGGGAGACCGCCCGCCTTGTGGAAACGCTGCGCCGCCGCTGGCCCGCCCTCACGGAGCGGGACGGCCTGTCTCTCGACCCCACCCGGCTCACCCTGTCCAGCCCGGACGGCTTCGCCCTGGCGGACGCCCTGCGGGAGCGGGGCGTGTACCCGGAGATGGCCGACCGGGGCCATGTGGTGTCCATCCTCACCTGCGCCGACGGCGCGCCGGAAGCGGAGCGCCTCGACCGCGCGCTGGCGCAGACCCGTCTCACCGGCCCCGGCGCCCCCTGCCCGCCCCCGCCCGAGCCGCCGGAAGCGGCGCTCTCCCCCCGTGAGGCCCTGTTCGCCCCCCGGGAAACCATCCCCCTGGCCCGGTCGGCGGGCCGGATCGCCGCCTGCCAGATCGCCCCCTACCCCCCCGGCGTGCCGGTGGTCGCCCCCGGGGAGCGGATCGAAAAAAAACATCTGGCCTATTTGCGTGAAATAGGATATAATAGCGGAAGCGTCCAAACCGTCCGCTGAATATGCCAAAGGAGCGAACTGCCATGAAGCTCATCATCGCCGTCATCAACCGGGACGACACCAGCGCCGTCAACCAAAACCTGACCAAGAACGGTTTTTCCTGCACCCGCCTTTCCACCATCGGCGGCTTCCTGCTGGCAAGCAACGTCACCCTGCTCATTGGCGTGGAGGACGAACAGGTGCAGACCGTCATCGACCTGATCCGTGAGTATTCCCACAGCCGCACGCAGATCGCGCCCTCCTTCGCCGAAATGGGCCACAGCTTCGCGCCCGCCATGCCGGTGGAGGTCACCGTGGGCGGCGCCACTATCTTCGTGGTGGACGTGGAGCGGTTCGAGCGGCTATGATACAGCTCCCCCAACCCCTGTCCCACGCCTACCTCATCACCGGGGGGAGCGGGGACAGCCGGGCCGCGCTGGCCCGGCGGCTGGCGGCGGCCTACCTGTGCGAAGGGGAACGCCCCCCCTGCGGCGTGTGCCGCGCCTGCCGGAAGGTGGCGGCGGGCGCCCACCCGGACGTGATGTACGCCTCCCCCGCCCCGGACAAGCGGGAGATCGCCGTGGACCAGATCCGTACCCTGCGCGCCGACGCCTACATCCGCCCCAACGAGGGCAGGCGCAAGGTATACGTCATCGACCCGGCGGACGCCATGAACCCCGCCGCCCAGAACGCCCTGCTGAAAGTGCTGGAGGACGGTCCGGCTTACGCCGCCTTCCTGCTGCCGGCGGAGAATCCCGGCCTGCTGCTGGACACGGTGCGCTCCCGGTGTGAGCTGCTCACCCTCCCCCCGGAAGCGGCGGGCCCTGGCCCGGAAACGGCGGAACAGGCCGCCGCCCTGGCAGAGCTGCTGCTGGGCGGGGATGAGCTGGCCTTGGCCCAGGCCCTGGTGGAGCTGGAGCTGTCCAAGCCGAAAAGCGACCACCTCAGCGCCCTGCTGGGCGAGGTGGAGGCCCAGGTGTCCCGCCGTCTGCCCCGGAGCCCGCGCCGGGGGGCCCAAGTCCTGTCCGCCCTCAAGACCTGCCGGGAAAACGCGGTGTACCGCCCCAGCGCGAGCCACACCCTGGGATGGCTGCTGACCCAGCTTTTCTGAAAGGAGCAAAAACAAGAAAACCGCCAGGAATGGAGAAATATACCATGGACGTAATGGACTTAATATATGATAAGTTTTCAGAGGACTGTACAATCGAAACGGTCCTGCATCTGGTTATGGCACATTTTCATCTATCGGAGGAAGAAGCGCAAGCCAAGATCAGTGAACACTTTGAGATCGTAGATGCTATGGATGAGCGTAGAAGAGTTCGAAACAAATAAGTAATGCGGAGGATACCCCCATGACGGAAATCATCAGCGTCCGGTTCCGGCCGGGCGGCAAGCAATACTACTTCGACCCCGCGGGCCTCACCGTGGGCGAGGGCCAGGGCGTCATCGTGGAGACGGGCAAGGGCCTGGAATACGGCACCTGCGTGCGCCGCAACTCCATGGTGGAGGACGCCTCGGTGGTGCAGCCCCTGCGCCCGGTGGTCCGGCTGGCCACGGAGAAGGACGAGGACCAGGTCCGGGAGAACCGGGGCAAGGAGAAGGAGGCCCTGGGCGTCTGCCAGCAGCTGGTGGAGCGCCACGGCCTGGATATGAAGCTGGTCCAGGTGGAATACAGCTTCGACGGCAGCAAGATCATCTTCTTTTTCACCTCCGACGGCCGGGTGGACTTCCGCGCCCTGGTGAAGGACCTGGCGGGCATTTTCCGGGCCCGCATCGAGCTGCGGCAGATCGGCGTGCGGGACGAGGCGAGGATGCTGGGCGGCTTCGGCATCTGCGGCAAGCCCTTCTGCTGCGCCCAGTTCCTGGACGAGTTCCAGCCCGTGTCCATCAAGATGGCCAAGACCCAGAACCTGTCGCTGAACCCCACCAAGATCTCGGGCACCTGCGGGCGGCTGATGTGCTGCCTGAAATACGAGCAGGGGGCCTATGAGGACGCGGTGAAGCGCTGTCCCAAGCAGGAGTCCTTTGTGGAGTGCCCCGATGGGGTGGGCACCGTGTCCTCTGTCAATCTGCTCAAGGAGCAGGTGAAGGTGCGCCTGGAGGACTCCACCGAACAGCCCAAAAGCTACCTCACCGGCGAGATCCGGGTGGTCCGCAGCGGCAAGGGCAAGCGTCCCGAGGGGTACACCGCGCCCCCCAAGGCCGAGTTGGAACAGCTGCGCACCCAGGAGGGGGAGCAGATCCGCTCCGGCCGCAAGCTGGAGGGCCCCTCCGACCTGGGCTCGGCGCTGGACCGCTACCTGGGGGACGCCGCCCCCCAGAAGCAGCCCGAGGGCCAGAAGCAGGGCGGCCGCCGCAATCGGGGCCACGGCGGCCAGGGCAAGTCCGCCCAGGGTCAGCCCCCCCGGCAGCAGGCCCAGCCCAAGCAGCAGACCCAGCCCAAGCAGCAGGCCCAGCCCAAACCCGCCCCCCAGCGGGAGGGCCAGGGCGGCCAATCCGGCGAGGCCAAGACCAACCACAAGCGCCGCTACCGTTCCCACCACCGCCGCAAGTCCGGCGGCGGCCAGGCTCCCCAGGCATAGCGTTCAAGGCCCGCTGGCGTACAGCGGGCCTTATTTTCGTCCCTTCCCCGGCGGCGGGGCGGGTTTCCCCTGACGCGCGCAACCTTTTGCCCCTTTGGGGGGTATTATATATGACAGGCAGAAAGCACCGCGTCACGGCCGGGGCGCGGTGGAAGGGAGGTGCGGCCTTGACACAGGAACAGCGCGCCCGGATGGTGGAGCGCTGGGGGGATATGGTATACCGTCTCGCCCTGGCCCGTACCGCCAGCGTCCCAGACGCGGAGGACGTGTTCCAGGAGGTCTTTTTGCGCTATTTCCGCCACGAGGACCGGTTCCAGAGCGACGAGCACCGCAAGGCGTGGTTCATCCGCTGTACGGTGAACCGGTGCAAGAGCCTGCTCACCTCCCCCTGGCGGAAGCGCACCGTCCCCCTGGAGACCGCCGAGGAGGTGGGCGTGGAGGACGACTACCGGGAAGTGTACGCCGCCGTCCTCTCCCTGCCCGCGAAATACCGGGCCGTCATCCACCTGCACTACTTCGAGGACCTGTCGGTGGCTGAAATAGCCCAGACACTCAACGTGCCGGAGGGCACCGTGAAGTCCCAGCTCAGCCGGGGCCGCGCCCTCCTTCGGGATATGCTTGAGGAGGTAGAGCTTTGAACCGATATAAAAAGGCCAACGGGGGCATCCACGCCCCCGAGGAATTGAAAGAGAATGCCGCCCGTCCCGCGGTCAAGCGCCCCTATCCCCGCTGGGCGGGCGCGGTGGCGGCGGTGCTGGCGGTGGCCCTGATCGGAGGGGCCGCCCTGTGGCCCGGGCCGTCCGGCGAACCCGCCCCCCTGTCCAACAACGGCCCGGATGTGTCCGCGCACCCTGGCCCCCGCATCGGGGAAAACCCAGACCCCACCCGGCCTGGTGACGAGACCTATGGGGACGGCTCCCATCTCGCCTACGCCCTGTCTGTGGCGGAGGGTTTCGAGCTGCCCCCCGAGCCGAATTACGAGGATTTTCGGAACGCGGACGGCACCACAGACTACGACGCGTATTGGGAGGCCTTTGAGCCCTGGCGGGACGCCATGCAGGCCCTGCGGAATCAGCTGGCGGCAAATACGTCCATCGGCGATTTTGTGACCGCGTCCACCACCCGGTTCCTCACCGGGGCGGGGGAGGACAACCGGGTCTATTCCCCGCTGAACCTGTATATGGCGCTGGCCATGCTGGCGGAGACCGCCGGCGGGGAGAGCCGCCGGCAGATCCTGGACGCGCTGGGGGCGGATTCCATCGAGGCCCTCCGGGAAGACGCCGCCGTGGTATGGCAGAACTATTATCAGGACGAAGACCTGGGTATTTCCGTCATGGCCAACTCCCTGTGGCTGCGGGATGACATGAGCTGCAGCCAGGACACCCTGGACACCCTGTCGGCCAATTACCAGACCTCCTCCTTCGCCGGGGAGATGGGCTCGGCGGAGTATGACCACGCCCTGCGGGACTGGGTGAACGAGCAGACCCGGGGGATGCTCACCGAACAGGCGGACGGCCTGTCCTTCGACCCGGCCACGGTGCTGCGGCTGGTGTCCACCCTGTACTTCAAAAGCGCGTGGAGCAGTCCATTCAGCCCGGAGCTGAACACCCGGGACGTGTTCCATTCCCCCTCCGGCGATGTGGAGGCGGAGTTCCTGCATTGGCAGGAACGGGATCACAATTATTATTGGGGGGAGCATTTCTCCGCCATTAATCTTTCCTTCCAGGCGTGGAATTACAGCATGTGGCTCATCCTCCCGGACGAGGGGTACACCGTGGACGACCTGGTGGCCAGCGGCGAGGCCATGGAGTTCCTGATGTCCAGCAAATATGGCACCTATGACGAGGAAACAGCCGAATACACAGGGGCTTGGCCCAACCAGGAATTCCTGCGGGTCAACCTGTCCCTGCCCAAGTTCGACGTGTCCTCCGAGCTGGAGCTGGCCGCCGGACTGAGGGCCCTGGGCATCACCGATGTGTTTGACGGCAGCCTCTCCAACTTCGACCCCCTGGGGGCCGTCACCGACGACCCGATTTACGTCTCCCAGGCCCAGCACGCCGCCCGGGTGGCCATCGACGAGGAGGGCTGCACCGCCGCGTCCTACGTGGACCTGATGCTGGTGGGGGCCGCCCCTGCCCCCGATGAGGTGGTGGACTTCACCCTGGACCGGCCCTTCCTGTTCGCCGTCACCGGGAACAGCAACCTGCCCCTGTTCCTGGGCGTCGTCAACCAACCGTAGCGCGGCGATAGACCCGTCGGAGCGTGGTCATGTGCCCATTATACGAAAACTCCCTCCCCGCATAGCGGGGAGGGAGTTTTTTGCTTATTCGCCCAGCACCTTGGCGCAGCGGTCGCACAGCTCGGCGTGGTGCCCGGCCGTGCCGATGTGCCCGTCGTGGTTCCAGCAGCGGGGGCACTTGGGGGCTTCGCTCAGCTTCACGGCGGCGCTCACATCGCCGCCCTGCTCCACCGTCACCTTGGAGACGATGAACAGCGCCGCCAGCTCGGCCTCGCTGAACCCCAGCTCCTCCGCCAGCGTCAGCGCGATCTCGGCGTCCTGGTTCTTCTTGATGCCCTGGTCGCGGGCCTCTTCCAGCGCCTTGAGCACCACGTCCCGCACCTCCAGCAGCTTGGTCCAACGGGCGGCTTCCGTCTCGGACAGCGCCAGGGCGGGATCGTAACCCGGGATATCGTTGAACAGCACGCACTCGCTGTCGTCCCCGGCGCGGTGGGGCATGGCGGCCCAGATCTCCTGGCTGGTGAAGGCCAGGATGGGGGCCAGCATCCGGGTCATGCCGTCCAGGATGAGGAACAGGGCGGACTGGGCGGAGGCCCGGGTGGCGTCGTCGCCGCAGTACAGCCGGTCCTTGATGATATCCAGATAGAAGTTGGACATCTCCACCACGCAGAAGTTGTAGATGGCGCGGTAGACGGTGTGGAACTCATAGGCGTCATAGCCCGCCCGGACCGCTTTCGCCAGGTCGTTGAACGCGGCCACGGCCCACTGGTCCAGGGCCTCCATGTCCTTGACCGCCACGGCCTTGTCGGGATCGAAGCCCGCCAGGTTGCCCAGCATATACCGGGCGGTGTTGCGGATCTTCAAATACGCCTGGGACAGCTGCTTCATGATCTCCTTGGAGATGCGCATATCCTGGGTGTAGTCGGCGGAGGACACCCACAGGCGGAGCATATCCGCGCCGTAGTCCTTGATGATCTCGTCCGGCGGCATGGCGTTGCCCAGGGACTTGTGCATGGCCTTGCCCTCGCCGTCCACGGTCCAGCCGTGGGTGATGATCTGCTTGTATGGCGCGATGCCGTTGCAGGCGATGGAGGTCAGCATGGAGGACTGGAACCACCCGCGGTACTGGTCGCCGCCCTCCAGGTACACGTCGGCGGGGTATTGCAGGTAGTCCCGCTCGTTGGCCACGGCAGACCAGGTGGAGCCGGAGTCGAACCACACGTCCATGATGTCGTTTTCCTTGGAGAAGTGCGCCCCCCCGCACTTGGGGCACTTGAACCCGGCGGGGATCAGCTCGTCGGCGGTCTTGTCGAACCAGATGTTGGAGCCGTGCTCCCGGAAGAGGGCGGCCACATGGGCGATGGTCTCGGGGGTGACGATGGCCTCGCCGCAGTCGTCGCAGTAGAACACGGGGATGGGCACGCCCCAGACGCGCTGGCGGGAGATGCACCAGTCGTTGCGCTCGGTGATCATGGACACCATGCGCTCCTTGCCCCAGGCGGGGTGCCAGGAGATGCCGTCACAGGACTTGACAGCCGCATCCTTGATGGCGTCCACGGAGCAGAACCACTGCTCGGTGGCCCGGTAGATGATGGGGTGCTTGCACCGCCAGCAGTGGGGGTAGGAGTGGGTGATCTGGGCCTTGGCCAGCAGGAAGCCCTCGTTCTCCAGGTCGGCCACCACCATGTCGTTGCCCTTGGCGTAGAACTGGCCGTTGTAGCGGGCGTCGGTCATCACGCCCTTGGCGTTGACGGGCACGGGCACGCCGATGTGGGTCAAGCCCGCGTCGTCGTACCGCTTGCACACGTCGAAGTCCTCCGCGCCGAAGCCGGGGGCGGTGTGGACGCAGCCGGTGCCGGCGTCCAGCGTCACGTGGTCGCCATTGAGGATGACGGAATCCTGGTCCAGCAGGGGGTGCTTTGCCACCATCAGCTCGAAATCGGAGCCTTTCAGCGTGGCCAGCACCTTGCAGTCATCGAAATTGATGCCCGCCTGCTTGCACACGCCCTCGGCCAGCTCCTTCGCCATGATATAGACCTCGCCGTTGGGGGCTTCCAGCAGCACATAGTCGAACGCGGCGTTCATGGAGATGGCGGTGTTGCCGGGGATGGTCCAGGGGGTGGTGGTCCAGATCACGAAGAAGGTCTTGCTGAGGTCGCAGTACTGGCCCAGCTTGCCCTTGTCGTCCTTCACGGGGAATTTCACAAAGATGGTGGTGCAGGGGTCGTCCTGGTAGTCGATCTCCGCTTCGGCCAGGGCGGTCTGGTCGTGGGGGCACCAGTAGACGGATTTCATGCCCTTATAGATGAGACCCTTCTCCGCCATCTTGCCGAAGACCTCGATCTGACGGGCCTCAAACTCGGGCAGGAGGGTGATATAGGGGTTCTCCCACTCGCCGATGACGCCCAGGCGCTGGAACTGCCCGGTCATCCGGCCGATATACTGGGTGGCAAACTCCTT
>JAAVHY010000043.1 GCA_014799485.1 Clostridiales bacterium | reverse complement strand
ATCGCCGAAAACGCCGGATACGGCATGAACAAACTCGCAAGCTGGGAGACATTGACAGGCACACGCCCCACCATCGAAAGCGACCGCACCATCGCCACCGTCTCCTTCCCCCTCAAATCAGCCATCCAGCGAAAGACAGAAGACAAAGATGTCCCTATAAATGAAAATGAGGGTAAAAATGAGGGTAAAAATGAGGGTAAAAATGAGGGTAAAAAACTACAACCAAGACAACAAGCAATTATAGATTTAATTAAATCTAATCCTAGCATAAGCATGCTTGAAATGTCCTCAGCTCTTAACTTGTCTATAAGTACAATTGAAAGAGAAATCCCCAAAATGTCCAATCTTATCAAACATATAGGACCAAAGAAGGGAGGTCGTTGGGAAATTATCGATATTTAATCACCTTTCAATAATAGTTTTATACCTTTACATAAATTTGATAAAAAACTTCTATGGATAATTGGAATAATACGATTGCAAATTTAATGAAAATGGACGTCGACCAAATGCCACTTACCGAAAGGCAGAAAGAGGCTCGTAAGGAGTTTATTGATGCCACTAAGGAGCTATTTGGTAATCACGATGAAAGAAAAGCATCTGTCCATTTCGCAAAATTAATTGGAATTCTACTATCGAATCATTAGTTTTCGCAACCTCTGGCAAATATCTGAGAAAGTTTTACATTATAAAACGCCCCTTATAAATCATAAAATGGTGCTTGATTTCAAGGAAATACCAGAAGCAAATACTGGAAGTGGACTGCAGGATACATTTGAGCTTTTTACAAGAGACTTTCTGTCTTTTCTTGGATATAGAATTATCCAAGATCCAGATAGGGGTGCAGATGGGAAAAAAGATTTAATTGTAGAAGAGGTCATCAAGGGTATAACCGATGAATATACAATTCGTTGGTTAGTTAGCTGTAAACATTATGCTCATACAGGTAGAGCCGTTAAAGATAGTGATGAAATAAGTATTAGTGATCGTCTGTTGCAACACGAATGCGATGGATTTATGGGGGTGTATTCAACTTTAGCCGCGACATCATTATCCGGTATGCTAGCCAAACAGAAACATCATGTAATTTTTGATCATGAGAAAGTAGAATCATTTCTATTAGAAAGTATTGATGGACATACAATAGCAAGTAGGTATTTTCCTATTTCTTTCAAGAATTTCCAAATGGAGAATCCAATTCCCTCAAACATCTTCGGTGAAGAAACAGAACTTCGTTGTGATTTTTGTAATCAAGATCTATTAAAGCTTGAAGATTCGGGAATTTTTTCACTGTGGGTCAAAGCTAATTCTAATGATAAAGAAGTATATGAAGACATGTACTTTTCTTGTCGAGGAAATTGTGACCACAAAATGTCAGCTCGATTCTCCAATAGAGGGTTAGCAGATAGAGGCTGGGAGGATATTAATGATTTATGCAATCCCGCTATTTGGATTACAAAACTTATGGCATTCATAAATGGAATTCAGCACGATCGAGATATGGGAGATGAGGCTTTTGAAAAAATGAAAAGACTATTCATTAATACTTATCCATACATTGCTCGTCATCTTACTACAAATGAAAAGATGCGGGTCAAAAGATTATTGGTAGCTGGATTATTATAATAACTCCTGATGCTACCAATTTCTTATCCACTAATAGTAAAGGTTTTTGATGAAGCGAAATATTGATTTTATAATAAGTATTTCTATATAAATATGTTCTTTGTAGTGTCGCCATTAACATTGGACACTATTGACAGAACCCATATATTATAGTTAAAAAAATTTGAATCAACTATGGTATATGGATACATACGAGTAAGTTCTGACAAACAGACTGTCGAGAACCAGCGTTTCGAGATAAATAATTTCTGCGAACGCGAGAATCTGACTATTGATGGTTGGATTGAGGAAACTATTTCCGGAACAAAAGCCTATAACAAGCGTCAACTTGGCGCGCTCCTGAAACGTATCAAGAAGGATGATCTTATCATCTGTGCTGAGTTATCACGTCTGGGACGTAATCTCTTCATGATAATGGAAATCCTAAACATATGCATGACCAAAGAGGCTAAGGTATGGACTATAAAAGATAATTATCGCCTCGGCGATGATATCCAATCGAAGGTGCTTGCATTTGCCTTTGGGCTGTCTGCAGAAATTGAACGAAACCTTATTTCTCAGCGTACCAAGGAAGCACTTGCCAGGAAGAAGGCTGAGGGCGTAACACTTGGTCGTCCTAAAGGTCGTAAGAGTTCTCCAGACAAATATAAACTGAGCGGAAAAGAAACTCTTATTCGTGAATTGCTTAATGCGAGTGTTTCAAAACGGAAAATAGCGAAGATATGCAAGGTTGACAGGAACACCCTCGCGCGTTTCATCAAACTTATGGAGGAAAAATGAGCGATTTCGTTCAGCAAAACGCCTCAAATGTTGATTTCTCATCTATGGGTTCAAATAGCTGGGTTATTCTGTCTCCAATAGAACTCAGTATAAAAAAGAAGATTGAAGCTGTAGGAGTACCACTTAAAGATTGGGACATTAACATTTATCGTGGAGTCCTTACAGGATATAATGAGGCTTTCATAATCTCGACAGAAAAAAGAAATGAGATACTCTCCAACTGTCAATCAGAAGATGAACGTCAAAGGACTGAGGAATTAATACGACCCATTCTTCGTGGCCGCGACATCAAGCGTTACGGCTACGAATGGGCCGACCTATGGCTGATTGCCACGTTCCCTTCTCGTCACTATGACATTGAATTATACCCTGCTGTGAAAGATTACCTTCTCTCCTTCGGGATGGAGCGGTTGGAGCAAACAGGCAAAGAATATATTGTCCATGGAGAGAAGATAAAAGCTCGTAAGAAAACCAATAACAAATGGTTCGAGACGCAAGATAGCATCAGCTATTGGGACGATTTTTTCAAACCAAAAATAGCGTGGGGAAATTTAAATTTATCTGGGACCTATTCATTTGTTCCTGCGGGAGTCTTTATAAACGCTCCAAGTACTTTTATATCAACTTCTAAACAGTCTATTCTACATATTCTTAATTCAAAGTTGGCAGATTTTTATATTAGATCTTTAGGCGTAACAAGAAATGGTGGATACTTTGAATATAAACCCATGTTTGTAGATAAACTGCCAATACCCCCAAATCATATTAATTTTAAGGAGTTGGAGGAAATTTCGAATTATCCTTCAGACATAGAGGAACGTAGAATTGAAAATCTTATCTATTCAATATATGGATTATCTGAGGCTGAGATAAGGTACCTAGAAAAAGACAAATCCTAGCCGATAGTCTTTAATAGGAAGTTTTTCTCCTCTGCGGTAAATCCAAATAGTGCAAAGGCAATTTTATCAATCTCGTTTTCGGCATTCTCATTTATATTCGATATGCCAGATTCTATAATTGATTTAATATGATCTTCAATTTGCGGTGACGCAATTGGTAGTCTAATTTGCTCGATATATATTTTCTGCATCAAATACCCACCATTATCCATCATTGAAACGGACTTTGAAAGCTGATACCTAGTAATGCTAGAATTTAGGATACCTGTTAAATACTCAAGTTTTTTACCACAACATATGAAACAAGTTTTATCGGTGAAAAATGGAATATTTATGAAGGAAAACCTAGGGAAACGTTCGTTTGAAGATTTCTTGATTCTCATAGTTTCAGCCCACGCTATTTTTGGCTTGGAAAAATCGTCCAAATAAGCGCAGTTGCGGAGGTTGTATGGGGTGTCTCCTTTATCGGCACGAGTCGAAATCTTATCCCAATATTGGTCGAGATGAGCTTTGACTGCAGGATAATCTTCGATGTGGATACGTTCAAGTTTGCCCTTGATGCCATTGTGTGTGTTAATCAGGTATAGGTGGGAGTCTTCGTAGCCGTAACGCTTGATGTCGCGGCCACGAAGAATGGGTCTATTTGTGATTGACCCCGTGCTTGCATCGCTTGATTATAGCCGCAATCCCGAATTGCTCCCAAAATATCATTCTGTAATAAACAGTCGCAAGTGGGGGAATATGAGACTGCTTGCAGATGTTCCTGTGGTAGCCTATATGTGCATCAGTGAGCCTTGGTTTGAGACTCCTGAGGTCTACGCTGATGCAGAACAATACATTTTTTTTGCAGAATAATTGGTCGTGATTATGGCAAGTACTGTTGAGACTGTTGACCAGACGGGGATGCGGGCTTTGATTTGGGAGAGGCTTGAGCGTCCTGGGCTGTATGCAGACAAACCGCTGTTTGTCTGGCAGGGTGTGTGGTCTGACGGTATTCAGCAGGAGGTGCTCCTTCATGCGTGTCGTGACTTCAACCGGGGGAAGGATCGGGAGGATTGGAGTGTATTTCGCATGACCACGGTCTGTGACGGCGACAGTCATCTCAACAAACCTGGCAGCAAGTTCAAGGAACGAGTCGCGGGCTATCTGATTCACACCCGTGCGCTCTCTTTGGAGCACTATCTCCGTGAAGTCGGCAAGCTGATAGAGGAGAACAACAGCTTCTCTATGCCAGAGACTTTCCTGAAATATGATTAATAAAATGGTGCTAATCCTCATTTTTGTGAAGTACACTTAATAAAATAATCATTTTCTGGTGTTTTATTTGTTGTATCGTTTAACACCATATGGATTATGTGGACTGAGAAGTTACTGGAATCCATAGCAAATGCACTGTAACTTTGCAGCGACAAAGAGAATTATGACTTTGGAAGAATGGAAAATAGAGCAGGAGGATAACGACTTCATGTTCCGGTTGGGAAACCAGTCGAAGCAAAGAATGGAGTGGCCTGTGGTGATATGGATTGAAGCAAATATGGGAATGAAATTTTTCCTGTAATTTTGTGGCAACTGTAACGAAAAATTCCTGTATCTTCGCAAAAAAATCGCAATATGATAATACTATACATACACGGACTTTCATCAAGTGGACAATCAGGAACTGTGGATTTGCTCCGCAGGTATTTCCCGCAGGCATGTATCATTGCCCCCGATCTGCCATTGAATCCCACAGCAGCTTTGCAGTTGCTCAAAGAGATATGCGATACCAACCATCCCGACCTGATTATTGGCACCTCGATGGGGGGAATGTTCGCTCAGCAACTGTTCGGTTACAAGAAGATTCTTGTCAATCCAGCTTTCCGACTACATGAAATCCTGAAGCTGAACAAGGGTGAGAACAAGTTTTTCAACCGCAGGCAAGACGGGTTGCAGATGTTTATTATTGATGATGCCCTGATAGAGGAATATGAGAAGCTTGCTGCTCTACGTTTTGAGAACATACCTGATGGTGAGAATGAAATCACATTTGGAATGTTCGGACGTGACGATGACTTGGTGAACGATTCAGACCTATTTCTTCAGCACTATTCCAACATTACGTGGTTCGACGGAGGTCATCGTCTCAACGACAAAATCCTCAAGCACTTCGTTGTCCCCGAAATCAACAAGGTAATACAACACTGCAATGAGTAAGCTGAATATAGATGAAGTAATGGCTCTGCAAATGCTTGGGCTATCCACAAAGAAGATAATGAGGACTGACCTCGAAGCATTCGACAAGCTATATGATGAGAATCCTGAACTGGAAGACTATATCGACAAGGCTAACGGCGTACTCGACCGTCAGGAGGGAATGGGGATTGTAAGCATCTCATGTCAGGACTCGGATTTCCCTGCCCGGTTGCTTATGATCGGTGACGACTGTCCTGCGGTGATTCACTGTAAGGGCAATCTCGACCTGCTGAAAACTGACAAGACTATTGCGATAATTGGAGCACGCGCTGCAGACAAGGAGGGCAACGAAAAGGCATATCAGCTCGGGAAGGAGTATGCAGAGAAGGGATATGTAGTTGTCAGCGGACTGGCATTGGGTTGTGATGCAGCAACACACAGGGGTTGTCTGGACGCTCATGGAAGCACGATAGCAATCGTGGAAAGCGGACTCGACATTACACACCCACGCGAGAACAAACCGCTTCAGGATGCAATTCTGGAAAATGGTGGATTGTTGCTGTCGGAACAGGTGATAGGAGTGAGAGCCAATCCTACGAGACTTGTCGCGCGTAATCGCCTGCAAGCAGCACTGTCAGAAGCGGTCGTATTAGCGCAATGTCCCGCGCAAAGCGGGAGCCTCCACACGATGCGTTTCGCACGTCAGTACCGCAAGCGCAGTCTTGCTGCAACCTTCCCCCGTCGCACCCAATTCAATGAAGGTAACTATCTGCTCCTTGACAACAACCAGGCACAGCCGGTATAGCAGCTTATTAGCACTATGGACCCGAGTGTGACGACGTAATCCGAACCAATTATGAACAAATACCGACAATGTTTGCCGACAGACAGGAATTCGTGTACTTCCGCACATCAGCCGGGCAAATGTTCTGAGCTATAGAAACCTTCGCTTCTTACAGGAAGTCTCCACCCACAAAAAAAATGATTAAAAAATCGGCAGACACTTGCATAATCCAACAAGAGTGCGTAACTTTGCATCGCAAAAGCCCAGGTGGCGGAATGGTAGACGCGCTCGTTTCAGGTGCGAGTGCTGCGAGGCGTGCAGGTTCGAGTCCTGTTCTGGGCACAGAATAATCCCGTAACTCATTGATTTTCAATAGTTGCGGGATTTTTCTTTAGATTTTTGTCCTCCTTTTGTCCTCCTATTTCGATTTTATTGAAATTTTGTCCTCAGAAATCTGTCGCGAGGACAGATTTTTTTATGATCGCGGAGAAATTTTTGGTTAGGAT
>JAAVHY010000042.1 GCA_014799485.1 Clostridiales bacterium | reverse complement strand
TCGCATACCGCGCGGATCTGCCGCTCCGCCGCTTCCTCCAGCTGAGGCGTGTAGCAGACAGCAGTATTATATAAGCCTTGTATGGTGATCATTTTGACCTCCTGATCGTTATGCCGCGATCACCGCATACCGTTCCGAGCCGAGGACGTCCAGCATAAACGCGTAGGGGGAGAGGATGCCGGCCTTCAGCATGGAGAACACCCTGGGCGAACAGCCGGACACCAGCGCTACCCCCGCGTCGTTCATCCTGACGGGCTGCTGCCGGTTTCGGCTGGCCACGTTCCAGAACACCACCTCGGGGAGCCGGTAGCCGTGCCGGGTAAAGAGCTTCCGCGCGTACTCGAAGTTGGTCAGCGACCCACCGGCAACGCAGCGGTCGAACTCCATGTCCGAGATGATGTACAGCTTTGCGGGCATATCCTCCTGGGGCACGCGGTTCTTCACGGCGGTGTTCAGGATCAGCTCAAACACCCGCTGGATATTGGTGTTGGCCACCTCGTTGAACTGGGCGCAGTACTGAACCTGCTCACAGATGTCCCGGCCCTTAATCTCCACCAGACGGGGATGCTCGGAAAAGGTGATGAAGTGGTTGCGGAATTTGCCGGTATTGCGCTGGGCGTAGTAGATGCCCAGGGACAGCGCCACCTCTGCGGGGAGGGGGTCCCCGCCGCCGTACATGGAGCCGGAGCCGTCGATGACCACCAGGGCGTTTTCACCCCCGGTGAAATCCTCCTGCGCGTTCCAGGTGGCGTCGATGGCGAGGCGCTCCTGCTCGGATACCACACCCCTGCCCACGAGGGGCTTGATGATCTCATAAGGCACCAGGGCCCCGGTGTGGAGCTGCTCCGCCCCCTCGGCCACCCGCCCCATGAAGGCGGCGTAGCGCTCGCCGTCGTTGCGCAAAAACGCCTTGCGGTACTTGAACATGGCCTTGGAGGGCTGCTTGGCGTAGTCGAAGGTGTAGTCCTTTTCCCGCAGATTGTTTTCGATGATGCGGATCTTTGCCCGCAGGGCGCTGAGCACTTTGCGGTACTCTGCGTCGTTCATGCCCAGCGCCCGGGCGATGCGTTTGGCCTGCCGCACAGCCTCCCCGTTGGATGCGTTCACCGAGGGCAGCCACTTGGCCAGCAGGGACACAGGCCGGTCTGCATCCAGCGCGGCGCGGTCGGCGGCCAGCTGTGTTTTGATGCAGTCCATGGCCGCGGGCTCGCAGGGGGTGTCCATCAGCGACAGCAGGTCGTCATAGCGGCCGTATTCGGCAATGTAGGGCACGTTTTTCTCCACAGACCGGGGCTCGCACTCCGCCAGCCACTTGAGGATGGTGCGGAACACCCGGCGCTCGCCAATGCCGCCCCGGACATCCCGTGCGTAGAACAGCGTTTTCATGGCCAGGTCCGCGTTTTCCACGTAGGCACGGAGGAAGCGGTCGGTGATCTCCTCGTCGCTCTCCCTGCGCAGCGCGCCGATGGTGGCGAACAGGTCCAGGCAGTCGGACTGGGTGGACCGATATGTAACAGCGCCGTTTTCGGTATAGGTTTTGTCTGCTTCCTTTTTCAGAAATTCCAACATGATGATCACTCCTCCGTGATGAATTGATAAAACAAGGCACCATGTGAAGCGGGATTCGAACCCGCGAAAGAGGGGGTGAACCCTCTGCTTTAACCACTTAAGCTATTCAATGGTTGCTGTTGGTGCCTTTAGGCTGGACAAGACGCCGTTTTTGATAAGCCTGATATGGCTGAAGAAATATCGTTGAAATTGCTGTTGGCGTCTTTGACAAAGCACGTCTTTTCAGCTCGTATGATTTCAAGTCATATGCTTTTACATTGCTGTCTGTGCTTTTGTTGAGCCAATCATACCTCGGCGGGCCAGGAAAATCACGGAAAAAAAATTGCGAAAACCCTGCCGACCCGAATTTTGAGGATTCCTGTCCTTCCCTTGCGGCGTGTTCTATGGTAGAATCAGTAGGCAGGCCAACACGGAGGTGGATTCTATGGCGTACAGCGAGCTGATCAAGGATTTTGCCCGCATCCGCGATTATATGCGGGAGTTTTACGTGTATGGCTTCAAAAGCCGGGATGAATACGACGCCAAAAGCGCCCGCAGCTACGACAACGAGCGGCGCAGGATCGAGAGCTGGCTGGGGGATTACATGGCCTTCCGCCAGGATGCCGCCGGGAAAAACGTGTTCTTGTCCGTTGACAGCAGGCAGATCCCCCACAACCCGCTGCACAAGGCGTTCAAGGCCAAAAGCTTCACCAACAAGGACATCACCCTGCACTTTTATCTCCTGGACATCCTGGCCGATGGGCGCGCGCTGACCTGCCGGGAGATCGTGGACCGCATCAACGACGAATATCTGTCCCGCTTCAGCGGCACGTTTTCCCTGGACGAATCCACCGTCCGCAAAAAGCTGAAGGAGTACGAGGGGCTGGGCCTCCTCCGGGCGGAAAAGAACAGGCGGGAGGTCTTTTATCAGAGGACGGACGGCGTTCCGTTCCCGCTGAGCTCCTGGGCGGACGCGCTGGCCTTCTATTCCGAGGAGGATCCCATGGGCGCGGTGGGCTCCTTTTTACTGGATAAGCTGGAAGAGGGCCCGGACGTGTTCCGCTTCAAGCACCATTACATCCTCCACGCGCTGGACAGCGACATCCTCTGCCAGCTCCTCCAGGCGATCGACGGGCGGCAGAGTGTGGAACTGACCGCCCAGAACCTGCGCAATGGCAATCAATATCGGCGGACCGTCTGCCCATTGAAGATTTATGTCAGCACCCAGTCCGGGCGCCAGTACCTGCTGGGCTATCATTATCGAGGCGGACGGATGGCCTTTTTCCGCCTGGACGCCATCAAAAAGGTAGCGATCGGCGGCGAGGAAAAGCAATATGACGTCTATCTGGAACGCCAGGCCGAGTTCGACCGGCACCTCTGGGGGGTGTCCCCAGGCGTCGGCCACAGCCTGGACCACATCGAGATGACAGTCCGCTTTGGCCCCGGCGAGGACTTCATCGTCCAGCGCCTGGAGCGGGAAAAGCGGCATGGGACGGTGGAAGTCCTGGACGGCCGCACCTGCCGGTTTTCCGCCGATGTCTACGACGCGTCGGAGCTGCTGCCCTGGCTTCGCACCTTCATTGGACGCATCATGGAGCTGAAGTGCAGCAATCAGGCGGTGACGAATACCTTTTACGAGGATCTGCGGCGCATGAGCGCCCTGTATGGGGGTGGCGGCGATGCTGTTCCATGAAATTTACGGGAGCTATTTCAACGTGGTGGCCGCTGTGCTGACAGAGGCCGCGGAGGGCTGCCTGACCGAGCAGCGGCTGACCGGGCTGGTGCGGGAAAAGGCATTCGCGGAGAGCGTCCTCGCCATCCCGGCGGCGCTGAGAAGCGGGGACTGGCCGCTGCTGGGCAAAAACTTCGAGCCTGTCCTTCGGCACAAGCCCACCATGCCGCTGACCACCTTGCAGAAGCGCTGGCTGAAGGCACTGCTGCTGGACCCTCGAATCGCGCTGTTCGCGCCGGACGCTGCCGGGCTGGAGGATGTTGAACCCCTGTACAAACCGGAGACTTTCGTCCGGTTCGACCAGTACACCGACGGAGATCCCTATGGGGACGAGGGCTATATCCGGCGCTTCCGGACGGTTCTACAGGCGGTCCGCGAAAAAAGGAGACTGAAGATCTGGTTCCGCAGCCGCACCGGCGCGCGGCACTCGGCGGCGGGCGTCCCCTGCCGACTGGAGTACTCGGCAAAGGACGACAAATTCCGGCTGCTACTGGCGGGCACCCGCCGGGTCAGTGTCATCAATCTCGCGCGGGTGGAGTTTTGCGAACTGCTGGAGGAGTACGACCCGGACAGCTTCCGCCTGCCCGAGAAAAACCTGCATGAGCTTGTGCTGCTGCTCCACGATGAGCGCAACGGGCTGGAACGGGTGCTGCTGCACTTCTCCCACTTTGAAAAAGAGACCCGGAAGCTGGACGACCGGCTGTACCAGATCAAGCTGCGCTATGACCGGGAGGACGAGACGGAGCTGCTGATCCGGGTGCTGTCCTTTGGGCCGGTGCTGGAGGTCAAAGCGCCCGCAGAGTTTATTGCCCTGGTCAATGGGCGTGTGGACTGGCAAGTCACGCATTCACAGCCGCTGTGAATTTTTTCATTTTAATTTTTCCGTCCTTTCCCAACATTCGTATCAGCGGCGTCCAAAATTTGCAGATCACCTTTCCGCAAACGCATGATAACGTCCGCCGATTTTGCCAACTCATTAGAGTGCGTCACGATCACAACACACTTGCCGGACTTGTGGGCACATTCTTTGAGAATACCCGTAATCTCGGCGGCAGTATCCTCGTCCAGATTGCCAGTCGGCTCGTCCGCGAGGATAACCTGGGCGTCACTGGCAAGGGCGCGGGCAATCGCCACCCGCTGCTGCTGGCCCCCGGACAGCTTCAGCACGTTCCGCTTGGCCTCCTCCGGCGAAAGCCCCAACTGCTCCAGGATAGGCATAGGCGGCAGTTTGGATGTCAAGGCCACATTTTCCATCGGTGTCAGATAGTCGATCAGGTTATAGCTCTGGAAAATAAACGCCACATGACTGCGCCGGTGTTCCGCAAGGCCAGTTTTTGCAATGTCCTCGCCCTGATACAAAATCTCGCCGCTGGCGGGGCTGTCCAGACCGCCCAAGAGGGACAACAGGGTTGTTTTGCCGCACCCGGACGGCCCAAGGATAGCATACATTTTGCCTGCGTCTAATTCGGCGCTAACGCCTTTCAATACATTTCGCTTGTTGTCATAGGAATAGCGAACTCCTTTTATCTCCATAATGCTCATTGCCTGTCCCTCCTCAGCTCATTTTTGAGAGTATTTCTCTCGGCTTCATACGCAGGACGGGCGCCGCCGCAAGCATAACCGCCGCACAGATAATCAAAAGCCCGACGCCGAACATTCCCGCAATCATCACAGGCTCAACATCCACCTCGATTTTCGTCAGAGGATTGCTCCCCTCGAACTCCGGCGCAAAATCAGAGCTTCCCAAAAATGTTTCCCCGTCAAAACTCGTACCGGGAGTACTGGACGCAGGGGTTTGTATGCTATCCGAAATGGTATAGTCCAGGAGCTGATTGCCCACGGTTTTCGCCACAAAACCGCTTGTAAATGTGGACAGAGAAAAAGCGAAAGCGGCAATGATCAGAACCTCCACCAAATACTGCGCGACAATAGTTCCTTTACTTAGGCCCAACGCAAGCTGTACGCCGCTTTCATGTACCCGCTCTTTTACGCGAATGGACAGCACTAAACAGAGGATAACCGCACCGACCACAAGTACCAGCACAATTAAAATAGATACAAGGCGATCCATATTTGTCAACGGTTCCATAACTGCGTCCACATTGCTGCTGTCAACACTGACAACAAAATCCGTCGGGTCAAGATTGGGGAGATTTTTCACGTCCCGGACAATGCGGTCTATCTCTCCGGGATCATTCACATAAAACTGGATGCGCTCAAAGCTCTCGTCGCCCATGTCTGGCCGCACGCTCTTTACAACCTCCAGCGTGGTGAAAATGGAGTTATCCATAGACCAGTTGGAAAGAGAGGTCGTACTTTTTGCTGTGGAACGGAACAAGCCCACAATCGTAACCTCGGTCTTTGTCTTTCCTATGTCAATCCCCATCATGGAAGCTTTATACTCCGACATACGCAAAGTAATCTTATCCCCAACACTCAATCCGTTAAGCTCCGCAAGCCCTGCACTAATGATGGCTGGATTCTCGCTTTCGGTGGTAAAATGCCGACCCTCTACGAGTTCAATGTACCCACCTGCAAAATAGCTGTCGTAAGCGGTATTGGTGGCGGCAATGGTAGATACTGTGGAATTGAAATCCCCATGACCGGCCATGAGCGCCCCCAGGCCATTCCCGTTATCATCTGAGTCTATCAGCTCCAGAATCTTACCGTCTGCACTTAGGGGAACAGTATAATTTGTATAGGTTGCGTTATAGCCGCTGATACCCGCTGTTCCGGCCATGATACGCTCCGCCAGATCCACGGTCAGCGACTCGCCGCCATAATAGGACTGGGAGCCAATACTTCCAACCGAAGTTGATACCCACTTGCTGGGATCGCTGGTGTTTTGCTGCAAAGTGAATATGCCGCCCAACGCTTGCCGCACATTTAAGGCCGCAGTTCCCGTGGCCTCCTTGATCGCAACCCCGGAAAGCACCAAGGTTGATATAACAAGAAGAATTAAGAATAATAGAAAAGTTTTTGTGATTTTTCGCGTTACATAGAGAAACGCGCGGTGAAATAGGTTCATAGAAAAACCGTCCTTTCTTTGGGATGCACCCATTTTAAGAAAGGACGGTTAGATTTTGATTAGTTTTTGATATGGGTTTGGTTTGATTTCAAAGCTGTATTTCAAAGGCCACACCATTTTGTGCGTTGCGAATACAGCAGGTCATGCCGTGCAAATCAAGAATAGTTTTGACGATATACAGCCCTAAGCCGCTGCCGCCAGTCGCCCTGTTTCGGGATTTGTCCGAACGGTAAAACGGCGTAAACAAATGGGGCAGATCGTCCTCTGGGATGGTAATGCCTGTGTTTTCTATAACCAGTACATTTTCATTCCGCAGAAAAACAGATACCTCTGCGCCGTTGGGTGAATATCTCACAGCGTTGCCGATGATATTGGATAATGCCTTGCCCCAAAGAGCGGGATTGATAAGCACGGATCGGTCGGTGGTAATGTTTTGATGGATTTGAATATCCTTGTCGTGCGCCAGAGGTAAAAGCGTTCTAACAACCTGATTCACAGTATCGGATAAAGACATTTCCTGCAAAGTATCTTTGATATTCATGCTCTCCATTTTCGTAATGGACAGGATCTCTCGGACGAGTGTTTCTATATCCTCAACAGTTTTCAAGGTTTCCGGCAAATACTTCTCATGGTTCTGATAATCACCGCAGCCCAGCATCATGTTTTCAATCTGCCCTTTGAGAATTGTCAGCGGCGTTTTCAATTCGTGAGATACTGCCGCAAAGAAATGCCTGCGCTCGGCCTCCAACCGCCGAAAATGCTCCACATCCATCTCCAGTTGATGATTGGCGCTTTCTAATTCATCCATGACTGTATGCAAACGACTTGCCATTGTGTTCAGGCTGGAAGCTAATACGCCGATCTCGTCCTCGCTTTTTACGTTACAGCGCCAAGTCATATCAAGAACGGTCATTCGCTTAGAAATTTGGCTGATTTCAGTAATTGGGGAAACGATAATTTTGCTGCAAATAAAAGCACTTAGGGCAGACAGCAGGAGTATGACCCCCAAGATGGCAGGTAACAGTTTTAAGAGAAGATTGAAAATTTCATTTGTTGTTTTTGAGGTGGACATGATGGATAACATATATTCCTCTGTGCGGTCTGCCAAATGGATGATCCCGAAGATACTGGTCGTTGCTGTATTTGCAGTTTCGCTTTCCATTCCGCCAAAACTCAAAGCTGTTTGCCCATCTGAAAGTATGCCGGCAGAGTTATTTTGAATACAGAAGTTATAAATCTGTTCTATAGCCTTGCCATAAGGTTGTCCCTCCAAATCTGCAAAAAGGGCGTCTGCATTGGCTTCTAATCTGCTGTCATAGGCAAACTGATACCGCTCCGGCAGAACGATCATCACGATCCCATAGATGAGCATACTGCAAGCAGTGAGGACAGAAAAAAACAGGAGAAAAACCTTTGCGCTTAGACTGTTACGGATTTTCTTTCGCAATTTTATATCCCACCCCTCTGACGGTTTCGATGCAGCCAACATTCAGCTTCTTTCGCAAATTCATAATGTGAAAATTGACGCCTTTTTCATCGGCTACATACTCATAACCCCATACCAAATTGAGCAGATTGTCCCGTGAAAAGACGCGCCCCGGATTTTTCATGAGGAGCAGAAGTATTTCAAACTCCAAATGTGTCAGTACGATTTCATTTTCAGAAACGAAAACCTGACGCTCAGTTTCATTGAGAGTGATTTCTTTATAGCGGATAACACCGGCATCATCCTCAGCAGCAGTCCTGCGGAGCAGGGCTTCCACCCTTTTCAACACCAACCTGACAGAAAAGGGCTTCGTAATGTAGTCATCCGCCAGTAGGTCAAAGCCCTTGATTTGGTCATCCTCCGCATCCAGCGCGGTGAGAAGGATGATTGGGATGTTTGATTCCTGCCGGATCATTTCACACACGGCATATCCATCAATTTTCGGCAGCATGATATCCAGTAAAATCAGGTCAAATGATCCCCCACGGAAAGCAGCAATGCCTTCCAGCCCATCTGACGCGGCAGTGACCTTGTACCCGGCAGCAGCAAGGGGTTCAAGCAGTATCTTTTGAATGGCCGGTTCATCCTCAATGACCAGGATTCTTTTATCCATGAAAAGCACCTCTGACTCTATGATACAGAGCGTTTATTAGATTTTGATTAGGCTTTGCTTTTTCTATGAGGCTAAGCATAAAATATTCTATTTCTCTATCATAAAGAATGCAAGTCTGCAAACGTGAACATTGTTCCTCTCGTCTTTTTCTGCACTGCCAGCGCCATGGGCTCACCTCATCTCCCTTCGGAGCCCAGACACTTGCTTCCATTTGCCCGATAGGATATAATTATGACCAAAGCACACTGTTGTCGAAACAGAATGGAGTGAGTTGACGCAAACATTGATCTGTGGACCTTATACGATCGAATTGTTCACAGAAGAAGCGTGCCAGGGCATCATATATGCAGTCATGGATCAACAGGCCAATAAAGAGACCTGGCATCTTTTGGAGGGACGTGGCCTGGCCCTGGCGGCGATCTCCGGCGTGGACTGGAACCGGGAACTGTCCCCATGGAAAGCACCCAAGGCGTTTCGCGGCGGCGAAGATTTTGGAGGTCAGGGACCTACCCTGTTGGATACGCTGACACAACAAATAATTCCGCTGACTGAAAATCACTTGGGA
>JAAVHY010000041.1 GCA_014799485.1 Clostridiales bacterium | reverse complement strand
TGCCCGACGCCGTTGGCATCCCCGAGGAGCAGCTGCGTGAGGCCGCCCGGAGCGCCGTGTGCAAGATCAACATCGACTCCGACCTGCGCCTGGCCATGACCGGCACCATTCGCCAGTTCTACGCCGAGCATCCCGACAAGTTCGACCCCCGCGAGTACCTGAAGCCCGCCCGCGCCAACATCAAGGAGCTGGTGCGCCACAAGCTGGTGGACGTGCTGGGCTGCAACGGCAAGGCCTAATCAACCAACAACAAAGGAGAAATTCAACATGGCACAGTTAAAGGGCGCTTGCGTCATCGGTCAGTCCGGCGGCCCCACCTCCGTCATCAACGCCAGCGCGTACGGCGTGATCCGCACCGCGCTGGACTGCCCCGACATCACCGCCGTCTATGGTATGGCCCACGGCATCAAGGGCATGCTGAACGACCAGCTGTACGACATGGGTCAGGAGGACGCCAAGGAGCTGGAGCTGCTGCTCAACACCCCCTCCTCCGAGCTGGGCTCCTGCCGCTACAAGATCGCCGACCCCGATGTGGACGACACCGACTATAAGCGCATCCTGGAGATCTTCAAGAAGTATGACATCCGCTATTTCTTCTACAACGGCGGCAACGATTCCATGGACACCTGCGCCAAGGTGAGCCGCTTCATGGCCAAGTCCGGCTACGAGTGCCGGGTGATGGGCGTGCCCAAGACCATTGACAACGACCTGTTCGGCACCGACCACTGCCCCGGCTTCGCCTCTGCCGCCAAGTATATCGCCACCTCCTGCGCCGAGGTGTACAAGGACGGCCGGGTGTACGACACCGGCATGGTCACCATCATCGAGATCATGGGCCGTCACGCCGGCTGGCTGGCCGGCGCCGCCGCTCTGGCCGGTGTGGTGGGCTGCGCCCCCGATTTGGTCTATCTCCCCGAGGTGGACTTTGACATGGACAAGTTCCTGGCCGACGTGGAGGCCATCTACAAGAAGAACGGCAACTGCATCGTGGCCGTCTCCGAGGGCATCCACTACGCCGACGGTTCTTTCGTGTCCGAGGCCAAGACCTCCGCTACCGACGGTTTCGGTCACGCCCAGCTGGGCGGTCTGGCCGCTCTGCTGGCCAACATCGTCAAGGAAAAGACCGGCGCCAAAGTCCGCGGCATCGAATTATCTCTGCTCCAGCGCTGCGGCGCGCACCTGGCCTCCCAGACCGACATCGACGAGTCCTTCCTGGCGGGCAAGACCGCCGTGGAGGCCGCCGTTGCCGGCGAGACCGACAAGATGGTGGGCTTCGAGTGCACCCGCGAGGACGGGAAATACACCTGCAAAACCAAGCTGTTCAACCTCTCCGAGGTGGCCAACTTTGAGAAGAAAGTGCCCCTGGAGTGGATCAACGCCGAGCACAACGGCGTGACCCAGGGCTTCATCGACTATGCCCTGCCCCTGATCCAAGGGGAGAACCACCGGGCCACCGAGAACGGCCTGCCCCGCTTTGCCCGACTGAAAAAAGTGCTGGCGAAGTAAGAAAAAAGTCAAAAAAGCACCGGGCTTATGCCCGGTGCTTTTTATTTAGAATATTTTGTCGTCGGAAACGCCAGTCATGGCGCGGGCTACAATTTCGCTCATACTGTCCAGGTCCTTGGCCATGGAGAGGGCCTCGGTGATATCGTAATCCACGATATCATCACCCTTCATCGCCACCACCCGGCAGGTCTTCCCTTCCGCCAGCAGCTTGACCGCCTCATAGCCCATATAAGTGGCCACCATACGGTCCCGGGCGGTGGGCGAGCCGCCACGCTGCACATGGCCCAGCACAGTGACCCGGGTGTCCAGCGACGTGGCCTCCCGGATATGATTCGCCACGGTGTATGCGCTGCCGGGAACGCCCTCGGCCACGATCACCATGAAGTGGGTGCGGCCGCCCAGACGGGCCCGGCGGATGGGTTCGATGACATCCCGTTCGAAATCTACTGGGCGCTCGGGAACCAGAACCACTGTGGCGCCGCAGGCAATGCCCACGGAGTAAGCCAGGTATCCGGCCCGGTGTCCCATGACCTCCACCACAGAACAGCGCTCGTGAGATTTCATGGTGTCCCGCAGGCGGTCGATGCTCTCCAGCGCGATGTTGCAGGCGGAATCGTACCCGATGGTATAAGTGGAGCAGGCAATGTCGTTGTCGATGGTGCCGGGGATACCAATGACGGAAATTCCGCTGTTGGCCAGGCTCAGCAGGCCCTTAAAGGTGCCGTCGCCGCCGATCCCCACCAGGGCGTCCATCCCAAGGAGCTTGCAGGTGGCCAGCGCCTTGTTCCGCCCGGCCTCCTCCATGAATTCCAAACTGCGGGCAGAGTAAAGCATTGTGCCGCCCCGGCGGGAAATATCGCTGACGCTCTCAAAGTCCAGCCTGGTGAAATCACCGTTGAGCAGGCCGTGATAACCCCGGCGGATGCCGATGCACTCGATGCCATAGTGCAGGGATGCCCGAACGACGGCGCGGATGGCCGCGTTCATGCCGGGGGCGTCCCCTCCGCTGGTAAAGACCCCAATACGACGGACAGCAGATTTCATATATACTCAATCCTTTCCAAGATAGATATGGGACAGCGCTATACCTTTAATTCGACCGCCAGATCGTCCAAGGCGTCTGAGTGGGCCGCAAGCACAGGCCGGATATACTCCGCCAGGAAGTCGGATACCTGCTCCGGGCACCGGCCAATATAGCGGGATGGCTCCATGTGGGCAGTCAGCTCCTCGCGGCTGAGGCCAAACATGGGATCATCCGCCAGCAGGTCAATGAGATTATTTGTAAGGCCAAGTTCCTTTACACTGCGCCCAGCCTCCTGGGAATGAACGCGGATGCGCTCATGGAGCTGCTGACGGTCCCCTCCCCTTTTTACCGCGTCCATCATGATGTTCTCGCTGGCCATGAAGGGAAGCTCCTCCATGATATGCTTTTCAATCACCTTTTCGTGGACGACCAGCCCGGAGGCCACGTTTTCGTAAATATTGAGGATGGCGTCTACGGCCAAAAAGGCTTCGGGCACGGAGATCCGCTTGTTGGCAGAGTCGTCCAGGGTTCGCTCAAACCACTGGGTAGAGGCCGTATAGGCAGGGTTCGCGGCGTCCGCGATTACATAGCGGGCCAGGGAGCAGATGCGCTCACACCGCATGGGATTGCGTTTATAGGGCATAGCGGATGAACCGATCTGGCTGCGTTCGAAGGGTTCCTCCACTTCTTTCAGGTGGCATAAAAGGCGCACGTCAGTCGCAAATTTGCAGGCGGACTGGGCGATGCCGGACAGGGTGGCCAGCACAGCAGAATCCACCTTCCGGGAGTAGGTCTGGCCGGACACAGGAACCGTGCCCTCAAAGCCCATTTCCCGGGCAATCCGGCGATCCAGCTCCTTGCACTTCTCGTGGTCGCCCTCAAACAGCTCCAGGAAGGAGGCCTGGGTGCCGGTAGTACCCTTGCAGCCCAGCAGCTTCAGCGCGGAAATGCGATACTCCACCTCCTCCAGATCCTGGAGCAGCTCGTTCATCCACAAGGTGGCCCGCTTGCCCACGGTAACCAACTGAGCGGCCTGGAAGTGAGTAAACCCAAGTGTTGGCAAGGATTTATACTTGTCAGCAAATCCAGCCAATGCGCTAAGCACCCGCACCAGTTTATTCCTGACGAGGCAAAGGCCTTCCCGCATAATGATGATATCGGTGTTGTCCCCTACATAGCAGCTTGTTGCCCCGAGATGAATGATGGGCATGGCCTTGGGGCACCGGGCGCCGTAGGTATGGATGTGGGCCATCACGTCGTGCCGCAGCTCCCGCTCTTTCTGGGCCGCCAGGTCGTAGTCGATGTCCGTAAGGTGGGCGGACAGCTCATCCACCTGCTCCTGGGTAACGGGCAGGCCCAATTCCATTTCGGCCCGGGCCAGGGCGACCCACAGGCGGCGCCAGGTGGAAAACTTTTTGTCCGGCGAGAAGATATACTGCATCTGCTCACTGGCATATCGCGAGGACAGAGGACTTTCGTAAATGGCCGTGTTCATGCTGACCTGTCACCTCAGATTCAGTGATATGAGTGTCTTTATCCAAAGTCATTATATCACATCAAAACCCGCTGGACAAGCCGAAGCGGGAAATTTGCTGACGCCAAAGCAGAAAAAGGGCCGCGCCAGCGGCACGGCCCTTTTTGTTGCGTTATTTGGTTAGCCCTCGCCACGCATCTTGGCAAAGCACTCACTGCAGTACACAGGGCGATCAGACTTCGGCTCAAAGGGAACCTTCGCCTCGCCGCCGCACTGGGCGCACACAGCGGTAAAGTACTCGCGAGGACCACGGGCAGCAGCCTTGCGGGCATCGCGGCAGGCCTTGCAGCGCTGGGGCTCGTTCTGGAAACCGCGCTCCGCGTAGAACTCCTGCTCACCGGCGGTGAACACGAACTCCTGGCCACACTCTTTGCAAACTAAGGTCTTGTCTTCGTACATGGAAATACCCTCTCTTTTGATGCCCAGAATCGGAAATACAACCTGCTGGGACTGTAATATTTGCGTCAGCTTTCGCTGAATACGCCAAAATCGCCGGCAACCTTACGCCGAATACGCTGGACCGCGTTGTCCACCGACTTGATCGAACGTCCCACCTGCTCACTGATTTCCTGATAGGACAAGCCGAGAAGGAAAAGGGTCAACACCCTGCGCTCCAACTGAGACAGCCTCTGCTCCAAGTTCACCAGCAGCTCCGTCTCCTCTTCCCTGCTGATGTACTGCTCCTCAAGGCTCAGGCCCACCCCAAGCATAGGGGACTCAAAGGGGACGCTATCGTTCAGCGGGGCGTGCTTGCTCCGAGCGGCATTGGTAACGGCGGAACGGATCCGATTTCGGATGCACACCTCCGCAAAGGTCTTGAACCGGGCGTCCCTGCCAGGGTCAAACTCCCGGATGGCCTTGAGCAAGCCGAACATGGCCTCCTGGATCAGATCCTCGCTGTCCCCGCCCGCCAGGAAATAGGGTCTGGCACACACACGCACCGGGCGAAGATACCGCTTGACCAGTTCTTCTTCCGCGTCCCGGCGGCCAGAGGCCACCAGCGCGCAAAGTTCCTCATCGCTGTATTCACTTATTGTGGAAGTGATCACACTCATAACTCGACTTTATACATTTAATCACAGAATTACTGAATTGTCAATTACTTTCAATGATTTTTTTAGAAAATCTTCTAAAATTCTCCGAAGGCACATGGAAACTGGAAAAAATTGAGTAAATTTCCACTTCCACCCTCCGCCGAGGCTCAAAAAGACAGCTGTTCCGGCACATCATCCCCGCCGGGGAACGGCAAGCCCAGGTGGCGGTAAGCTTTCGGCGTTACACAGCGGCCCCGGGGCGTCCGGGTCAGGAAGCCCAGCTGCATCAGGTAGGGCTCGTAGACGTCCTCCAGGGTGACGGATTCCTCGTTGATGGTGGCGGCCAGCGTGTCCAGCCCCACCGGGCCGCCGCCATAGTTGGTAATAATGCTCTCCATCATGCGCCGGTCCACGTTGTCCAGGCCCAGCGCGTCGATCTCCAGCGCCTGGAGGGCTTTGTCGGCCACGGAGCGGGTAACCACACCGCCGGCGGTGACTTGGGCAAAATCCCGCACCCGCCGGAGCATCCGATTGGCGATACGGGGTGTTCCCCGGCTGCGGCGGGCGATTTCCAGCGCCCCTTCCTGCTCGATGGGCACGTCCAAGATCCCGGCAGACCGGGCGACGATGTGAGCCAGTTCCTCCGGGGTGTACAGCTCCAGCCGCAGGGTGACGCCGAAACGGTCCCGCAGGGGCGCGGACAACTGGCCTGCCCGGGTGGTGGCCCCAATCAGGGTGAACTTGGGCAGGTCGAGCCGGATGGAGTTGGCCGAGGGGCCCTTGCCGATGATGATGTCGATGGCGTAGTCCTCCATGGCCGGGTACAAGATCTCCTCCACCGAACGGTTAAGGCGGTGGATCTCGTCCACAAACAGGATGTCGTTCTCCTGGAGGTTGGTCAGCAGCGCCGCCAGGTCGCCGGGCTTCTCAATGGCCGGGCCGGAGGTGATGCGGATGTTCACCCCCATCTCATTGGCGATGATGCCGGACAGGGTGGTCTTGCCCAGTCCCGGAGGGCCGTGGAGCAGGACATGATCCAAGGGTTCGCCCCGCATTTTCGCGGCCTGGATGAAGATGGACAGGTTACCCTTGGCCTTCTCCTGGCCGATGTACTCGCCGAGGGTTTTGGGGCGCAGAGAACCCTCCCCCTCGTCGTCCCGGGTCAGCGAGGTGGTTACCAAGGGGGCTTCTGTCTCAAAACCGCCGTTGTCGGAAAAATCAATACTCAAGGGCTCACTTCCTCATCGGTTCAAAAAGTTCAAATGTTGTTTATTGCAGCAAGTGGCCGTCCAACACGGCGAGCAGCGCCTGAACGATCCCGCGATAGTGGGTGGCAAACCTCTCGTCCTGTTCTGGGAAGGTACGCAGATCCAAGTCAAACCTAAAAATTCTGTCCACGATATGGTTCGCAATCTTCTGCCGGTAGGCTTCACAAAACTCGTATCTATGGATGATAAGCCTGCCTGCGTTCTCCTCTTCACACAGCCGTTGATACAGGTCGCTGACAATGGTCTCGTTGACCACCGGCACCTCGTGTTCACATACGAGTTCGGGACTCCAGGAGGTCATCCCCCTTTGGAAACCATTTTCCTCAACCTCGTATACGGAGCAGCTTTTCCCTCGATAAATCGTTTGGAACGCCTCAGGATAGCATTCGAAAATCACGGGGACGCCACCCTCATCGGTGTCAATGATAAAGTCAAAATCGTCCTGCTTGGCACCAAAAAGGAGGCCCGTGACCAGATTTTCAATGGCATAAACATACGCCTTTTTATGGGTGGATTGATGAGGTTTTAAGACCTTCAGTCCCGATGCCTGGGATATATGGTACAGCATGGCATAACCTCCATCCAAGTGATTACCCCTTCACCATCTTCTTCAGCGCCTGCTTGATAATATCCTCCAGGGACAGCGCATCCAGGTCGATGCCCTTCAACGCCACCGCGATCTCACTCTGGCTGTAGCCCAGTACCGCCAGGGCGGCGGACGCCTCACTGGCCTTGTTCTCCGGGATGACGGTGATGCCGCCGGCAAACGCCTCTCCCCCGCCCGTGGTCAACTGGCCCTTGGCCAGCTTGTCCTTCAGCTCCAGGATGATGCGCTGGGCGATCTTCTTGCCGATGCCGGGGGCGGAGGTCAGCGCCTTCTCGTTGCCGGACACGATGGCCATGGCCAGCCCCTCCGGCGTGTTGGAGGACAAAATGGCCAGCGCCGCCTTCGGCCCTACCCCGGACACCCCGATGAGCATCCGAAAACAGCCCAGCTCGCTCTCGCTGGCAAAGCCGTACAGCTCAAAAATCTCCTCCCGCACATATAAATGGGTGTAAAGTTTTCCTACTTTCCCCACATTGAGTTTACTGATGGTATGATTGGTGGTGCGGCAGGCATAGCCCACTCCCCCGCAGTCGATGACCGCCAGATAGGGTTCGATATGGGCCACGGTCCCGTTCAGATAGTAATACACGTCGATCTCTCCAAATTCAATGTAAAGTTTTCAGCAGCGAGGTGGACGACCGGGCGTGGCACAGGGCAATGGCCACCGCGTCGGCGGCGTCGTCCGGCTTGGGCACGGCGCCCAGGTTCAAAAGCCGCTTGGTCATGTCCATCACCTGCCGCTTTTCCGCCTTGCCGTAGCCCACCACTGCCTGTTTCACCTGGGAGGGGTTGTATTCGTAAATAGGCAGGCCCATTTTCTCCGCCGTCATCAGGATCACGCCCCTGGCCTGGGCCACGCCGATGCCTGTGGTGACGTTGTGATTGAAGAACAGCTCCTCAATGGCCATCACGTCCGGGTGGAACTGCCCGATGAGCTCCTCGAGATCGGCGGCGATCCGCCACAGCCGGGCGGATAGCCGTACCCCCGCCGGAGTGTTGATGGCCCCGCAGGCCGCCATGCGGTATTTCCCCTGGATCGCCTCCACTAAGCCAAAGCCTACGATGGCATAGCCGGGGTCTATTCCAAGAACGAGCAACGGCACACCCTCCCAATTTGTTTGATCCAGCTATCATGATATCACAAACGGCGGACAAACACAAGCAAAAACGGCGGATGACAGCATCATCCGCCGCAAGCGCTTTTGAAAGGTCAGGCCCTGGGGTGTGCCCTGGCGTAGACATCCCGGAGCTTTTGATTTACCACCTGGGCGTAGATCTGGGTGGCGGATATGTCCGCATGGCCCAGCATCTCCTGGATGGACTTCAGATCCGCCCCGTTTTCCAGCAAATGGGCGGCAAAGGAATGGCGCAGGGTGTGGGGGGTGATGTCCTTATGGATGCCCGCCTTGTCCTGGTAGCACTTGACGATTTTCCAGAAGCCCTGGCGGCTCATCCGCTCCCCATTCATATTGACAAACAGGGCGGTCTCCTCGGGATCCTCCAGAAGCTGGGGCCGAACATCGTTGACATAGGCCGCCAAAGCCCGCACCGCCCCTTTGTAAAGGGGCACCACACGCTCCTTGCCCCTGCCCCGGCAGCGCAGGAAGCTGGCGGACAGGTTCAGATCCTGGACATCCAGAGATATGAGCTCGGACACCCGGATACCGGTGGCATACAGCAGCTCCAGCATGGCCTTGTCCCGGCAGCCCTTGGAGTCGGTCGGGTCGGGCTGCTCCAGAAACAGATCCACCTCGTGGTTGGAGAGGATGGCGGGCAGCTTGCGCTCTACCCGGCTGGGGGTAAAGCCCTTGGCGGGATTGACCTGCACCGCCCGGATGGATATCATATACGTGTAAAAGGATTTCAGCGCCGCCACCGACCGGACCACCGTGGCGTTGGATTTCCCCTTCGCCTCCAGATGCTGGGCGTACTGCCTCACGTCATCCTGGTTGACCTGGGCGATGGACAGCCGCTCCCCCCTGGCCCATTGGCCGAACTGGCGCACATCCCGCAGGTAGGAGCTGAGCGTGTTGGCGGCGGCCCGCTTTTCCCGGGCCAGCCACGTCTCATAGCCGGAGATGTAATCCAATTGTGCTCAACTCCTCTCTCATGAAATAAACAGACGGCTGCATACTACTGTCAGAAGCGCGGGCATCAGCGTCTGCTGCAGCGCCACGGCCAGCACCAGCAGCCCCGCGCAAGGGGCCAGCGCCTGGGCCCGCGGTCCCCAAGCCGGGGCGCGTTCTCCAGCCAGCCGCCCCAGAGACTGACGGAAGGCGTCCGCCGCTATGGCGAACATCACAGGCACCGCAACCAGGGCCGTCACCCCAAAGGCGGTCAGAGAAGCCGCCAGTCCCGGCAGGCCGAACAGCCGGACAAACGTGGTGGCGGCAAAGGCCAGAAGAAAGCCCCGGACCCCCAGTAAAATGGGCAGACCCAATACCCCCAGCGCCGTGGAACCCAGGAGGAAAGCCGCCAGCGGCCAACGGGCCAGATCCCACACGGAAAGCCAAAGGGAAGGTTCCACGCCATCCCCCTGTCCCGCCATCTGGAAATAGCGGGAGAGATACTCCAGCAGCTCCGCGTCGTCCCTCCCCAAGCAGGAGAACAGAAACCCGCATACAATGCCCGCGGCGAAGCAGGCGCACAACACGGCTAACTGAGTCAGCCCGTCCCACGCCGGGGGAAGCCTGAGCCGGTTCCCTATTCTGCGCACAGCTACACCACCACCCAGCTATCCTATAGTCTGTACTATAGCTATGCTGGGAAGAGCGCCTGTATGTCAGAGAAGCCCCTGCCGATTTCTCCATGAATGGCCGCTTTACGCGGCATATCAACTTTTTGTCACCCCCCTCCCGCGCGCGAATACAGAGCGTATTCGCAGGTGGGGTCCGCTATTGGGGGATCAAAAAATCCGTCCGGCGAAACAGGGCTCAAATGCGATTGCCCTTTTACTATAGACCTATTTTGCTGGAAACGCAAGAGAAATCGCCTAAATTTTTTCAAATTTTTTGTTATGTTCAGTTGTTATGTCTCCTATATTATGTATACCAAAGCAATCAAAACAGCCCGAAACGTACAAAAATACAGGATATGGTAGCAGACGAGCCCGCAGCCTCAAAATGTAGAGACTGCGGGCTCTTTGTCAATTTTCTTTGATTTTTTCGAAAAAAGGCTCACTCCCCTGCCATGCCGGCCCGGATGGCCTTCATGGCGATGGCACACTCCAACCGCTTACGCTGCATCTCGCAGCCGAAGCGGTTCGGTTTTTTTATGTCTCCGTTGACAAGCAGGTTCGAGGCAGAGCAGCCCCCGCTGCAGTAGAACCTTGCCCAGCAGTCTTTGCAATCGGGCCGGGTGTAGATATTCAGCCCGGCAAATTTCCGGGACAGCTCCATGTCAAAGCCGCCATCATACAGGTTGCCCAGCTTGTACTCCTCGTTGCCTACGAATTGGTGGCAGGGGTAGATGTCCCCCTCCGGGGTGATGGCCACGTATTCGCACCCGGCCCCGCATCCCCGCATCCGTTTGATGACGCAGGGCCCCTGGGAAAGATCTACGTTGAAGTGGAAGAAGTTCACATCGTTCCGCTTCAGCAGCTCAGCCGCCAGCCGCTCGTACTCCGCCAGGATCCCGGGCAGGTCCTCCTCCCGGAAGGCGTAGCCGCAGTCCGGGCTGCCCACCACCGGCTCCACCGATACATGGCGGAAGCCCTGGTCGGCGATGTGCATCACGTCGGAGGCAAAATCCGGGTTATGCCGGGTAAAGGTGCCCCGGAGATAGTAATCCTTCTCCCCCCTGCCCTGTACCAGCTTCTGGAACTTAGGCAGGATCACCCCATAGCTGCCATCGCCGCTCACCGTTTTGCGCATCCGGTCATTGACCTCGGGCCGCCCGTCCAGGGAGAGTACTGCGTTGGACATCTCCCGGTTGATGTACTCGATGTTCTCATCGTTGAGCAGTACGCCGTTGGTGGTGATGGTGAAGCGGAAGTTCTTGTTGTGCTCCTTCTCCAGAGAACGGGCGTACTCAACAGTGGCCTTGACGGTCTCCATGGCCATCAGCGGCTCACCGCCGAAGAAATCCACCTCGATGTTCCGGCGGCTCCCGGAGCGTTCAATGACAAAGTCGATGGCCTTCTTTGCCGTCTCCACGTCCATGGTCATACGGTGGCCGGTGCCGAAGTCACCGGTGGAGGCAAAACAGTATTGGCACCGAAGGTTGCAGTCGTGGGACACATGGAGGCACAGCGCTTTGATGGGGGCGTCCTGCTGCATGAGGGTGGCCGCCGCAGGGTCGATGTAGTTGTCCTGCGTGAACAGCAGGCCGTTGTTTTGGAGTTCCAGCAGCTCCGCCCAGGCTTCGTCCACCGTCTCCGGGGCATGCTGGGGCAGCTTGCCGTATATCTCCTGGGGACAACTGTCCGCCATCGGGGCGTCCAGCAGGGAGAGCACATCATATGCGGTCCTGTCCAGCACGTGGACGGCGCCGCTGTTCACATCCACCGCCACGGGCACACCCAGGCAGATAAATGTATGAACCATTTTCTCATCCTCCTTGGCTCCGCAGAAAAAGGGTGGGACAAGCCCACCCTTTTCGGCGCGTCGGTGAATTTACTTGTTATTCTCGCACTTCTGGTTGGCCACAGTGCAGGAGGTCTTGCAGGCGGACTGGCAAGAGGTCTGGCACTCGCCGCAACCGCCGTGGGCGGCGCTCTGCTTCAAGGTCGCCCCGTTGAGCGTCTGGATGTGAGTCATAGTTATCTCCCTCCTATTCAAAAGTTGCCCTATTATACCATGCCCGTCTTCAAATTTCAACACAATTATTTATCGCCCCCTTTTGCCCCTTTCTCTTAAAGAAATCTTTTGGTTTTCCCCTCTGGCTTCTTAACCCTTTTCTTGTATACTGTCTGCACCAACACAGATAGTACAGTTAAGCGAGCCCAACGGCCAAATTCACTGTGGGGCCCAATATAAGGAGGTAATCAATATGTCGATCCTGGAAGTAAATCATGTAAAAAAAGTCTACTCTACCCGTTTCGGAGGCCATAAGGTGGAGGCGTTAGCCGATGTGTCCTTCACAGTAGAGGACGGGGAATATGTGGCGATCATGGGTGAGTCCGGCTCGGGCAAGACCACCCTGCTGAATATCCTGGCCGCGCTGGATAAGCCCACCGCCGGCTCGGTGCTGTTGGCGGGGCGGGATCTCACCGCTGTGCGGGAGAAGGAGCTGGCCGCTTTCCGCCGGGACAACCTGGGCTTCGTGTTCCAGGATTTCAACCTGCTGGACACCTTCAGCCTGAGGGACAACATCCTGCTGCCCCTGGTGCTGGCGGGGAAAAAATACCCGGAGATGGAGCGCCGCCTCACCCCCCTGGCGGAGACGCTGGGTATCGAAAAGCTTCTGGATAAATACCCTTATGAGGTGTCCGGCGGTCAGAAGCAGCGCTGCGCCGTGGCCCGGGCCCTCATCACCCAGCCCCAGATCGTGCTGGCCGACGAGCCCACCGGGGCGCTGGATTCCCGGGCGGCGGACAGCCTGATGGATCTGTTCACCAAGATCAACCTTACGGGTCAGACGGTGCTGATGGTCACCCACTCCACCGCCGCGGCCAGCCGCGCGGGCCGGGTGCTGTTCATCCGGGACGGCCGGGTGTACCACCAGCTCTACCGGGAGAACCGCACCGACGGCCAGATGTACCGCCTTATCACCGAGACCCTCACCCGGCTGGCCGACGGAGGTGAGAAGCGTGCGTAACGGACTTTACCCCAAGCTGGCGGCCCGGAGCATGAAGCAGAACCACCGCTTTTTCGTGCCCTACCTGCTGGCACTGGCGGGGCTCACCGCCGCCTTTTACGTCATGACAGCCCTGGTTTTCGATCCGGGTGTCATCAACATGCGGGGCTTTGCATACGTCCAGGTTATGATGCAAATCGGGATGTTCGTGGCGGGCGTCCTGTCCGCTGTGCTGCTGCTGTACATCAACAGCTTCCTGATGAAACAGCGCAAAAAAGAGCTGGGCCTTTACAACATCCTGGGCATGGGCAAAGGGAATATCGCCCTGATCCAGTGCTGGGAGAGCCTGTACACCGCCCTCATCGGCATTTTAGGCGGGTTGGTGCTGGGCGTGATTTTCCACAAACTGGCCACCGTCGGCCTGACCTCCCTGCTCCAATTCTCCATCCCCTTCCACTCCTCCCTTTCCCTGCCCGCCATGGTCGTGTCGGCAGTATTCTTTGGGGGACTGCTGGTGCTGGCCCTGCTGCTCAACCTGTTCCGTGTGCGGCTGTCCAATCCCATTGAACTGCTCCACGGCGGAAGCGTAGGAGAGAAGGAACCGAAAACCCGCTGGCTGCTGGCGGTGGTGGGCGTCATCGCGCTGGCTGCTGGCTATATCATCGCCGTCACCACCACCGACCCCGCCATGGCCATGCTGCTCTACTTCCTGGCAGTGCTCCTGGTCATCATCGGCACCTACTGCCTGTTTACCGCCGGGAGCATCGCCCTGCTGAAGATGCTGCGCAAAAACAAGGGCTTCTATTACCAGACCGGCCACTTCATCGGCGTGTCCGGGATGCTCTACCGCATGAAGCGCAACGCCGTGGGGCTGGCCAATATCTGCATCCTGTCCACCATGGTGATGGTGATGATCTCGGGCACCCTGTCCCTCTACATGGGCCAGGCGGAGATCATCGCCGCCCAGTTCCCCGCCAATCTGAATATGATCATCGACTTTGACCCTGCCCAGGGGGAAATGCTGGATCGGGACGGAGCGGAACGTGTGATCCGGCGATTTGTGCAGGAGCATGATATGACCATCACCGATTACCGCGACACCCAATTTTTGAGGTTTAACGTGCTTCCCAACCCCGATACTCACTCGCTGGAAGTGGGCCGCGACGACGAGGCCGGCAGCAAGAACGCCCTCTATATCATCACCGCGGCGGATTATGCCGCCCTCACCGGCCGGCCCGCCCCGGCCCTGAACCCAGGGGAGGCGGCCTCCGCCGGCGGTCTCCCGGAGGGCTTCGGCTCCACCGTCACCTTCCAGGGTTTTCAGGAAGAAGCCCCTTCCGGCGTACCGGCTGCCTTTTCCATTGTCCAGGATCTCCCTGCTGTAAACCATTTTGCCCTCACATTTGACATGGTGCAGCCGCTTTGTCTCGTGCTGCCTGACCAGGCGGCGTTTGAACAGGTCCGGCGGCTCCAGCACGATACGCTGGGGGACCTCGCCGCCACTCCCACCGCTGTCCTGCTGACAGACCTGGACTGCACCATCGACGAGGAGCTGGACTTGATGGATGCCTGGTACGACGCCCTGATCGACGACCCGGACTTCCTCAGCGGCACCGGGGATTGGACCTCCTGGCGGACCGAATCCTCCGCCGAGGCCTCAGTGGACGGCTACTCCATGGCGGGCGGCTTCCTCTTCCTGGGCATTGTTCTCGGCATTGTGTTCCTCATGGCCACGGTGCTCATCATCTATTACAAGCAGGTGTCCGAGGGCTACGAGGATCAGGGCCGGTTCGAGATCATGCGCAAGGTGGGCCTGAGCCAGCGGGAGGTCAGGGCCTCCATCCGCAGCCAGGTGCTCATCGTGTTTTTCCTGCCCATTGCGGTGGCCTGCGTCCACATCCTGTTCGACTTCAACCTGGTGGCCCGTATGCTCACCATGTTCGGGGTGCGCAATGTGGTCACCGTGGCGCTGTGTACCGGCGGGACGCTGGCGGCCTTCCTCGCGGTGTACGCCGTGGTGTATCTGCTCACCGCCCGGACCTACTACAAGATCGTCCGATAACGGTGTTCCCCGCCCATGAAAATGTCCGCCCGCGGCGAGACGCGCCGCGGGCGGACATTTTTCTTCCTTTTCCCTGTTTTCTCTTGACGCTCCCATATCCTTGTGCTATGCTATGATTTATGCGTTAAGATACCATGCTTTGAAATGAGGAATGAGGATCATGTCTTTCTTAAAGGGCCGCCCCGCGGTCCAGAACCCGTTGCTGACAGAGGGGCCCATCATCCCGGGCATTCTCTCCTTCGCCCTGCCGCTGTTTTTAGGCCAGCTGCTCCAGCAGCTCTATAACATGGCGGACGCCTGGGTCCTGGGCAATTTTGCTGATAACGGCGCGTTTGCCGCCGTCAGCTCCGGCGGCAGCCTCACCTTTCTGGTCATCGGCTTTTTCAACGGCATTGCCATCGGCGGCGGCGTCATCATCTCCCGGTATTATGGGGCAAAGGATGAGGAAAACGTGGTACGGGCCATCCATACCAACTTCCTGTTCGGCATCATCGCCTCGGTGTTGTCCACAGTGGTCGGGCTGCTTCTCGTTCCCCAGCTGCTGAAGATCATGAACACGCCGGATTCGGTTCTTCCCTACTCCCTGACCTACTTCCGCATCTATTTCGGCGGGGTGTTCACCGTCATCCTTTATAATATCTGCATGGCCATCATGCGCTCCCTGGGGGACAGCCTCCACCCCCTGTATTACCTCATCATCTCCTCCATCCTGAATATGGTGCTGGACCTGCTGTTCGTGGCCGGGTTCAAGTGGGGCGTCGCGGGCGCGGCCATCGCCACCGTTCTCACCCAGGGGATCAGCTTCCTGCTGTGCCTGTGGCGGATGTGCCATCTGGATGACTACACCCGGCTGGACTTCCGCAAACTGCGCCTCTATCCCGGCATCCTCTCCCAGGTCATCCGCCAGGGCCTGCCCACCGGTGTGCAGAACGCTGTCATCAGCGTAGGCAATCTGGTGGTGCAGAGCAATATCAACTCCTTCGGTGAATACGCCATGTCCGGCCATGGGGCCTACGCCAAGGTCGAGGGGCTGGTATTCCTGCCCATCATGAGCATGTCCATGTCCCTGCCCACCTTTATCAGCCAGAACCTGGGGGCCAAGCAGTATGACCGGGCCAAAAAAGGCGCCCTGTTCGGCATCCTGTTCGGCGTGATTTTGGCGGAGATCATCGGGGTCATATTCCTTTTTGCCGCCCCCCCTGCCCTGCGCTTTTTTGTGGACGAGCCGCAGGCCATTGTGTTCGGCACCATCCAATCCAGGACTGTGGCCCCCTTCTTCTGCCTGCTGGCCTTCTCCCACTGTGCCGCCGGCGTGCTGCGTGGCTGCGGCAAGTCCTTTGTCCCCATGGTCACCATGCTGGCTTTCTGGTGCTGCGTCCGGGTGATCTATGTCACCCTGGCCCTGCGGTACTTCCCTGTGTTCGCCACCATCTCCTGGGCCTATCCCCTCACGTGGTCCCTCAGCTCCATCGTGTTCCTCCTGTTCCTGCTGAAGTCGGACTGGCTCCATGCCTTTGACAATAAAGCAGAGCTGGCCTGAGAAAAAGCGGCGGTCATTTTGACCGCCGCTTTTGAACGCTCCTCCCTTTTCCCTCATAGAATAGGGCAAAGGAGGGCAAATCCATGAAGAACACCTGTCTGCTCAGCGAGGACTCGAAAAATTACTTATGCTGTTTCTACCAGATCCTGGACGAAATGATCCATACCATGACCACGGCGGGCCTCACCCAGAGCATCTCCCACAACCTGGTCGTACAGATGGCGCCGCACCACCGGGCCGCGATCCAGATGTCCAACAACATCCTGCGCTTCACCGAAAACAGCGCTGTCCGGCGCCTTGCCCAGCGCATGGTCGATGAGCACACCCAGGGCATCGAGCGGATGGAGGGCGCGCTGGCCGCCTGCAACCAGCTGATCAACCCGCAAATGGACCTGCGGCTTTACCAGCGGCGGATGGACCTCATTTCCCGGGAGATGTACGCCGGCATGGGCTCCGCCCCAGAGGGCAACGCCCTGGCCGCCGTCTTTATGCGGGAGATGATCCCCCACCACCAGGGGGCCGTCCGCATGGCGGAGACTGCCCTGAAGTACGACATCTGCACCGAGCTGGTGCCCATCCTGCGCTCCACCGTCACCCAGCAGCGGCAGGGGATCGCCCAGATGCGCGCTTTACTCAACCGCATGGAATGTCAACTGCGGTAACTTGCATTTTGAGGCGGATTCTGTTATACTTAGCCCTCGCAGGCCCGTTAGGCCAGCCAGCACATGAGAGAGGAAGTGACGCCTATGTGGGCGGAGCAAAGCGTGTTTTATCAAATCTACCCCCTGGGGTTCTGCGGGGCCCCATGGGAAAACGACGGCGCCCCGGTCAACCGTATCGGCAAGATCGGGGACTGGGCCGGGCATATGCGGAAATTAGGCGCTGACGCGGTATACCTGTGCCCTATTTTTGACAGCGACCGCCACGGCTACGACACCCGGGACTATCGGAGGATCGACCCCCGCCTGGGCACCAACGAGGACTTCGCCCAGGTGTGCCGCACGCTCCATGACCACGGGATCCGCGTAGTGCTGGACGGGGTGTTCAACCACGTGGGGCGCGGCTTCTGGGCCTTCCGTGACGTGCAGGAGAAAAAGTGGGACTCCCCATACAAGGACTGGTTCCACATCAGCTTCGACGGCAACTCCAACTATAACGACGGCTTCTGGTACGAGGGCTGGGAGGGCCACTACGAGCTGGTAAAGCTCAACCTGCGAAACCCCGCGGTGGTGGACTATCTGTTGGAGACCATCCGCCTGTGGGTCGAGTGGTTTGACATCGACGGCCTGCGGCTGGACGTGGCCTACTGCCTGGACAAAGATTTCCTCTATCGTCTGCGTTCCTTCTGCGACGGGCTGAAGCCGGAGTTCTTCCTGGTGGGCGAGACCCTTCACGGCGACTACAACCAGTGGACGGGGAACGGTCTGCTCCACTCCTGCACCAACTACGAGTGCTACAAGGGGCTGTACTCCAGCTTCAACTCCATGAACCTCTTCGAAATCGTCCACAGTCTGAAGCGCCAGTTCGGCCCCGAGCAGTGGACGCTGTACAAGGGCAAGCACCTGCTGTGCTTCGTGGACAACCACGACGTCACTCGCGCGGCCTCCATCCTGCAAAACCCCGCCCATCTGCCCCTGCTGTACGGCGTACTGTTCGGAATGCCCGGCATCCCCTGCCTGTACTACGGCAGCGAGTGGGGCGCCCAGGGAGACAAGTCCCACGGGGATGACACCCTGCGGCCCTGCTTCGACCGGCCGGAGTGGAACGGCCTCACCGGCACCATCGCCGCCATGGCCCGCGCCCACAGGGAGAGCGAGGCCCTGTGCTGGGGCGATTTCAAGGACGTGGTGCTCACCAACAAGCAGGCCATTTTCCAGCGCCGGAGCGAGCACGAGCGGGTACTGGTGGCGGTGAACGCCGACAGCCAGCCCTATTGGGCCCACTTTGACGCCGGGTGCGGCAGGGCTGTTGACCTGCTCACCGGCCAGACCCACGACTTCGGCGGCGGCAGCGAGCTGCCCCCCTACAGCGTAGCGTTCTGGAAATGCGAAGCGTGAAGGTAGGCCCATAGGGGCGGATGGACCGAAGCGAGGACGAGCGCAGGCCCGCGCCAGCGGGCTGGAGACCAGTCTGAGTCGGCGGGAAGCCGCCCCGTTATGGGCCCAACCTGAACGTGACAATGCCTAAAGAAGCCCCGGGAGCAACGATCCCGGGGCTTCTTTTCGCTATTTGTCCGGGTGACAGATCCCCTTTGAGGGACAGTCGCCGCATCCGCACCCGCAGCCGGACTTTCCGGCCTTCCTCGCACGGTAGGAGTTGATCAGCACCCCCGCCACAGCGGCGGCCACCAGTGCCAGCACCAGGATGGTGCCCCAATTCTCGCTGAAAAACCGAATCATGGCTTACACCCTCGCCGCGTCGGTGCTGCGCAGGCTCACGCCGCCGTCCGCCTTGGCCGCGGGCCGGAACAGCAGGTACAGCAGCCCCGCCAGCAGCAGGACAGCCACTACAGTGAACACACCAAAGGTCACGGTCCCGGTAAACAGGCCGCCGATCTGGTAGACGATGAGAGCGGTCACATAGGCGAAGCCGCACATATAGCCGATGGCGGCCCAGGTCCACTTGGCGTTGTTCATCTCGCGCTTAATGGCGCCCATGGCGGCGAAGCAGGGGGCGCACAACAGGTTGAAGATCATGAAGGAATAGGCGGCAATCGCGCTGTACGCGATCTGGATGTTGACGGTCAGGTTGCCCGGATACAGCACGCCGAAGGTGGACACCACTTCCTCCTTGGCGATGAGGCCGGTGATGGCCGCTACGGTGGGCTGCCACTCGCCGAAGCCCAGGGGAATGAAGATCCAAGCCACCAGATTGCCGATAGAGGCGAGGATGGAGGCGTCAGCGTCCTCCACCATGCCGAAGCCCGCCTCCGTAAAGCCGAAGCCATTCAGGAACCACAGCACGATGGACGAGAGCAGGATCACGGTCCCAGCCCGCTTGATGAAGGACCAGCCCCGCTCCCAGGTGGCCCGCAGCACGTTGCCCGCGGAGGGGGCGTGGTAAGCGGGCAGTTCCATGACAAAGGGTGCGGGCTCCCCCGCAAAGGCTTTGAACTTTTTCAGCATGATACCGGAGATGACCACGGCGGCCACGCCGATGAAGTAGGCGGACACCGCTACCCAGACGGACTTGCCGAACAGCGCGCCCGCGAACATGGCGATGATGGGCATTTTCGCGCCGCAGGGGATAAAACAGGTGGTCATGATGGTCATTTTGCGATCCCGGTCCTGCTCGATGGTGCGGGAGGCCATGACCCCCGGCACACCGCAGCCGGTGGCCACCAGCATGGGGATAAAGGACTTGCCGCTCAGGCCGAAGCGGCGGAAAATGCGGTCCATGATGAACGCGACACGGGCCATGTAGCCCACGTCCTCCAAAATGGCCAGCAGCAGGAACAGCACCAGCATCTGGGGCACGAAGCCCAGCACCGCGCCCACGCCGCCCACGATGCCGTCCAGCACCAGGGACTTGACCCCGTCATTACAGTTGACGGCGTCCAGCGCACCCTCAATGAGCGCGGGGATGCCGGGCACCCACACACCGAACTCGGTGGGGTCTGGCTCCTCTACGGCCTGGGCCTCGGCGTAGCTCTCGTCATTGACCTCGACGACGTTGGTTTCACCCTCTTCGTCATCGTAGAAGTACACCTCGGTCTCGCCGTTTTCGTACGCCTCGATGATGGCCTCGGCCTCCTCAAACTCGCCGGAGGCGTCGTCCCAGCCGTCTATGTCGGACACAAAGGGCACCAGCCAGCCATCGCCGAACAGGCCGTCGTTGGCCCAGTCGGTGAGGGCGGTGCCAACGGACACCTTCCAGGGGCCCATGGCGATGGCGTAGATCAAAAACATGACCGCCACAAAAATGGGAAGGGCCAGGATCCGGTTGGTGACGATCTGGTCGATCTTGTCGGAGGCGGACAGCGAGTTCTTCGCCGCCTTCTTTATCACGGCCTTGTGCACCACGCCGCTGATGTAGGCGTAACGCTGGTTGGTGATGATGGACTCCGCGTCGTCGTCCAGTTCGTTCTCGCAGTCGGCAATATGCTCTTCCAGATGGGATTTCAAGTCGGCGGAGAAATTCAGCTCCTCCATCACCTTCTCGTCCCGCTCAAATACCTTGATGGCGTACCAGCGCAGATAGCTGTCCGCTACCTTCCCCTGGATGGACTCCTCGATGTGGGCGATGGCGTGCTCCACGCTGCCGGTAAACACATGGGGCAGCTCCCCCGCCTTCTTCTTCTGGGCCAGGGCCACAGCCTTTTCCGCGGCAGCCGCCCCGCCCTCGCCTTTGAGGGCGGACATCTCCACCACCTCACAGCCCAGGGCCTTACCCAGCTTATCAAGGTCGATCTTATCGCCGTTTTTCCGCACTAGGTCGATCATGTTCACCGCCACCACCACGGGCAGGCCCAGCTCAATGAGCTGGGTGGTGAGGTACAGGTTGCGCTCGATGTTGGTGCCGTCCACAATGTTCAGAATAGCGTCGGGCTGCTCTTTTACCAGGTAGTTCCGGGCCACAACTTCCTCCAAGGTGTACGGGGACAGGGAGTAGATGCCGGGCAGATCCTGGATGACCACATCCTTGTGGCCCTTCAGCTTGCCCTCCTTCTTCTCTACGGTGACGCCGGGCCAGTTGCCCACGTATTGGTTGGAACCGGTCAGGGCATTGAACAGCGTGGTCTTGCCGCAGTTCGGGTTGCCCGCCAGCGCGATTTTGACATCCATTTTCATCACTGCCTTTCTCGAGGTTAGTAAAAGCTAACCTTTGGATATAAGATAAAGCGCGGAAATCCGCACTTGGGTGTTACGCTTCCACCTCTATGGATTCGGCGTCTGCCTTTCGCACGCTGAGCTCATAGCCCCGCACGGTGAGCTCCATGGGGTCGCCCAAAGGGGCCACTTTGCGTACATAGATCTCCACGCCCTTGGTGATGCCCATATCCATGATGCGGCGCTTCACCGCACCCTCCCCATGGAGGCGGCGGACGGTGGCGGTCTCCCCCACCCTCACATCCTTCAATGTTTTCACGTTCTCGCTCCTTCCTATATCATAATACGGTTTGACATGCTCCGATCCAGCGCTACGCGGCTGTCCTTCACCTGCACGATGAGGCTGCCCGCCATCTCACTGACCACGATGACCGCCGCGCCTACCACAAAGCCCAGCTCCGCCAGGTGCTGGCGCACTTCGTCCTTGCCGGTGATCTTCATGATCGTGGCTTCCTCACCGGCTTTCGCCATTGTCAGCGGCATCATACTGTGCCTCCCCTCTTCTTGGTTAGAATCTGCTAACTTTTTTCAGCGTGTGTAGTTTACCATAGCTAACCTCGGTTGTCAATAGCTAACTTGAACTTTTTTCAGAAAACGTTAAAAGGGCCGCCGGGGCGAATCCCCCGGCGGCCCTTTTCTTAATGTCTTATGAAAATACGGCCCGGACATTGGTAGAGTTAAAGGCGTACCAGATTGCGTCTGGTTTTCCCTCCTGTTGGGCCTTAGCGGCCTCATACTCCTTTTGGGACGTCTCCTTCCCGTCAACATAGTAGGAATACCTGTCCGCCGCGGGATCGAGCACGCTATAGAAGCGCTTGACAAGCTGCCCTGTCCCCACATCCAGCGCCGCCGCGCCGCTTTCTAAGCCGGTGGGCTCGGAATAAGTAAACGTACCGTCCTTTTTCAGATCCCAGAACGTCCGATAGCTGGTCTTGAGACCGTACACCGAGCCGCCACGCTGATCCAGGACGAGGAACCCCCCGGCATCGCCCGCCACGGCGATCACCTGGATGACCGGCTCGGGGATCTCGTCACCGTCCAAATCCACCGCCGCGAATTTGTCCGCGGCGGTATAGCCGTCATTCCCATAGGGGAACAGCTCTGGGATATTGGACGCATACACGCGCTTGGAAGTCTGCCCACTCGCTGTATAGGTAAATGGCTTTACGCCAAGAAGCACGTCCCGGTATTGCTGATGCGCTTTCTCCATAGGGGAGCCGGCCTCGTACCGCTCATAGGGCACATAGGCGAAGGAGGAGGCCGACACCCTTCCCTGCCGGTCCATGGTCAAGGTGGCCTGGATCTCGCCGCAGTATTCCAATGCCCGCCCACTGGCATCGCAGCCCAGGTGGCAGCACAGCACGCCGTCCTTGAGGGTGTATTCCACAATGTTTCCCAACTCGATGGCCTTCGGCGTGGGGCCGACCCCGGCGGCATCCTTCGGAACCGCCGCCCGTTCCATCCCAGGCGCTGTCAAGCAAAAATACTGGTCATCTCCTGTGGACTTGACCTGTCCAATCAGCTGCCCGGTCAGGTCGGTGGTGTCATATTGCTTCAAAGTGTCCGCGTCAAAGATATACAAGTTTTCAATCAGGCACCCGGTTCCATGGGCTTCTACCAGGATCAGCACGATCTCGTTCCGGCCGTCCCCGTTCAGATCCAGCACCTGAGGCTCCGGGTTGGGCTGGAACTGCTCCTCCCACTGACCGTCAAACTGTGTTTGCTTATCCCGGTACGTCAGCAGCATATGCTTGCCGAGTTCATCCATGGTGCGTACCTGGGGCATTTCGGCGTAGGATCGTGCGTCCATGGCCGCCTTGTATGCCTGCAAGTTTTCCAGGAGGGACTTATTTTCGTCCCGAACGAAAGCCTCCTCCCAGTCCAGCCAGCCCAGGCTGTCGTACAGCCGACCGTTCTTTCTGAAGGTGTCCAGCAGATCCTCGTTGGTATTGAGAAGCTGGACGCTGTGGGCCAGCAGAGAATTGACATCGCTCATAAAACCGGCGATAGCCGACGGATCAAAGCTATCATGCTCAAGGGCATAGAAATTGACGTCGAACGATACGCTGTTCTCCCGCGCTGTCTGCTCTGTCCCGTCCTTTGACAAGGTGAACAGCTGGTAGCTGTAGGTACACCAGCCCTGGCCCATATACGGGTTGTAGCGCAGAAGGTAGTCCTCCCCGTCCAAGGTACACAGGAACACGGCGTTCCAGCCCATGTGAGCAAAGTAGCCCTCATCCTGCCAAATCACCTTTCCGTCTTCCCAGACCTCCAGCTGCTGCCTGTCGGCCACCGCTGTCACCTGCACGGCCTCCGGCATGCCGTTGCGGTTCAGGTCGGTGGCGGGAACGTTGTCCGGGGTCACGGTCCTGGCGGCCATCCGCTCCAGGTCGGCGTGGAACCTCTCGCTCCCCGGCTGGTATTCTGTCTCGTTGATGTCGGTCAGATAGGCCCGTTTCCCGTCCTGCACCGTAAACAGCAGATACCTGCTGTCCGGGTAGTTCGGGCGGAACCAGCCGTCTTCACTCAGCGCCATCCCGCTCATCACCTTCACCCGATTCGGCGTAGAGGTGTGCAGCTCGTAGTTGATCCGCCAAATTTCAAGCTCCGCAGACTCTGTGACGTCATGCCAGGGGCCCTCTAAGCTGGTCACCCGCCAGTCATCGAACCGGGCCGTACCCGTCAGGCTCACATCTCCCCGCCACTCCTCATAGGAGTTCTGGACGAAGCCCTCCGCGGCCTCTACCACGTCCCACGGGATGTCCGTCAGATGATCCACCGCCGCAAAACGGGCCAGCCGTTCCTCCGTATTCCCGTCTGTCCCGGAAAGCTTCCGGGAAAACCGCTCCCCGTCGGCCACGTCCAGATACATGAACCGATCGGAGTTTTCGGCCTGGAACACCAGGTCGCCGCCATCCATCCTGAAGTAGTAGTACTTTATTCCAATACGGTCCACGTCTTCTCCCACGGTATCAGCCAGACAGATCACGTCGCCGTCCCGGGTCCACGTTCCCATGCCGATATAACTGCTCAGATACCCTTCGTAGTAGACAAAGCTGCCGTCATGGATCAGCCGGATCGAAAAGTCGCCGCCAAAACCGCCCGCATCCCGGATATACACCATCTCACTGACACCGTAGGGCCAAATAGGGCTGTTTTCCCAGTCCTGTCCCTGGCCGGCTGTCGGGGAGGGCTCCTCTTCCCGCTCCTCCGCCGCCTGCCCAAAGGCGCACGCGCAGGCCAGCACCGTCACCAGAACCACTGCTACCGCCGCCCACAGCCACCGCTTGGGCGCGCAGGCGATGCGGCCGATCCGCTCTTTCAGGCTCTTTTTGTCCCCTGTCATGGTGGTGGCGAAACACAGCAGGTCGCCGGGATGGGGTTTGGCTGTCACCAGAGCCAGCAGGGTGTTGCCGTAGGCCAGCCGCTCCCCGTCGCCCAGGCGTTTCAGCGCGCCCTCGTCGCAGGCCAGCTCGCCGTCCCGGCGGCTGAGCACCACCGCCAGCCACACCAGCGGGTTCCACCAATGGGCCGCCAGCGCCCCGCACCGCAGAAGGCTCCAGATGTGGTCGCCATGGCGGTAATGGGTATACTCGTGGGCCAGCACGTGGCGGAGCATGGCGGGGTCGGCCGCCGCCTCGGGGGTCACGTAAATGGCGGGCCGGAATAAGCCAAACAGGCACGGAGACGGCAGTCCCGCCGCCGCGTATACCCGCAGGGGGCAGTCCGCCCCGTCCCGCGGGACCCGCTCCCGGCGCAGCTTCCAGAAGAACCGCAGATTCGACAGCAGAAGGACAAGCACTGCCGCCGCCGCGCCCGCCAGCCATGTCCACCCCAGCCAAACCGGGGCTTTTGTCAGGTCAGGGGCCGCAGGGGGCTCCGGCGCCTCGGGCAGCGCGGGCGCGGCAGGCGCCTGGGGGAAGGCCGTTATGGCAACAGACGGACCGTCCGGCACGCCCAGGGCCAGGATATCATCTTCCCCGCCCTTTTCCAGCCCATTGTCCGTGACGTTGTATATATTTTGCTCCGTGCGGGTCTGGGAAAACACCCGCGTACCCGCAATGGGGGAGGTAAAGAGCTGTACCGGCACCAGCAGCCGCAGCAGCACCACCGCCCACAGGGAATACCGCAGCCCGGCGCTCACCCGTTTCCCCAGTGCGGCCCGGAGGGCCAGCACCACCAAAATCAGGAACACGGAGGTAAATACCCACTCCAACAGCAGTTCCGTCACTTTACGTCCCTCCCTTCGATCTGGTCCAGGATGGCCCTCAGCTCGGCCACCTCGTCGGCAGACAGCTCCTGACGCTTGGCCATGGCGCTCATCATCAGCCCCACGCTGCCCTGGTACACCCGGTCCAGAAAGCTGTGGGTCTCGGCGGTGACCGCCTGCTCCCGCTCCACGGCGGGGCTGTACAGCTTCCCCTTCCCGGTCTGTTCGCAGTGGAGCAGGCCCTTTTCCTCCATCCGCCGCAGGGTGGTAATGGTGGTGCTCTTGGCCCAGCCCACCCGTTCGGACAGGACGGCCACCAGCTGCATCACTGTGCGCGGGCTGTCCTCCCACAAGCAGGCAAGCACGCTCCATTCGCTGGACGTAAGTCTGATCCCGCCCGCATCTTTTTTCGCTTCCATAGGCTCCCCCTCCGATTGGTTTACGTTGTAGTCCAATCATAACACGAGAGGTTTACATTGTCAACCAGAAAGAAATTACAGTTCGGTAACAAAAATGGCCCCGCCGGCAGCTGCCGGCGGGGCCATGGGTTTTGCCTTGGCATTGACTTCCCTCATGGGATGAACTGCTCAAAAATGGAGCTTACCCCCTCCCGGGCCAGGGCGTCCATGGTCTCCCGGTCCCGGACGGTCCAGCCGATTTCATGGACGCCGTACAGCGCCCGCATCAGCCGAAGGCTGGGCTCCTTCCGATCCTCCCACTTATAGGCGATAAAGTCTGGCCGGGTAAAGGCGGTGGTGAGCAGATGGGTGAGCACGAACCGCGCGAGGGCGGCCAGATTTCCCACCTCGCTGCCCCGCATGAAGTTCTCGCTCAACTGGCCCCGGAGGACCTGGGGATATCTCTCTTTCAGCCGCAGCAGCACCCCCGGATGGAAGGACTCCACACAGTATGTACCCCGCCATCCCTCCAGCGCCGCCATGACCGCGTCGGTCAGGGCAGCGGCGTTGCCCCGCTCCACCTTCAGCTCGATGACCAGCGGCGTTTTGTCCTCGAACAGCTCCAGCACCTCACCAAAGAGGGGGATGGTCTCCCCTGTCCCCATCAAAGGGTATGCCGCCAAGTCTTCGGCGGTGAGATCCTCGATCTGCGCCTGTTTGCCGCATACCCGGGTGAGGTCGCTGTCATGCACCACCGCCAGATTCCCGTCCGCCATGAGGTGGACGTCAAGCTCCGCGCCAAAGCCGTGCTCGACGGCCCGGCGGAACGCCGCCATGGAGTTTTCCGGCACGCCCCGGGCGGCGTCGTGGAGCCCCCGGTGGGCGTACTTGACGCCCTCCAGCTTCTCCCACCCCGGCTGGTTCCGCCGGGGCTTGACCAGCAGGCACCAGGCGGCCATGCCGCCCAGGCAGCCCAGCCCGGCCTTTGTGATCATTTTCATACGAAAATCTCCTCTATCTGCGGCGCACTGCTTTAGTCGTCCATATCCTCAAAAGCGTCAAGGCCGGTCTTGACCTCCGCTTTGCTGTCGCCGTGACGGACGAACAGCATGGTGACAAAGCTCATGGCCACGAAAAACGCGGCATAGGGGAACAGGATCTGATAGCTGATCTCCTTCATCAACGTGCCCGCCAGCACCGGGGTGATTACCTGGGCGGTCATGGACGCGGTGTAGTAGTAGCCGGTGAATTTGCCCACGTCGGACCCCTTGCACATCTCCACCACCATGGGAAGGGAATTGACATTGATGGCCGCCCAGGCCAGGCCCACCAGGGCGAAGGCCACATACATCAGCGGCGTAATGGTGGAGGAGTGGGCAGTCATCAGGTAGCCCGCCAGGAAGCAGGCCGCCAGCAGGATCACGCCGGCCTGGATGGTGCGCTTACGGCCCACCTTGGAAGCCAGTACGCCGATGGGGATATAGGACACGATGGCGCCTACGGTGGCCACCATAAGGCAGGTATTGGTGCCGCCGATGCCCTCCCCCATCACTTCGGACACGTAAGTTGAGAACCAGGTGGTCACGCCGTTATATCCCGCGTACCACAGGGCTATGGAGGCCAGCAGGAAAATGAGGCTTTTCTTGACCGGCTTCGGCAGCACCTCGCTGCCGCTGCCGTCGTCCTCGGCAAGATTCCACTCCGGGTGCTTTTTCTCCAGCGCCCGGTTTTCCTCCACCAGTTTGGGCTCCCGGATGGTGAACAGCATCGCCGCCACCGCCAGCACCATGATGGAGGACACGATGATAAACAGGGGCTGATAATTTACATGGACCATCCCCCGGGTCTTTTCAGCCGGATACAGGATCACGCTGACGCCCAGATAGAGCACGCCGCCCACGGCGCCCATCAGGTTGATGATGGCGTTGGCCTTGGAGCGCAGGGGCTTGGGGGTCACGTCGGGCATCAGGGCCACGGCGGGAGAGCGGTAGGTACCCATAGAGATGAGCAGCAGCCCCAGCACGATGATGAAGGACACCAGCTTAAAGGGCGCGGCCTGCTGGAAATAGCTGTTGTCCAGCATGGGCAGCAGGTTCATCAGGATCACCGCCCCGGCGGTGCCCGCCAGGATGAACGGGGTGCGGCGGCCCAGCTTGCCCGGTTTGCACTTGTCGGACAGCCCGCCGAACAGGGGCAGCAGGAACAGGGCCAGGATATTGTCCGCCGCCATGATCGCGCCGGTAAGTGACTCGTCCAGGTTGAAGGTCCCCTTCAGGATGAGGGGGACCAGGTTGTCGTACATCTGCCAGAAGGAGCAGATGGACAGGAATGCCAGGCCCACCAGGATGGTGCGTTTGTTATTCAGCTTCATCTCGTTCATGTTTGTTTCTCCTCTTCTCTCTTAAATAGCTCCGCTGCAGTCAGAATCCCACGCCCGATGGAGGGCGGCGATATCGTCAAATATCCAGGTAGGCTTTATCTCACTGGTCTCCAGGTCGGCCAGAGTACCCTCGCCGGACAGGACAAAAGCGGTGTCGATCCCGGCGTTGACGCCGCTGGCGATGTCGGTGTACAGCCGGTCCCCCACCATCACCGCCGCCTCGGCGGGAAATCCGGTCCGCGCCAAAGCAAGCCGCGCCATGGCGGGCTGGGGCTTCCCAATGACCCGGGGCCTGCGGCCGGTGGCCCGGAACAGCATCTCACACACGCTGCCGCAGTCAGGCACCGAGCCGTACCAGGTGGGGCACACCCAGTCCGGGTTGGCGGCGATGAAATCCACCCCCCGGTTCAGCAGGATGCAGGCGTCTTCCAGCTTCTGAAAGGTCAGCTCGGTGTCGAAACCGATGAGCAGGCAATCCACGTCCTCCTCCAAACGGTCCGTGACGGGTATACCCGCTTCCGTCAACTGCTGGCGGAAGGTACGGGTGCCAAAGGCGTAGCACTTCCGATATGGGGGACGCTGGGCCAGATCGGCGATGAGGGCATCCACCGAGGTGAGAAAATCGTCCCTCACGGCTCTGATCCCCATGCCGGCAAGCTTGGCGATATACGCGTCCACCGATCTTGACGAGTTGTTGGTAAGGAAAAGGTATCGCCCGCCCGCCGCCCGGACCGCCTCCAAAAACGGGATGGTGCCCGGGAACAGGGTCTGATCCAGGTAAATGGTGCCGTCCATGTCCAGCAAAAACAGCCGCTTCTCTCTCAGGCGCGTCACGCCCCCACCTCTCTATCTTCCGAAGATAAATATCGTTATCTTCCGCAATTAAAATAATTTTAACATACCTCTATTCTTTTGTCCATGTGTTTTGTGAAAATTGACCGAAGCTTTCATTCCAAAGTTGTTTCTATGTTGAAATTGACCAGGGCGGGCCGGCAGCTTACTTGCTTTTGATCCTTTGACATGGTAAACTGTTTCATGCGGGGTTTTGCGCCCCCGCATGGAGGATACATTTTACGGAAAAGGAGGTCAAAATGAAACGGAAATCCACATCTCTTGCCCGCGCCATCCTGCCCCTGCTTTTGTGCGTCCTGTTCCTGATCCCCACTGCCTACGCTGACCTCGGCCCCAAGCCGGAGCTGACCATCACCGTGGTCAACGCCCCGGAGGGGGAGCTCTACCTCGACCTGCTGACCAGAGGCAAGCCTACAGAATACCCCTATCCCAACCATGTAGAGGAACGTGACCCCGTTATCCTGGAAAACCTGCGTTCCTTAGAAGGGGACGGCTGGGTGCTGGCCTACTCCACCGGCGCGTCCGGCAGTCCCCCTGTGTTTGGCGACCTGCGCCCCCAGGAGGACGGGACGTGGCGGTTCAGCTACGTGGGTCTGCCTGAAACCTTCCGGGTGGCAGCGGCCACGGCGGACGAGGCAAAGGTGGCGGAATCGGCCTACACCCGGCAGTTCGTCAGCCACATCGTCTACGACTGGGAGGCCAACACCGTGCGGGATGCCACGCCGCCGGTTTTGCGCTTTTTTGTCCGGCTGGCGTCCACCCTGATCCCCACCCTCATGATCGAGGGGCTGGTCTTCTGGCTGTTCGGCTTCCGGGAAAAGCACAGCTGGCTGGTATTTGTGGTGGTCAACATCATCACGCAAACCGGCCTGCACCTGGCTGTGGGGGCGACCCTCACCATGTCCGGCTGGCACTTCCTGAACTATTTCCTTCTGATGATCATCCCAGAGGCCATCATCTGGGCCGTGGAGGCCGCGCTCTACGCCGCGCTCCTCCAGGAGCACGGCCGCCGCCGGCGCGTTGGTTACGCCCTGCTGGCCAACCTCGCCAGCTTCGCGGCTGGGTTTGTCCCCCTGCACCTGCTGTATGATTTTCTGAAATCGCTGTGACGAAAAGCGCCCCTCCGGCATGCCGGAGGGGCGCTATCTTATTTCATCCGAAGCAGACGCTCGATGTGCTTGTAGAGGAAAAATGTGATCAGTGACACCAATGTACCTTTGAGCAGATTGAACGGCACCACGGCGAACATCACCAGGGTGGTCACGCTGGTGATAGAGGGATTGACCTTGGTCCCCATCCCCACGATGGTATCCAACGGCATCCCGTACAGCGCGGAAAAGGCAGGCAGCAGATAAACGGCATTGAAAACACTGCCGAACACCGTCAGTACAACGGTGCCCACACCCATACCGATCACCGCGCTCTTCCTGGACTTCTTCGCGAAGTAGATCACCGACGCGGGCAGGATGAAAGCGCAGCCGTTCACGAAGTTGGACAAATCGCCCACGAAGGCGGTGGTGGTCCCCTTCAGCAGCAGCTTCAGGATCTCCTTCACCAGCTCGCACACCACCCCGGCCACCGGGCCCAGGGAGAACGAGCAGATCAGCACCGGCACCAGGCTGAAGTCCAGCTCATAGAACTGAGGGGCGAAGGGCAGCGCGAACTCGAAGTACACCAGCACAGCGGCGATAGCGGCGAATATGCCAACGTAGGCCGTCCGGCGGGCCGGGGACTGCCGCTCCGGCTTGAGCCACAGCCTTTCCAGCGCCGTGGCCACGGCGAAGATGGCCACGAATATGAGCAGGAACACCAGGAGATACATCACGTTCTCCTGCACCGCCGCCCACAGCTTTGACAGATTTTCCAACATAACAAAAACCTCCTAAAATAGTCTGAAACGCCTGAAAAGACTGTCTTCCAGGCGCGACACTACCTTGGGAGGGTCACGCGTCTTCTTCCATCCGGACTATACCGTTGGTCCCGGAATTTCACCGGGTCAACCGCTTTCGCGGGTCGCGGACTTGGGTCAGGACCCTTACCGCCAGTGGGGAATTTCACCCCGCCCTGAAGACAATTTGTTCACTTGTTTCGCCCATATTATAAGCCATACCTTCAGAAAATGCAAGCCCATTTTTTGCCGCGTTCTGCCAAACTTATTGAAACTAATGTTTAATTTTACTTGACGTCTTTGGCCTCGTATAGTACAATCGTACCAGACTTGCAGAGAGGAGGACGCCCTGTGGCTTACGTGGAACATCAAACCTGCTGCTTCACCGGCCACCGGCCGGATAAACTGCCCTGGGGGCTGGACGAGGGGGATGCCCGCTGCTCCGCCGCCAAGCGCAGTCTGGCCCGGGAGCTGGAGGCACTGTACCGCCGGGGATTCCGGCATTTCATCTCCGGCATGGCCATGGGCTGCGACCTCTATTTTGCCGAGGCGGCTCTGGCGCTGCGGGAGAAATATCCCGAGGTGACCATAGAGGGCGCGGTCCCCTGCCCCACCCAGGCCGACCGCTGGCCCGATCCCCTGCGCCGCCGCTGGCGGGATATTTTGGACCGCTGCGACTTGGAGACGGTGGTGCAGCAGCACTATGACCGCTATTGCATGCACCGCCGGGACCGCTATATGGTGGACCGTTCCACCGCCGTGCTGGCCGTGTTCAACGGTACGCCCGGGGGCACCCAGTACACCCTCAACTACGCCATGGACAAAAAGCGGGAGATCCTTCTGCTGGACCCCGCCCGCCCGGAGGCGCACGCCGTCCGATTCACCCTATAAGAAAGAGCGTCT
>JAAVHY010000040.1 GCA_014799485.1 Clostridiales bacterium | reverse complement strand
GCCGCCAACCTGGAAGCGGTGCTGGCTGATCTCCAGGAGGAGCTGAAGGCCACCAAGCGCCAGCGCATCCGGGACATCATGAAGCATCCCGATCGGGAGGAGACGCTGGAGGAGACCTACGACGAGCTGGAAAGCGACCTTCTGCGCCGGATAGAGGGCCTGCAAAACCAGATCGCCATGACGGCGGACAAGCGCAACACCATCATCCGGGTGAACCGGGCGGCAAAAACCGCCATGGAGGTATTCGACGACATTCTGAACAAGGAAAAGCTGGAGCGGGCCGACCTGGAGCTCATCATCCGGAAAATCGTGGTGTACGAGGATCACCTGGACATCCAGCTCCAGGCGGACGTGGACAGCATCCTGCAAAGCGGAACCATCCCCGAGGAGAAGCCCGAGGCCGTGGCTGCCATGGCCCCCGTGAATCCCCGCCCCTACGAAATCGAGATCGTCCAGGAGAGCGACAAGCATCACAATAAGGTTTTCAGTGTCCGTGTTATCAGCGACGGCGACCCCTTGGAGATCTACACCGACCGGGAAGGCGGCGTCATTTTCAAAAAATACTCCCAATTGGGCGACGTCTCTGACTTCGCCGCACAGCTGTGCGACACCATCAGCCGGGTGGCGGGCCTGCCCGCCGTCATCACCGACCGGGACAGCGTCATCGCCGCCGGCGGCGTCCCCCGCCGGGAGGTGGTGGACAAACGGGTGGCCCCCCAGGTGGAACAGCTGATGGAAGAGCGCCGGAGCGTCCAGGCCGAGCAGAACCTGCCCCTGTGCGACGGCAGCGACAAGTATAGGGTGCTTATCGCCGTGCCCATTTTGTCGGAGGGGGACGTGCTGGGCTGCGTGGCCTTCGTGTCCGACGGCGACGCCCCCGCCTTGGGCGAGGTGGAGCTGAAGCTGGCCCAGACGGTGGCCGGGTTTTTGGGCCGCCACATGGAGAGCTGAGCGGCCCCAGGAATTTAAGAGGCTCTGAAAGAAGCGCGGCCAGAGGGCCGCGCTTCTTTTGCGCCCAGAAAAATCTCCGCCGCCCAGCATTTTATCCGTGCGGATCTCCGAGGCGCCGGCCGGTTCCGCAAAGACGGGGTCGGCCTGCGGCGTGGTCAATATGCCGGAATCGTCAAAATATTTTTTCTGGTTTCTGTTGCTTTTCCCCTGCGGGTGGTATATAATGTAAGTGGAAACACCTATTTGATAGGTGTTTGTTCGTGTTGTTACCAGCACGAACAGCGGCTTTTACTGAGAAATGGGGGAATGCAAATGGAAAACGATCTGCTCTGAGAGCGGCCCGCCGCCGAACGCGCCTAAGGCGGCGGGGAACCAGCAAGGCGCATTTGGCAAACCACAGGAAACTGTGGGACGCAAAGCTACGGGACTACCGCAGCGGAAACCTTTCCGATGCTATGTTCGCCGGGTTGCGATTTTGGCAAACCATTGGAAACAATGGGACGCAAAGCCAGAGGCGTCGGCACGGGAGACCGGGCCACGCTCGTTCGGTTGCATGGCAAACCGCGGGAAACCGCGGGACGCAAAATCAGAGGCTAAGGGGCGAATGCCCTATGCTCGTTCGATTACCGGACTTCTTTGCGTCCGAGCAATGCAAAGAAAGGAAAGAGGAACATGAAAATGCACAAATTATTTGGCAAGCGCGGCTTCGCCGTATTCACCTCGCTGGCCCTGTGCGTCAGCCTTGTGGCCCCGTCTTTCGCGGCGTCGTTTACGGACCTCCAGAACGTGATCGACAATAAGACCTCCCTGCGTGATGACGAAGGTAATGACAGGATCGGCTACGATAAGGATACCGATACCGTCAAGCTCCACGAGGACGTTAAGCGCGAAGCGGGCGAAGAGGGCCTCAAGGTCGGGACCGACAAAAACGTCACCCTGGATCTCAACGGCAACAGCGTTGACTACGGGCGCGATGGTGTCGCGGCGAATAGGAACGGCGTCCATTCCACCGTCCAGGTGGAAGGCAGCCTGACCATCAAGGACACCAGCAGCGAAGCCACCGGCAAGATCACCGGCGGCTGGGACAGCGGCGTCAAGGTCACCAACGGCGGCAACCTCACGCTGGAAAGCGGCTCCATCACGGGCAACGCTACCGGACATAACGGCGGCGGCGTGAATGTGGACGGCGGCAGCTTCACCATGAACGGCGGCAAGGTCAGCGGCAATGAGTCCGGCAACACCGGCATCACTGCTGGCGGCGGCGGCGTGAGTGTGGCCGGCGGCGGCAGCTTCACCATGAACGGCGGCGAGATCAGCGGGAACACCGCCGCAAACGGCGGCGGCGTGTACGTGACCAACGGCAGTGCCACCATAAACGGCGGCAAGGTCAGCGACAACGAGGCCCAACAGAACGGCGGCGGCGTTGGCGCGAGGTCGGACAACGCCTCCGTTGAGATGAACGGCGGCGAGGTCAGCGGCAACACCTCCGCCAGCTCTGGCGGCGGTGGCGGCGGCGTCTGGGTCAAGGAAGGTGCCTCCTTCACGATGACCGACGGCAAGATCAGCGGCAACACTGCCGGAAACGGCGGCAGCGGCGGCGGCGTGGGTGTCCATCAGGGCAGCTTCACCATGACCGGCGGCGAGATCAGCGGCAACAGCGCCAATGACGGCAGGGTTGACGGCGTGCAGGTGCATGGCTCGTCCAGCCAGGGCAACGGCTCCTTCACGATGAGCGGCGGCACCATCAAGGGCGACGTGACCGTGAAGAATGAGGGCGACAAGTCTTCGACCAGCCTTACCGGCGGCACGTTCTCCGAGCTGCTCGGTGACGAGTACCTCGCGGAGGGCTATGCCTTCCTGGCGAACGAGGACGGCACCTACAGCGTGGTCGATCACTCTGACCATATCTGGACCGAGTGGATGACCATCAGCGAGGCCGAGATCGGCGTCCCCGGTGCTCAGGAGCGCTTCTGCCGGGCCGAGGGCTGCGACGGGCATGAAATTCAGGAGATCCCCGCCCTGGAGCCCGCGCCCGTGGTGGTCGTTCCCACCGATCCTTCGCTGTACGTTTCTGACGAGCCGACCATTGAGATCGACGATCCTACCGTGCCTCTGGCTGAAGGGCCGGTGACCTGCGGCGAGTTCGTCGACTACCTGTGGCGGCACGAGGGTGAGCCCGAGGTCGAGGTGGTTGGGGATCATGAGTACGCCCCGGCCATCAGCTGGGCCCACTCCATCGAGATCATCCCCGATGACGGCTTTGACCCCGATGAGCTGGTCACGGTGGCCTTCGTGCGGGACATCCTGGCCAATTTCGCGGTGTACAGCGACATGGTCATGCCCGAACTCACCACCCTGAAGGGGGATGAGGACGAGGCCGTGCTCAACTGCCACGAGGTGCTGGCTGAATTCTACAGTGCGGAACTGACGGAGTAAGGCTGGTCCCCAATCAGTAAAAGCCTGCTAAAAAGGCCCCGGGACATTGTCCCGGGGCCTTTTCCTGCATATGGGGCTTACTCCTTCGCCATGGACTCGATGATGGCGTCGGCCAGGGCGTCCAGCTCGGACGCCTTGTCGGGATGGAGGGCGGAGGCCAGGCTGAGCCGGTCGCCCAGCACGGTCATGTTCTTCATCTCGTCCTCCAGGAACTTCTGCATCAGATCGCCGGACTTGACGGCCCAGGAGCCGTTCTCGATGATGGCGCAGGTGCGGTTCTGGAAGTTGAGGGCCTTGAGGTGCATGAGGAAGTCGTGCATCACGGGGTAGATGCCCAGGTTGTAGGTGACGGAGGCGAACACCAGGTGGCTGAGGCGGAAGGCCTCGCTCACCAGCTGGGAGACGTGGGTGTTGGACACGTCGTACACCCACACGTTGGCGCAGCCCTTTTCCACCAGCTTGGCGGCCAGGGCCTGGGCGGCGCCCTCGGTGTTGCCGTACATGGAGGCGTAGGCGATCATCACGCCCTGCTCCTCGGGCTGGTACTTGCTCCACTTGTCGTACTTGTCCACGAAGTACAGCAGGTTTTCACGCCACACGGGGCCGTGGAGGGGGCAGATATACTTGATCTGGTCCAGGATGCCGGCGGCCTTTTTCAGCAGTGCCTGCACCTGGGGGCCGTACTTGCCCACGATATTGGTGAGGTAACGGCGGGCCTCGTCGATCCAGTCCCGGTCGAAGTTCACCTCGTCGGCGAAGAGCTTGCCGTCCAGGGCGATGAAGGAGCCAAAGGCGTCGGCGGAGAAGAGCACGCCGTTGGTGGTGTCAAAGGTGACCATGGCCTCGGGCCAGTGGACCATGGGGGCGGCGATGAAGGTGACGGTGTGGTCGCCGAAGCAGTAGGTGTCCCCTTCCTTGACCTCGATCTGCTCCTGGTTGTCCACGGTGAAGCCGAACTGCCGCATGAGCATGAAGGCCTTGGCGGTGGAAATGATCTTCACGTTGGGCCAGCGGATCAGGATCTCCTCGATGGACGCGCCGTGGTCGGGCTCCATGTGGTTGATGACCAGATAGTCCAGGGGCCGGTCGCCCAGCAGGTGGTCCAGGTTCTCGATGAGCTGGCGGCAGACGGACCAGTCCACGGTGTCGAACAGGACGGTGGACTTGTCCATCAGCAGGTAGGCGTTGTAGCTCACGCCCCGGGGGATGGGATGGATGTTCTCAAACAGATGGGTGCGGTGGTCGTTGGCGCCCACCCAGTACAGGTTATCGGTGACAGTGCGGACACAGTACATAGTCGATGATCCTCCTTGTAAAAATTATGCTTCGATGAACTTGTCCCGGGTCTCGGCGCACTCGGGGCAGGCCCAGCCCTCGGGCAGGTTCTCGAACAGGGTGCCGGGGGCCACGTCGCCGTCCGGGTCGCCCAGCTCGGGGACGTACTCGTAGCCGCAGCCCATGCACACGTAGCGCTTGCCGATGGGCTCGGGCTTGGGGGCGGGGGGCCGCTTCATCTTCACCATGGGAGGCGCGGGCTGCTTTTCCTCCAGACCCAGGGCCTCGGCCAGCAGGGGCAGGATCTCGTTCACATCGCCCACGATGCCGTAGTCGCAGTTCTTGAAGATGGGGGCGTTGGAGCTCTTGTTGATGGCCACGATGGTGGAGGCGTCCTTGATGCCCTTCAGGTGCTGGACCGCGCCGGAGATGCCGCAGGCGATATACAGGTTGCCCTTGAACTTCTGGCCGGACATGCCCACGTAGCGGTTGAGGGGGACGAACTTGTGGGTCTCGGCCACGGGACGGCTGGAGCCGATGGCCGCGCCGGCGGCTTTCGCCAGGTCCTCAATGAGCTTCATGTTCTCCTTGGAGCCGATGCCCTGGCCGGCGGACACCACCCGCTCCGCCTGGGCGATGGGGGTGTCGATGGGGATGCCCACGGAGAAGTCGTAGCCGTCCTTCTTCAGCGCGGCCACCAGGGCGTCCACCCGCTCCTTGGCACCGCCCTCTTTGAGGATCATGCCCTTGCGCACCCCGGTGATGGGGGCGGGCTTCTTGGCCACGCTGGAGGAGCCGCCCGCGCTCTTGGGGGGCTTGCCCATGATGGACGCGCCGATGACCATGCGCTGCACCTCGCTGGTGCCCTCGTAGATGGTGGTGATCTTGGCGTCGCGGTACATCCGCTCCACGTCCATGCCCTTGAGGAAGCCGGTGCCGCCGTAGATCTGCACCGCGTCGTTGACGACCTCCAGGGCGGTCTCGGAGGCGTACAGCTTGGCCATGGCGGCGTCCACGCTGTAGGGCTCGTGGTGTTCCTTCTTCTCGGCGGCGGAGTAGACCAGCATCCGGGCGCACTTCAGCTTGGTGGCCATGTCGGCCAGCTTGAAGGTGAGGGCCTGGTTGAAGCCGATGGGCTTGCCGAACTGGACGCGCTCCTTGGCGTACTCCACGGCGGACTCGTAGGCCCCCTGGGCAATGCCCAGGGCCTGGGAGGCGATGCCGATGCGCCCGCCGTCCAGGGTGGCCATGGCGATCTTGAAGCCCTGGCCCTCCTTGCCCAGCAGGTTCTCCTTGGGCACCTTCACGTCGTCGAAGTTGAGCTGGCAGGTCTCGGAGGAGCGGATGCCCATTTTGTCGTAGTGGGGCTCGAAGGTAAAGCCCTTCCAGCCCTTTTCCACGATGAAGGCGGAGATGCCCCGGGTGCCGATGTCGGGGGTGGTGACGGCAAAGACCACGTAGGTGTCCGCCACGCCGCCGTTGGTGATGAAGATCTTCTGGCCGTTGAGCAGCCAGTGGTCGCCCTTATCGATGGCGGTGGTCTCGGTGCCGCCCGCGTCGGAGCCGGCGTTGGGCTCGGTCAGGCCGAAGGCGCCGATCTTCTCGCCCTTGGCCAACGGGACCAGGTACTTCTGCTTCTGCTCCTCGGTGCCGAAAGCAAAGATGGGCCAGGTGCCCAGGGACACATGGGCGGACAGGATGACGCCCGTGCCGCCGTCCACCCGGGACAGCTCCTCCACGGCGATGGCGTAGCTCATCACGTCGAGCCCCGCGCCGCCGTACTCCTTGGGATAGGGGATGCCCATCAGCCCCATTTCGGCCAGCTTTTTGATGGCCTCGGCGGGAAATTTGCTCTCCTGGTCCATGAGGATGGCGTTGGGCTTCACCTCCGCCTCGGCGAAGGCGCGGATCTTGGCGCGCAGCTCCTCGTGGGCCTGCGTGGTCTGGAACAACATAGAGTGACCTCCTTTGAGTAGTGTGAAACAGCGATAATAGGAATCATTATCCACTCATTCAAATGTATCATGGCGGGGCCGGTTTGTCAACGAAAATCACTGTGTTTTGCACAAAAAAGGGAGGGGGATATTTTGCCTCTCCGACGAAACTTCCAAAGAATCGGTTGCGTTTCCCTGTGGGGAGTGATATGATAAACCATCTGAATCAATCAAAAGGGAGCGAATGGCATGGAACACAGCGGCTGGAACCGATACTATCCCCGCCCCCAGCTCCGGCGGGACAGCTTTTTGCCGTTGAACGAGGGCTGGACGCTGGACGGCAGGCCCATCAACGTGCCCTGGCCGCCCCAGGCCCCCCTGTCCGGCTGGGAGGGGGACGTGGGGGACGTGCTGCGGTACGGGACGGATTTCACCCTGCCGGACGGGTTCGCGCGGCCCGGACACCGGGTGCTGCTCCACTTCGGCGCGGTGGACCAGGTGGCGGAGGCGCGGGTGAACGGTGTGGAGGTCATCCGCCACGAGGGGGGCTATCTGCCCTTCTCCGCTGACGTGACGGAGGCGCTGCGCCCGGGGGAGAACCGGCTGGAGGTCAAGGCGGTGGACGCCCTGTCCCACGACTACCCCTACGGCAAGCAGCACAAGCGCCCCCACGGGATGTGGTACACCCCGGTGTCCGGCATCTGGCAGAGCGTATGGATGGAGGCCGTCCCCCAGCGGGGGGCGGTGGCGTCTGTCCGCGTCACCCCGGATCTGACCGGCGTCACCGTGGAAGTGGACGCGGGCGGGGAGCCGTACAACCTGGCGGTGCCCCTGGGGAACGGGCAGGTGCTCACCGCCGCGGGAAGGAGCGGGGAACCCCTCCGGCTGGACATCCCGGAGCCCCACCTGTGGACGCCTGACGACCCGTACCTGTACTCCGTGACCGTCGCCACCGCGGCGGACGAGGTGGAGAGCTATTTCGCCCTGCGCACCGTGACCACACGGGAAATCGACGGCCGCACCCGGCTGTGCCTGAACGGGGAACCCATCTTCCTCCACGGCGTGCTGGACCAGGGGTATTTCCGGGACGGCCTGTTCCTCCCCTACGAGCCGGAGGAGTACGAGCGGGACGTGCTGCGGATGAAGGAGCTGGGCTTCAATACCCTGCGCAAGCACATCAAGGTGGAGCCGGAGGCGTTTTATTACGCCTGCGACCGGCTGGGGATGCTGGTGGTGCAGGATATGGTGAACTCCGGGGAATACCGCTATGTCCGGGACACCGTCCTGCCCACTTTGGGCTACAAAAAGCGCAACGATTTGGGCGTGGGCGGCAGTGAGCAGCGCAAGGCGTTCTTCGAGCGCCACTGCCTGGACACCGTGGCCCACCTGCAAAACCACCCCTGCATCGTGGGCTGGACGATTTTCAACGAGGGCTGGGGCCAGTACGACTCCGACCGCATTTACCGCCTGCTCAAGCCCGCCGACCCCACCCGGTTTTTCATCAGCACCTCGGGCTGGTTCGCCCAAAACGAGAGCGACGCGCAGAGCGAGCACGTCTACTTCAACAGCCGGGTGCTGGAGGGGGACCGGCCCGGGAAGTTCCTCTTCCTCAGCGAGTGCGGCGGCTTCTCCCGCCGGGTGGAGGGCCACGTCACCCGGGAGCGGCGCAATTACGGCTACGGCGAGCGCTCCGAGACCGAGGGGGAGCTCACCGGGCGCATCCAGGCCCTGTATGACGACATGGTGCTGCCCTCCATCCCCAATGGATTGTGCGGGTGCGTCTACACCCAGCTCAGCGACGTGGAGGGGGAGACCAACGGCCTGTACACCTATGACCGGGCGGTGCGCAAGGTGTCCGCCGGGGCGCTGAAGGACATCGCCCGGCGGGTGGGCGAGGCGCTGGCGGCGGCGGTGGAAAACAGTTGACAGCGGGGAAAAATATGCTATACTCTCCCTTGAAAGCGCCGCGGGACACATATCTGAAATAAGGAGTGTTTTGACAATGGATAAAAAGGTTTCCGAGCTGCTGAACGACCAGGTCAACAAGGAGCTGTACTCCGCCTATTTGTATCTGGACATGGCCAACTTCTACGCCTCCAAGGGGCTGGACGGCTTTGCCAACTGGTACGAGATCCAGGCCAAGGAGGAGCAGGATCACGCCATGCTCATCTACAAGTACCTGCACAACAACGGCCAGACCGTCACCCTGGGCGCCATCGCCAAGCCGGACAAGGAGTTCAAGGCGCTGGCCGATCCCCTGAACGCCGCCCATGAGCACGAGCAGTACGTCACCAGCCTGATCAACGCCATCTACGCCGCCGCCCAGGAGGTCAAGGACTTCCGCACGGTGCAGTTCCTGGATTGGTTCGTGAAGGAGCAGGGCGAGGAGGAGAAGAATTCCTCCGACCTGATCACCAAGATGGAGCTGTTCGGCGGCGACGCCAAGGGCCTGTATATGCTCAACAGGGAGCTGGCGGGCCGGGTCTACTCCGCGCCCTCCCTTCAGCTGTAAGAGAAGCGCGGAGCGCCCGGGGGCGAGGGCGCGCGTGACAAATCAGCGTATCGCAAGAAATCCCGGTTCCAGGTCGGAACCGGGATTTTTGCTGTGTTACTGCGCCGGCAGGTAGTCGGCGGGATCCACGGGATAGCCCTCTTTCAGCAGGGCGTAGTGGAGATGGGACTGCCGGGCGCTCTCAGAGGCGGCGGTGTCCCCCACCGAGCCGATGACGGCCCCGGTGGCCACCTCGTCCCCCACGGACACGGTGGGCACGGCGGCCAGGTTGCCGTACCGGCTCACCAGACCCTGGCCGTGGTCGATCTCCACGACGGTGCCCAGCAGGTCGTCCTGCTCCAGCTTGGACACCGTGCCGTTGGCGGCACACAGCACCTGGGTGCCCAGAGGGGCGGCGATGTCGATCCCCTCATGGGTGCGCCAGTCGCCCATGGTCTCGCTATAGGCCAGCGTCTCCACCGACAGGTCGGCGATGACGGTGCCCTTCACCGGCCATGTAAAGACCAGGGGGGCGGGGGCACGGCTGGGCGCGGGCTCGGCAGAGGGGGCCGCCGAGGGGGCAGGCTGGGCAGAGGGCGTGGGGGCAGGAGAGGGCGACGGGGGCGCCGTGATCCGGGCGGAGCTGGCGGCGGGGGGATCAGTGGGCCGGGCCGTCGGGATGGCGGTAGGCGTGTCCACGATGGCGGCGGAGCCGGTCACCGGCTGGTCAAGGACGTCGTCCAGGCCGCTGCGCACGCCCCGCACCAGATAGTAGCCGGACAGGGCGATGGCGGCCACGCAGATGAGCACTACAAGATAGAAACCCTTTCCCGAGACAAAATCGCTGAACTTTTCGATCCATGTTCGTTTGCTGTTCATAGTAACACCTCCGGCCCTATTGTGGACGGAGGCGGTACAATTTATACCATGAGAGGGGAAAAATCCCCCGGGGATTGTTTTTGACGGGAAGAGTGTGGTAAACTATACGGCAAAGGGAAATGGGAGCCGCGGGGTTTCCCAGAGCCGCCCGGAGGTGATTGACAGATGCCGCTGACACGCGATACCCCCCTGACCGACCTGCCGGGGATAGGCCCGGCCAGGGCGAAAAAACTGGAGAAGCTGGGCCTGCGCACCCTGGGGGACACGCTGGACCACCTGCCCCAGCGGTACGAGGACCGGCGGGAGTGCCATGCCCTGCGGGACGCGCCCGAGGACCGGCCCTGCTGCGTGGCGGCCATGGTGGCGGAGACGCCCCGGCTCAGCCGCGTCCGGAAGGGGCTGGAGCTGGTCAAGGCCAGGGCGGTGGACCACACCGGGACGCTGGAGCTCACCTTTTTCAACCAGAGCTACATCAAAGACGCCCTGCGCCCCGGGGAGAGCTATGTGTTCTACGGCACGGTGGAGCGCCGGGGCCGCGGCTTCGCCATGACCAACCCGGCCTTCGAGCGGGAGGGGGCGGGGCGGTTCACGGGGCTCATCCTGCCGGTGTACCCCCTGACGGCGGGGATCTCCAACAACCTGCTGGCGGGGCTCACCCGGCGGGCGGTGGACGAGTGCCTGGACGGGCTGCCGGAGGCGCTGCCCGCCCAGGTGCGGAAGGCCCACCAATTATGCCAGACCCAGTTTGCCCGGAAGAACATCCACTATCCCGCCTCCTTTGAGGAGCTGGCCATCGCCCGGCGGCGGCTGGTGTTCGAGGAGCTGTTCGTCCTCACCTGCGGCCTGGCGCAATTGAAGGACCGGCGCCGCGCCGGCTCGGGCCGGGCGCTGGCAGGGGAGCCGGGGGAGTTTGCCGCCCTGCTGCCCTTCGCGCCTACGGGCGCCCAGCGCCGTGCCATGGACGACATCGCCGCCGACCTGCGCTCGGGCCGCGCCATGAACCGGCTGGTGCAGGGGGACGTGGGCTCGGGCAAGACGGCGGTGGCCGCCTTCGGGGCGTGGACGGCGGCGAAAAACGGGGTGCAGTGCGCCCTGATGGCCCCCACCGAGCTGCTGGCGGAGCAGCACGCCCGCACCCTGGAGGCCCTGCTTTCCCCCGCCGGGGCGCGGGTGGCCCTGCTCACCGCTTCGGTGAAGGGGAGGGAGAAAAAGGCCCTGCTGTCTGCGCTGGCGGCGGGGGAGATCGACCTCATCGTGGGCACCCACGCCCTGTTCTCCGAAGGGGTGGAGTACCATGACCTGGGGCTGGTCATCGCCGACGAGCAGCACCGCTTCGGCGTGGCCCAGCGCTCGGCGCTGGCGGAGAAGGGCGGGGAGGCCCGGCCCCACATTTTGGTGATGTCCGCCACCCCCATCCCCCGGACGCTGGCCCTCATCATCTACGGCGACCTGGACGTGTCCGTCATGGACGAGCTGCCGCCGGGGCGTACCCCGGTGTCCACCTTCGCCGTGGGGGAGGACAAGCGGCAGCGGATGTACGGCTT
>JAAVHY010000039.1 GCA_014799485.1 Clostridiales bacterium | reverse complement strand
GCATCACCGTGACCCTGGAGGAGGCGTAAGAGATGGAAGAGAAGAATCTGATCTGTATCAACTGCCCGCTGGGCTGCCCGCTCACCGTGACCATGGAGAACGGCGAGGTCAAGTCCGTGTCCGGCAACACCTGCCCCCGGGGCGAGGCTTACGCGAAAAAGGAGCTGACCAACCCCACCCGCATCGTCACCAGCACGGTGAAGGTGAAGGGCGGCACCCTGGCCATGGCCTCCGTCAAGACCGCCAGCGACATCCCCAAGGGGAAGATCTTCGACTGCGTGAAGGCCCTCCAGGGCATCGAGCTGGACGCCCCCGTGTCCATCGGCCAGGTGGTGGTGCCCGATGTGTGCGGCACCGGGGTGGACATCGTGGCCACCAAGAACGTGCCCGCCAAGGGCTGAGTCCTCAAACGCAAACAGCGAAAGCCCCCGCCTTACGGCGGGGGCCTATAAGGAAGTATTTTTGTCTGGAAGGAGTGGCGTAGTCGAAAGGCTGCGCCACTCCTTTCTCGGCCTGGGGCGCGGGGAGCATACCAATGAAGTTACTTCAACGCCTTTCCACAATTAGGACAAAACTTTGCGCCCGCTTGCAGCTTCTGCCCGCAGTTGGGGCAGAAATTCGGCGTGGCGGCTTGCTCCGCTGCGGGTGGGGCTGCTTGGGCTGGGGGTGCCGCAGGCGGAACAACCTTGGGTGAGGGCATCTGGGCCGGGGCCGCTTGAGGTTTGCCGGACGACCCAGAAGCCAGGGCCACAGACGCAGTTTTCTTTTTCTTCATAATGACCAAAACCACGGCGGCCACAACAGCGATCACGGCCATAACACCCACAACCGTAAGTATCGTTCGCCTGGTCTGCTGCTGCTTTTGCCAAGGTGTATTGGCAAAAGCGCTCTCGTTGATCTTGACACCTTTGGGGGCTGTTACATTTTTCAGACTGACACAATCGGAAAAAGCATCCTCTCCGATCGTGCTCGTCCCGCTCCCAAGGGTGACGCTGGTCAGGCTTTCGCAGTCAAAAAACGCACAGCGGCCAATCGCGGTAACACTGTCAGGGAACGCTACGTCCGCCAGGCTGGCGCAGCCGGAAAAGGCGTTGCGGCCGATTACGGTGACGCTGTCGGGAATACCTATGGCCGCCAGGTTTACGCAGCCGGAAAAGGCATTGTCGCCAATGGTGGTCACAGTATAGGGCATATCTACGCTGGTCAAACCGCTTTGATTGGCAAACACACCGCTGCCAATGCTGGTCACGCCGGTGGGGATGATGATGTCGCCGCTGTTTCCATTATACTTGGTCAGCACACCGTCCTCGACGACAAAAAAGGGGACAAAGGGGATGCCGTTTTCTTTGGCATAGCGTTCAGCGCAGCTGCCTGTATTGCCCCAAATCGTTAAATCAGGGCAGTTTTCAAATGCCTGTTCACCAATTGCTGTGACACTGTCAGGGATGATGATGTTGGTCAGGTCGCTACAGTACATGAACGCCCTCGCGCCGATTTCTGTGACGCTGTCAGGGATGGTGATGCTGGTCAGGTTTGTGGCGTAAAACGTCACCGCGCCAATTTCTGTAACGCTGTCAGGAATGGTGACGCTGGTCAGGTTTGAGTACATGAACGCCCCCGAGCCGATTTCTGTGACGCTGTCAGGAATGGTGACGCTGGCCAGGCTTGTGCAGCCAGAAAACGCACCACTGCCAATTTCCGTGACGCTATCGGGGATCGTGGCGCTGGTCATATTCCAACAGTCATAGAACGCACGATCGCCAATGACCGTGACACCGTCGGGAATGGTAACGCTGGTCACGGACGAGCTATCGTTCCTGAACACCTCACTGCCAATGATTGTGACACCGTTGGGGATAATGACATCGCCGCCGCTGCCTTGATAAGAAAACAGAATGCCGTTTGCGACCACAAAATCTTCCGAGTCTTCCAATAAGCGTTCAAACCATGGTGTATCCCCGAATGCAAAGTTACCAACTTTTGTGACGCTGCCAGGAATGGTGACGTTGGTCAGGTTTGCGCAGTCATAAAATGCTAAATCACCAATTTCTGTAACGCTATTGGGAATAGTGACGCTAGTCAGGCTTGTGCAGCCAGAAAACGCTTGACTGCCAATTTTCGTAACGCTGTCAGGGATAGTAATATCGGTGCCGCTGAACTGATAATACCTCAGGAGGATTCCATTCACGACAGCAAATCCCCCGGCGGCTTGAGCTAAGCTGTCAAGCCACGATGTGCCTTCAAATGCGCTCCCGCTAATTTCCGTGACGCTGTCGGGGATCGTGACATTGGTCAAATTCCAGCAATCCGCGAACGCACGATCGCCGATGGACGTGACACTGTCGGGAATGGTAACGCTGGTCAGGCTTTCGCAGAAAGAAAACGCAGAATTGCTGATGGCAGTAACGCCGTCAGGGACGGTCACATGGCTGCTGTCGCCGTTGTATCTGATCAAAGTGGTGTCTTGAATGGTAAAATCGCTGTTTGACGCATACGCCGGTACACTCAGCAGGCCCGCGGCCATAATCAGAGCCAGGATCAGCGTTATCATCCGTCCAGATGCTTTCTTCATGGTATCTGCTCCCTCCATTTTGGGGTGTGTTTGTCTCAGCGGTACTGACCTTGCGGCGGGGGCTTTTTGTATGCTTGTTTTTAGTCGGCCATGAGGGCTTCCATTTCGTCCAAAAGCTCGCCGAACAGGTCCAGCGCGTCCTGGACGGGCTTGGGGCTGGCCATGTCCACCCCGGCGCCTTTCAGCAGGTCGATGGGGTCCTTGGAGCAGCCGCCGGACAGGAACTGGAGGTAGTCCTTCACGGCGGGGGCCCCTTCCTTCAGGATGCGGCGGGACAGGGCGATGGCGGCGGAGTAGCCGGTGGAGTACTGGTACACGTAGTAGTTGTAGTAGAAGTGGGGGATGCGCACCCACTCCAGGGCGATGCGGTCGTCGGTGACCATGTCGGGGCCAAAGTACTTGGCGTTCAGCGCCTTGTACTCGGCGCTGAGCAGCTCGGCGGTCAGGGGGACGCCCTGGGCGTTCAGTTCGCCCAGCTTCAGCTCGAACTCGGCGAACATGGTCTGGCGGTACAGCGTGCCCTTGAACTGCTCCAGGAAGTGGTTGATGAGCCAGGCCCGCTCCTTCTTGTCGCGGGTCTGTCCCAGCAGGTGCTCCATGAGCAGGGCCTCGTTGCAGGTGGAGGCCACCTCGGCCACGAAAATCACGTACTCCCGGTACACCGAGGGCTGGGTCTTGTTGCTGAGGTAGGAGTGGACGGCGTGGCCCATCTCGTGGGCCATGGTGAACATGCTGTCCAGGTCGTCCTTGTGGTTGAGCAGGACGTAGGGATGGACCACCGCGCCGTTCATATACGCGCCGGAGCGCTTGCCCACGTTCTCGTACACGTCCATCCAGCGGTTGTCGAAGCCTTCCTTGATGATGGCGCGGTACTCCTCGCCCATGGGGGCCAGGGCGTCGTACACGGTGGACTTGGCCTCTTCCAGGCCGATTTTCTTGTCCGCGCCCGCCACCATGGGAGCGTACACGTCGTACATATGCAGCTCGTCCACACCCAGCAGCTTCTTGCGCAGGCGGACATAGCGGTGGAGCTTGTCCAGGTTGGCGTTCACCGTGTCCACCAGGTTGTGGTACACCTGGGGCGGCACCCGGTTGGCGCTGACGGCGGCGGCCAGGGGGGACTCGTACTTCCGGGCGGTGGCGTAGAACTGGCGCTGCTTCACCTCGGCGTTCAGCACGGCGGCGGCGGTGTTCTGGAAATGGCCGCAGGTGTCGTAGTACTGCTCGTAGGCGGAGCGGCGAAGCTCCCGGTCCTCGCTCATCTCATAGGGGACGAAGGTGGCGTTGGACAGGGGCAGGGGATTGCCGTCCTTGTCCACGGCGTCGGGGAAGGTCAAATCGGCGTTGGTAAACTTGGAGTAGATGTCGTCGGGGGCCTGGGCCATCTCGCCGGCGGCGGCCAGCAGCTTCTCCTCCGCGTCGGACAGGATGTGCTCCTTCTTGTCCTGGATCACGGTGAAGTACCGGCGGTACAGCTCCAGCCCGGGCTCGTCGGCGTAGAACCGCTCCAGGGTCTCGGCGGGGATCTTCAGCACCTCGGGGGTCTCAAAGGCGGTGGCGGCGCTCACCTCCACGTACAGGCTCATGGCCTTGCCCGCCATGGCCTGGTACTGGGCCACCCGGGTGTCCTCGTCCTGGCGGAGGGAGGCGTAGCGGTACAGGTTCGTCAGCTGGTCGCCCACCCGCATGGACAGGGTAAGGTACTCGTACAGGGTCTTGGCGCCCTCGCCCAGCCGCCCGGCGTAGCCGGGGAGGGTGCGGGCCAGGGCCTGGGTCTCGTCAAACTCCTTCTCCCACGCCTCGTCGGTGGGGTAGAGGGCGGTGGTGTCCCAGGTGTGCTCCACGGGGATCTCAGCGCGCTGGGGGATCTTTTTTGTGTCGGCCATAGGAATCGATTGCCTCCTGTCTCAATTTTAGGTGGGGATATCATATCACAGGAATAGGGGTTTTACAAGGGGCGGCGGGACGAAAAAAGGCTGTCCGGCCGGGGGAGGATAGGTTCCCGGCCGGACAGTCTGATGCCGATCCTTTAGTAAAGGCTGCTCTCTTTGGGCATTACCAGGGCGGCGATGATATATACCCACAGCGACAGGCCCGCGAACGCCACCAGCAAAACGGTGGCCAAGCGTACGACCGTGGGATCGACATTGAAGAAGCGGGCGATGCCCCCGCACACGCCGCAGAGGATGGCGTCGGGGCCCTCGGTGCGGTAAAGACGTTTCATGATCATTGCTCCTTTCAGTAGTCACGCTTCGCCTGTTCGCGACGGCTCAGCGCTCTTTGTTAGTAGCGCTCCAGGTTCACGCTGCCGCTGACGGTGGTCATGACGTAGGCGGGGCCGGAGCCGTCCCCATAGACGGCGGTGTTCCCCTGGCACTGGACGGGGAAAGCGAAATTCACGTCTCCGCTGACCGTCTTGTACCGCAGGGTGAAGAGCCCCGCGTCGGGGATGCGGGCCTCCACGTCGCCGGACTTGGAGGACAGTTCCATCACCTGGGGCAGCTGGGAGGTCTCCACCCGGACGTCCCCGCTCATGGAGCCGCCCAGGAAGCGGGACACCAGGCCATCCAGCTCAATGTCGCCGCTGGCGGTCTTCACCCTGGCGTCCCCCACCTGGCCGTGGACGCACACGTCGCCGCTCATGGTCTCGGCGCGGAGGTCGGCGCAGCCGTCCTTCAGCTCCAGATCCAGGTCGCCGCTGGCGGAGTGGAAGCGCAGTTCCCCGCAGGCCCGCAGGGAGACGTCGAGGTCCCCGCTGGCGGTCTTGACGGTGAGCTTGTCAACATCCAGGCGGCAGCCGTCCAGCTCCACATCGCCGCTGGCAGTGGTGACGTCCAGCAGCTCCCAGCGGCGGCGGGGGAGGGACAGCTCCACGTCGGCGGAGCCGATGCCCCGGCGGGAGAAGAAGGAGGAGGACGCGGTGCGCCCCTCCCGGATGGTGAGGATGCCGTCGGCGGAGCAGGTCACGTCCAGGTCGTCCACATCGCCGTCGATGATGACCCCGGCGTCGGGGGCCTCGGTGTCCCGGATGGTCACGTCCCCGGCCACCGTCTGCACCACGATACCCCGCAGGTCCTTCAGGGCGGTCACGGAGTAGGAGCCGTCGTCATTGCCCTCCATGGAGGAGTCCTGGCCGGAGAAGCGGGGGCCGCGCCCCTCCTCGCCGCTTCGGTATTCGCCCTTCCACTCGCCCCACTGGGTGAAGAAGCCGCCCTTGGCCTTGTCGTAGCCAAAGCCGTAGATCACGTCCCGCTCCTGCTTGGGACCGCCCCCGGCAAAAAACCGGCCCTGGTCGGTGTTGACCTCCGCCTCGAACTCCCAGCCGCTGGACCGCGTGGGCGGCGTTGGGGGAGTGGGCGGCGTAGGGGGCGTATTCGAGGCGTCGAAGTGGACGCGGACATGGCCGCTGTCCTTTTCCACGCTGGTGCGGCGCTGGATGGACTCCTTGGCCTGCTTCACCGCGTCCTTCGCCTGGTCCATGGCGATGCGGCACGCCTCGGCCACGTTGGCCAGGATGGCGTCCAAGTCGCTCTGAGGCCCGGCCTCCGAGCCGGGCCTCGGCCCCGCGCCGTCTTCGGTTGCTTCCTGGGGCTGGCCCTCGCGGTCGGCCTCCGCCTCCAGGTAGGCCAGCAGCTCGTCCACGTCCCCCAGGTCGTCCATGGCCCGCTCGAAGGCGGCCTGCTCGTCCATGCCCGCCCCCGTCATATCCAGGAAGCGGTGGTACAGGTTGTCGGACAGCTCCTCCACCAGCTCATCCTTGGCGGTGGACTGGGGGGCGGCGGCCAGCTTGGCGGCCACGGTGTCCATAAATCTGCGTTTGATGTCTTCCATTGCGTTCAGCCCTCCTCTGCTGAGATCAGCGCGTCCAGAAGCGCGCGGGTGTTTTCCCATTCCTGGCGGCTCTCCGCCCAGCGCTGCCGCCCCGCGTCGGTGATGGCGTAATAGCGGCGGCGGGCCCCGGGGCCGTCGTCCCCCCAGTAGGAGGCGATGAAACCGCTCTGCTCCAGGCGCTTGAAGGCGGTATACAGGGTGGCCTCCTTGAAGCCGTACTCCCCATTGGTACATTCTAAGATGTTTTTGTTGATCTCATAACCATAGTTGTCCCCGCGCATCAATTGTGCTAATATAATGGTGTCCGTGTGGCCGCGCAGGGTATCCGCTGAAATCGACATGGCGTCCTCCTTTCCCATGACAGGTCGTGTGGTCGAAGCGGCTGAGATACCAGGCGTAATTAGATACCTCGCAAGCCGAAGTAACTTCGTGGGCTTAATATAACACGAGATACCTCGCCTGTCAAGGTATTTTCAAAAAATTTTTTGCCCCGCTATTTTTATGCGGGGCGCCATAAGGAGATGTTGCGAAATGAGCGAATGCACCCATGACTGCTCCACCTGCGGCGCCAGCTGCGGGGAGCGTACCCAGCCCCAGGACCTGCGCAAGCCCGCCAACGCCAAGTCCCACATCGGCAAGGTCATCGCCGTAGTCAGCGGCAAGGGGGGCGTGGGCAAGTCCGCCGTCACCTGCACCCTGGCCGCCGCCATGGCCAAGCTGGGCAAAAAGGTGGGCGTGCTGGACGCGGACATCACCGGGCCGTCGGTGCCCCAGGCGTTCAACATCCATGAGCGGGCCATGGGCGTGGGGGACGGCATCCTCCCCGCCGTCACCCAGGGCGGGGTCAAGGTGATGAGCCTGAACCTGCTCATCGAGCAGGAGACCGACCCGGTGGTATGGCGGGGCCCCGTCATCGCCGGGGCGGTGGAGCAGTTCTGGACCGACGTGGTCTGGGGCGAGCTGGACTACCTGTTCGTGGATATGCCTCCCGGGACGGGGGACGTGCCCCTGACCGTGTTCCAGTCCCTGCCGGTGGACGGGGTGATCGTGGTCACCGCCCCCCAGGCCCTGGTGGGCATGATCGTCACCAAGGCGGTTCGCATGGCGGAGATGATGAACGTGCCCGTGCTGGGCCTGGTGGAGAACTACTCCTTCTTCCGCTGCCCGGACTGCGGCGGGGAGCATCCGGTGTTCGGTGAGAGCACCATCGACGCTCTGGCCGGGTCGCTGTCCCTGCCGGTGCTGGCCAAGCTGCCCATCGATCCCGCGCTGGCCAAGGCCGTGGACGAGGGCCGGGTGGAGGAATATGCCCCCAACCCCATGGCGGCCGTGGCGGAGCGCCTGGATGGACCCGGTGCGCTGAAATGAGCGATACCATCGCCGCCATCGCCACGCCCCTTGTCCCCTCCGCCATCGGCATCCTCCGCCTGTCCGGGCCGGAAGCCCTGGCGGCGGCGGACAGGGTGTTCACGCCGTTCCACGGCGGGCCTATGAGCCGGCGCCCCGACCGGGCGCTGGTGTACGGCGCGCTCCACGACCGGGAGGGGGCGGTCATCGACCACTGCCTCTGCACCGTGTCCCGGGCCCCCCACAGCTACACCGGGGAGGACACCGCCGAGCTGCAATGCCACGGCTCCCCGGCGGCGCTGGCCCTGGGGCTGGAGGCGCTGTTCGCCGCCGGGGCGCGGCAGGCCCAGCCCGGGGAGTTCACCCGGCGGGCGTTTCTCAACGGGAAATTGGATTTGACCCGCACCGAGGCAGTGGCCGACCTGATCCACGCCGAGACCCCGGCGGCGGTGCGTCAGGCGGCGGGCCAGCTGGGCGGGGCGCTGGCGGACGTAGTGGACGGCATTTACGACGAGCTGACCAACCTGTGCGCCCACTTCCACGCCGTGCTGGACTACCCGGACGAGGACATCGAGCCCTTTGAAGTCGGGGAGCTTTCCCAGGCACTGGAAAACACGGCGGAGGCACTGGACAAGCTGGCCGCCACCTACCGGCGGGGGCGGCTGCTCAACGAGGGCGTACCCTGCGCCATCGTGGGACGGCCCAACGCGGGAAAATCCACCCTGTTTAACGCCCTGCTGGGATACGAGCGGGCCATCGTCACCGACATCCCCGGCACCACCCGGGACACGGTGGAGGAACGGGTCAGCTTCGGCGGGGTGCTTCTGCGGCTGATTGACACGGCGGGCCTGCGGGACGCCGGCGATGAGGTGGAGCGGCTTGGCGTGGAACGCTCCCGGGCGGCGATCGAGCGGGCGGAGCTGGTTTTGGTGGTGGTGGACAGCGCCGCCGAACCCAACGAGCAGGACGGCAGGGAGCTGCTGGAGCTGCTCCGCCTGGTGATGGACACAGGCAAGCCGTGGATTTGGATCGATTCCAAGTGCGACCTGTCCGGCGTGCTGGGCAGTTCTGTGGGGATGGTGGGCAAAGGCCAGGGCACCAACCCCGCCGCATCGGTAGCCATCTCCGCCGTCACCGGGAAGGGAATGGACGAGCTGGAGCGGGCCGTGGCTTCGCTGTTTCCCCAGGACACCGGCATACAGGCCGGGGCCCTGCTCACCAACGCCCGGCAGGCCGAGGCCGCAAACCGCGCCCGCTGGGCGGTGGAGCGGGGAGGGTCGGCCCTCAAAGCAGGGCTGTCCCCTGACGCGGTGGTAGCCGACGTGGAGGAGGCCATGTCCGCCCTGGGCGAGCTGACGGGCCGGACGGTGAGCGAGGACGTGACCGCCCGTATCTTTGAGCGGTTCTGCGTGGGGAAATAGCCCGTGACAGCGGCCCTTTGCCGGTGTATAATGGAAGAAAAACGGGGGGTGTTTTTATGGCGCTCGGACTGTGGATTCTTATGCTATTGTGCAACCTGATTCTTCCCCTGGTGTTTATTGGCATGGGGTACAAATTCACCAAGGACCCGCCCAAAACCATCGACCCCATGTATGGCTATCGAACCGTCATGTCCATGAAAAATCAGGACACCTGGGAGTTCGCCCAGGAGCAATATGGGCGGATATGCTATAAAATCGGCTGGGCCCTGCTGCCCGTGACGGCGCTGTTCCTGTTCCTGATGTGGATGCTGCGGGTTCCCGTGGAGTCCATGGACTATTGCTTTTGGCAGGTTGGATTTGTCTTGCTGGAGGCGGTGGCGGTGGTGATCGCCAATTATGTCCCAGTGGAACGGGCCCTGAAAAAGGAGTTTGACAAAAGCGGTGTCAGGAGGCGGGGCTGAATGGTACACACAGTTGAATTGATTCCGCAGGTTGGTGTCATCGTGGACAGCAAAACCATCCGCCTGGGGGACGCCAGGGCGGATGTAGAGAAGGCGCTGGGAGAGGGCGAAAATGTCCGATGGAATTCGCTCTACTACTTCGCGAGTGAGCTTCGGGTGGATTTCGGCGAGGAAGGCCATGTGGAATTCATCGAGCTGCTGGGCGGGCCGGACGGAAAGCTCCAGCCGGTGATTTTTGGCCTGCCAGCGTTCCAAGCGCCGCCGGAAACAGTGCTTGAACTGCTGAAGGAAAAGAATGGCGGCGATTTTCTGGACACGGAGAAAGGGTACTCTTACGCATTTAAAAAGATAAGCGTGGGGCTGTACCGGGAGAGCATCCCGGAAAACCTGGCGGAGATGATAGCGGAAGCCGAGGCCGATGGCCACCCGCTGAGTGAAGAGGACATCGAGTACGAGAAGCGCCGCACCCACTGGGCCACCATCGGCGTAGGTGCGGAGGGTTATTACGAATAAGGAGGGCTTGCCATGCGGGCCGTGGTGACGCGGGTGAAAAACGCCCGGGTAGAAATAGATGGAACAATCAACGGGGCCATTGACACGGGCTTCCTGGTGCTGCTGGGGGTGGGCCCTGACGATACAGAAGCCGCCGCCGACAAAATGGCGGACAAAATCTGCGGCCTGCGGATCTTTGAGGACGAGAACGAGAAAATGAACCTGAACCTGGCCGCCGTGGGGGGCTCCCTGCTGGTGGTGAGCCAGTTCACCCTGTACGCCGACACCTCCTCCCGCCGCCCGGGGTTCTCCCACGCCGCCAAGCCCGACCTGGCCATCCCCCTCTACGAGCGGTTCATGGAGCAGTGCCGGGAGCGGGGCTTCCGGGTGGAGCACGGCGAGTTCGGCGCGGATATGCAGGTGTTCTCCCAGAACGACGGCCCGGTGACCATATTACTCGAGGTATAAATCATGGCAGTGATCAAACAATTAGCCCCCCATGTGGCCGACCTCATCGCCGCCGGCGAGGTGGTGGAGCGCCCCGCCAGCGTGGTCAAGGAGCTGATGGAAAACGCCATCGACGCCGGGGCAAACGCCGTCACGGTGGAGATCGCCCACGGCGGGATGTCCCTGATCCGGGTCACCGACGACGGCTGCGGCATCCCCGCGGACCAGGCGGCCACGGCCTTCCTGCGCCACGCCACCTCTAAAATCGCCACCGAGTACGACCTGGAGGCCATCGGCACCCTGGGCTTCCGGGGGGAGGCCCTGGCGGCGATCTCGGCGGTTTCCCGGGTGGAGCTGCTGACCCGCACCGACGACGAGGCGCTGGGCACGTCCCTCACCGTAGAGGCGGGTGTGGTCACCGGCCAGGAGGAAGCCGGGTGCCCCAAGGGGACCGTTATGACGGTGCGGGAGCTGTTCTTCAATACCCCCGCCCGGCTGAAGTTCATGAAAAAGGACTCCGCCGAGGGGGCGGCGGTATTCGCCGTGGTCCAGCGGGTGGCCCTGTCCCACCCGGAGCTGAGCGTGAAATTCATCCGGGACGGGAAGCAGGAGCTGCTCACCCCCGGGGACGGCCAGCTGAAAAGCGCCGTCTACGCCGTCATGGGCCGGGACATCGCCCTGGGCTTTCTCCCGGTGAAGGGCTCCGGCGAAGGGATGGACGCGGAGGGCTTCGCCTCCCTGCCCACCTGCTGCCGGGGGAGCCGGAGCTATCAGCACTTTTTCGTCAACGGGCGGTACGTCAAAAGCCGGGTCATGATGGCGGCGGTGGAGGAGGCGTACAAAAACCAGAAGATGGTGGGGAAATTCCCCGGCTGCGTCATCCATCTCACGGTGCGCCCCGGCGAGGTGGATGTGAACGTCCACCCCACCAAGACCGAGGTGAAGTTCCAGCGGGAGCAGGCGGTGTTTTCCACGGTGTATTACGCGGTGCTGTCCGCCCTGGACCGCGACCACACCCGGCCCCAGGCGGTACTGCCCGGGGTGAAGGCAGAGGACAAGGTGACGCCAAACCAGACCACCCTGCCCCTCCATGACGGGGCGGCGGCGATGGCGGGGACGCAGTTCATGCCCGCCTCCCGGTTCAAGCCAATGGCGGGCGCGCCGCTCAACGCCAAGCCCTCCCAGACGGTTCCGGCCCAGCCGCCTAAGCCGGCCCCCTCTCCCGCGGCGCGGGAGGACAGCAAAGCCGCCCCGGCCCCCGCACCTGAGCGCAAAAAATCCCCCTTCCAGTGGGTGGAGCCCCTGCCGGATCGGGAACCGGCCCCCGCGAAAAAGGCCGGGGAGCCGGTACATATCCCTGTTCCCGAGCGGACGGCGGAACATCCCGCCGTTCCGGCACAGCCCCCAAAGCTGGAGCTTGCCCTCGAGCCAGAGCAAAAGCCCCAGGCGGAAACCCCCGCTCCGGCCCCCATACCCGAACCAGAGCCCATCCCTCAGGAGGAACCCTGGGTCATCCGGGGCGAGCTGTTCCGCACCTATGTGATGGTGGAGCAGGGGGACAAGGTTCTGCTCATCGACAAGCACGCCGCCCACGAGCGGGCCAATTTCGACCGGCTCAAGGCGGCGGACTACCAGCCCATGGTGCAGGAACTGCTCACCCCGGTTACCTTCTCCCCCGCGCCGGAGGAGCTGGAACTCCTGCTGGATCAGAGCGAACTGCTGACACGGTTCGGGTTCGAGGTGGAGCAGTTTGGCTCCAATTCCCTGGCGGTGCGCTCCGCGCCGGATTACCTGGACGCGGGGGACATCGAGCCCGCCCTGCTGGAGCTGGCCCGCCGCCTGCGGCTGACCGGCGCCGCCGACCCCGCCTCCGCCCGGGACGAGCTGATGCACACCATGGCGTGCAAGGCGGCAATTAAAGGCGGCTGGCGCAGCGGCGCGGAGGAACTGGAGGAGGTGGCCCGGATGGTCATGTCCGGGGAAGTGAAATACTGCCCCCACGGGCGGCCGGTGGCCATTGAGATGACCAAAAAACAGCTGGAAAAGCAGTTCAAGCGGGCGTAGCGCCCCAAAATTCATCGGATGAAAACCCCCTCCCCCGCCTGTGGCGGGGGAGGGGGTTCACGCTCTTGGCGGGCCGCGCGGAACGTCAGAAGCTCACCAGTTGTATTTCCGATAGATCTCCATGATCGTTTTGCTGTAAAGATTAGTCTGCAGCCTCAGCTTCCCGCAGAACCCATAGTGTACGCAGTAGTATGGGTAGGAGGGCATAAAGCCCAGGGAGTCATCCTTATACTTGAAAATCCACCGCCCCTTGGCGGTGACACAGCCGATCACGCTGTAGTCGAACAGCACTTTCGCCACGTCGACGGGCGTTTTTTTGTTGTCCCGGCACCAGGTGCTCACCCCTTCGTTCTCCTCGAAACGCTCCAGCAGGGTCTTCAGCTCCGCCCGGCCCCGGGCCACCTCGGTAATGCAGTTGAGCGCGTCCTGCCAGCAGGACATGAAGCTATGCACCTCGTCGCGGAACTCCCTGTAAAACCACGCGGAGTACTCGATTTCCGCCGCCTGCACGTTTTCCAGCGTCAGCTTCGGCCCCTTTGCCCGCAGCGCGCAGATTTTCAGCAGCTTGATGATATCACGGGGACGGCTGAACGTCAGCACGCACATATACTGCCACAGCCCCTTTTCCGTGGCCTTTTCGTCCGCCGCCAGGTTCCAGTAGTTTTCTATGGGGACGTCCGGGTACTTCTCCCGCACAGTGGCGGCGATGCGTTTCTCCGCGATCTGCTTCAGCGACCACGGGTCGTTCTCGTCCGTCGTCCAATTCAGCCGCAGCACATAGTCGTCCAGCTTGTTCAGGTCGTTATCCTCCAGGCCGTCGAAGATATCCGAGCGCAGCGCCAAAACAGGGAGGCAGCGGATCCCGTTCTGCTTCGAGAAGTTGGCCAGTTCCTCCACCGCCCGGAGCAGGGCCAGGATCACCAGGTTGAGGTTGGTGTTTTTGCCCTGATACCCCTCGTCCAGCTCGTCGATCAGAATGATGAAGGTACACTGGGTATGGATCCCCCCAAAGAGCCCCTCCAGCACCTTGACCGCCTTGTTGTAGTGGACCTGCGCGGTGGTCTCTGTCGCGGTGGAGGCCCCGTGCTCCCCCGACAGGACGGAGCAGGCCAGCGTGATCTTATTCTCGTTCTGCTTCAGCCTGCTGATCGTCTCCGCCATGGAAATGCCCTCAGGGAAGTTGTCGGTCAAAAACCGCTTCATTTGCCACAGCTCGTCTGTGTCCTCCGCGGAGTTGTCCTGTATGATCAGGCTGGCCAGCTCCGTCAAAAGCAGGAACTTCCACGCCGACACGTATTTGGACTTGTCCTGGAGGCTCCGGTCCCCGATGGACTTGAAATCCGTCAGGGGGAAATCCCGCAGGGAGACGTCCATGGCGAAGGAGGTGGGGTCCGCCTGCGCCTGGAGGCGGAGCTTTTGCAGGATGGCCGATTTCCCCGTCCCCTTCCGGCCGATGATATACCGTTTGTTCCCCTTCAGGATCTCTTCGTAGCCGGGGAACTCCACGAAATACTTTTCCAGGGAAAGGTCGTTTTTCGCGTCGTCCTCCCCCCAATAAATGTCGGAAAAACCAATCATCTCAAACTTTTTCATGCAAGACCGCCCCTTTCTCTTTCTCTCTATACTGAGGCCCCTCAACGGAGGCATATCTGCGGGGAAGGTGTTTGCGTATTACGGGACCAGCGGCACCGACGGGAGGTAGCTGGTGGGTTCGGGCTCCGGCTCCGCCGGGGCCTCCGGCGTCACGTCGGGGCGGTGGATGGCGTTGGGGAAGGGGATGAAGCACAGGTCCATATCCACGTCGGAGCTGATGCCCGCCACCTTGCCCTTGGAGGAGTACTGCCACATCTGGAAGTCATACCTGAAGGTGGGCGCGTTGCTGTACTCGGCAAACCAGAAGGGGTACTGGGTCAGGCGGCTCAGGTCGAACTTCACATAGCCGCAGTAGGCGTTAAAGTAGAACATGGGCTGGTAGCCCGCCTCCTCCACCCGCCGGCAGAAGGCGTCCACGCATTTGGTGATGACCTCCGCGTCCACGCCGTAGGCCCGGGACTGTGAGCCGCCCAAGAATTCCCAGTCGCATATCACGGGGTAGGTGACATACTCCCGGTAGGGCTCCAGTTTGGAGATAAGCAGGTCAGCCTCTTCAATGGCCTCCTCCACCGTGATGGCGTTGGAGAAGAAGTAGGCCCCCACGTCCAGTCCCGCCGCAATGGCCCCCTGCATATTCTTGTCGAACCAGGAGTCCTCATTCACCGCGCCGGTGCTGTCCTTGCCATAGAGACGGTTGCCCGCCCGGATGATGGCGAAGTCGATGCCGTCCCCGGCCACGGCCTGCCAGTCGATCTCACCCTTGTGGCCGGACACGTCGATGCCCTGGGTGAAGTAGCCGCCGGAATAGATTACCCGGCTCTTTTCGTCCCTGCTGAACTGCTCCCTGGAGAATGGGGTGGGGGGCACGTCCTCCAGCAAGTCCAGCCAATAGTTATTGTAACGGAACATCCCTTCGGTCACGTCCGTGTGCATCATCCGCCACACGATGGCGGCCATCTCCTCCCGGGCGATGGGCTCGTCCGGGGAGAACGTCCGGGTGCCGTCGGGCTGGACGGTGCCCCACATGATGCCCTTCTCATACAGCTCTACCGCGTAGCCGTCGTCGCAGTCGGTATAGGGGCTCTCGCCGGAGATGTCGGTGAGATCCAGCGCCCGCGCGGCCATCCGGGCCACTTCCCGCCGGGTGGGGGCCTCGTCCAGATACTCCGCATTGAAGGAATAGACCAGCCGGTTTTCCACGGCGGGCTGTATGTAGGAATAGGCCCAGTGCTGTCCCGGCTCCCGCTCGGGCAGCTCCACACCGATGGCCCCCAGGATGAGCTTGAAGCTCTGCCCCCAGGTGAGCGTGTCACGGCAGTGGAAATCTCCGTCCGGGTAGCCGCCCAGCACCCCCTGTTCGTACAGGTCCCGGACATAGGTATAGGACCAGTGGTCCTCGGGCACATCCGGGAAGGGGTAGGGCTGGGCCGCCATGGCAGTAGTGGGGCTGATGGTAGCCGCCAGCAGGACGGCCAGGAACAGGACAGCAACGCGTTTTTTCATGGAATCTCCTTTCCACATAGGGGGGTGGGTGGTGTCGTACCTTTTATTTTACATAATTCGACGCGGTCTGACAAGCCCTGGGAAAGATTTTACACTTTTGAAAAATTTCTGAAACGTCCTTGACAGGGCGGCGCGGCTGTGCTATCCTATGAATGACAAAGATAGTTGTCAAAACGACAAAGAAGATTGTCAGAATGACAAGAGCATCTGTCATTGAGGAGGCATGGTATGGGGCTTAAAAACCGATTGAAGGAGCGCCGGGCGGCGCTGGGCGTCAACCAGCAGGAGCTGGGGCGAATGGCCGGGGTGTCCCGGCAAACCATCAGCCTCATCGAGCGGGGGGACTACTCGCCGTCGGTGACGCTGGCCCTCACCCTGGCCAGGATCTGCGGGGTGACGGTGGAGGACATCTTCATTTTGGAGGAGGACGAGAACCATGAAAAATAACAACGACCCCATCAGGCAGGAAAACAGAAAGGCCCTGCCCAAGTTCATCGGCATCATGATCCTGAGCCTGATCTTCGGCCTCGCCCTGGGGCTGGGGCTGGCGTTTTTGGGCTTCGGAGACTTTGGGGACATCCTGGCCGCCGCGGGACTGTTCTTCACCCGAAAAATCGCCGGGTGGCTGCTGTTCATCCTTCCGGTGGCGGCGCTGGCCGTCTGTCTGCCCATCTACCTGGGCGCGAAAAAGCAGATCGCCGCCTGGGACGGCGAGGACGAAACGGTGAGCGGTGAAATCGAGACCAAGCTGTCGGTCTGTATCTGGATCGTGAGCATGGAACTCATCGCCTCTTTTTTCCTGCTGGCGGCGCTGATCTCCGGCTTTACGGAAACCGTGGGCACGGAGCGGGAAATCGCCCCCGCCATGTTCTGGGGCGGGCTGGCGGCCTTCCTGGTGGGCGGCCTGGGCCTGAGCACCGTGTTCCAGCAGAAGCTGGTGGACACCACCAAACGGCTCTATCCGGAGAAGCAGGGCTCGGTGTACGACACCAAGTTCCAGAAGAAGTGGTACGAGAGCTGCGACGAGGCGGAGCGGCTGGTCATCGGGCAGTGCGCCTTTAAGGCGTACCAGGCCATGTGCCACACCTGCTTGGCGCTGTGGGCGGTGTTCGGCCTGGGCGGGATGTTCTTCAACTGGAGCTTCGCGCCCGCCCTGGCGGTGTGCGTCATCTGGGGCGTGGGGCAGTCGGTGTACTCCTGGACGTGCCTGAAGCTGTCCAAGCCCGGTTCCCCGTCGGTATACTGAATCGAAAACGGCCCCGGCGCAGTCGCGCCGGGGCCGAAGCTCTGTATCACACTGCGTACAGCTCTTTCAGGGGGATGGTGACAGACGCCTTTTCCACGTCCTCCCAGTGCTGGGTGGCGAAATCGGGCCGCTCCCGGGCGACGGCGGTGACGGTGACGGCGTCCTCATCCAAGGTGAAGCGGAGCCGGAACCGGCCGGTCAGCTTTTCGTCCCACTCGTCCTCGAGCCACTCCACATAGCCGAAGTCGTGGACCAGGACCGGGTCGTCCCAATCCTCTGTATCCCGGTAATAGACGCAGGAGTTCTTGGCCGGGATCTTGACCAGGCCGAAGAAACGCTCCTCCGCCTCGCTGCCGCAGTAGTAAAAGTAGCATTTACCCTCCCGGCAGGTGAGGAACAGCTCGTTTGCCCCCAGCTCCTTCTGGAACAGCACCGTGCCGTCCGCCATGTCCACCAGGAGCAGGTCGCTCCCCTCCAAATCGCCGCTGGTGTAGCCGCAGCTGTACGGGGGGCCGGCGTTCCAATCCTCCGTACACAGCCAAACGGCCCCCGCTCCGGCGTCCTCCCCCCGCATCTGGGCGTCGCCCAGGCCGGGGTAGGTGTACAGCAGCTCCCCTTCCCCGTCCAGCACCTGCAAATCATAGCTCTTGGACTTTTCCCAGTCCTCCGCCCTTTCCCACGCCAGCTGCCAGTCCGTCCCCTCTACCGGGGCGGCCTTGTCGCCGGGGTAGTGGTAGGTATCGCGGCTCTGGACATGGCCGGAAGGGTAGACGATCTCGTAGTCCACCAGCCCGTTCCCGACCCATGGGAATGGGCAGCCCGTCAGCGTCAGCAGCAGGGGCAGGCACAGGAGCAGACGCCAATATTTTTTCTTCACAGCCCTCGCCTCCGGGAGATGTTCTCCCCTCCATTATACCGCCCTCCCGCCGTTTTGCAAGCCGTCCAACCGGGCGGTTGATTTTTTTGCGGCTTTCCTGTAGAATAGAAGCCTGACGAAAAACGGGGAAAGGGGGAAGCGTGCCCATGTCCGCATTGTTATTGCCAAACGAGATCCTGTCCATGTCCGCCCAGGCGGCCCGGCTGCTGGTGGAGTCCAGCGACGGGGACGGGGCGCTGCTCTACCTGGCCCTTTTAGAGTGCGGCGGGGACGCCGGCCGCGCCGCCGCCCGCCTGCGCTGGCAGGACGCCCGCCTGCGCCCCGCCTGGGAACGGCTGGCGGCGCTGGGGCTGGCCCAGGCCCCAGCGGATGCCCCCGCCCCGCCCCCCAAACAGGACGACCGCCTGCCGGAGTACAGCCGCGCGGAAATCGCCGCCGCCCTGGAGCGGGAGCCGGGATTCCAGGGCCTGTGCCGGGAGATGGAGGGGCGGCTGAACCGCATCTTCACCGACAACGATTTGAAATGCCTGTATACCATCTACGACCACCTGGGGCTTTCCGCCGAGGTGATTCTGCAGCTCACCGGCTGGGTCATCCACCGGGAACGGCGGCAGAAGAGCAACCCCGCCGCCTGCCCCCGGATGCCCCAGATCCAGCGGGAGGCCTTCCGCTGGAAACGGCTTGGGGTGGACACCCTGGAGCGGGCGGAGGACTATGTGCGCCGCCAGGAGGCGGTGGACCAGCGTGAGTGGGCCGTGCTGTCCGCGGTGGGGGTGACGGAGCGCCGCCCCGCCGTGGAAAAGGAGCGGGAGTACATCGCCGCCTGGGTGGGCATGGGGGTCAGCGACGAGCTGATCCGCATGGCCTACGAGCGCACAGTGTACCAGAAAAAGGCCATGAACTGGCCGTACATGAACAAAATTTTGCAGTCCTGGCACGGGGCGGGCTACCAGACCCCCCAGCAAGTGGAGGCGGGGGACAGGCCCCCCAAGCGGCAGGCCCCGCCGGCCAAGGGCCGGCCCCGGGACTTCCAGCCCAGCCAGGAGCGCATTCGGAAAAACAACGACTGGCTGGATCAATTCTTAGAGGAACAGCAGAAAGGGGGCGGCTGATTTGTCCTATGAGCCCACTGTGATGCGCAAGGCCCTGGCCCGCCTGGAGCGCCGCCGGGAAGACCGCGAACGCCGCCGCTATGCCCTGGAGCGGGAGCTGTACGCCAAAGAGCCCCGCCTGCGCCAGCTTGACCTGGCCCTGCGGGGGACCATGGCCGACCTGGCCCGGCTGGCCACGGGGGGGACGCCTGTCCGGCCCGACGGCCCGGAGATCGCCGCCATCCGCCAGCGGAGCGAGGCCCTGCAAGCGGAGCGCGCCGCCCTGCTGGCGGGGCTGGGCCACAGCCCCGATGTTCTGGACGACACCCCCGTCTGCCCCAAGTGCCGGGACACGGGCTGGACGGAGGGCGGTATGTGCTCCTGCCTGAAGGAGCTGTGCGCCCAGGAGCAGCTCCGCGCCCTCACCGCCCTGCTGAACCTCACCGACGAGCAGGATTTCGACAGGCTGCGGCTGGACGTATACAGCGACCTCCCCTGGCAAGGGGAGGACCGCTCCCCCCGGGAGAATATGCGCCGGATCGTCACGGTGTGTGAGGGCTACGCCAAGCAGTTCCCCCACTACCCCCTGCAAAACCTGCTGTTTTCCGGCGGCACCGGGCTGGGCAAGACCTTCCTGTCCGGCTGTATCGCCCGGGAGGTATCCAAACGGGGGTACTCCGTGGTGTACGACACCGCCATCCACCTGTTCTCCGCCTTCGAGACCCGGCGCTTCACCCGGGACGCCGGGGAGGAGCGTCAGGCCCGGGACGACACCCGGCGCTATCTGGGCTGCGACCTGCTGATCCTGGACGACCTGGGCAGCGAGCTGACCTCGCCGCTGGCCCAGTCCTCCCTGTACGAAGTGGTGAACAGCCGCCTCCAGGCCGGGCGGCACACCATCATCTCCACCAACCTGTCCAAAGAGCAGATCGCCCAGCGGTACACCCCCCAGCTGTTCTCCCGCGTCGGGGGGATGTTCCGCGAGCTCACCTTCTACGGAAACGACCTGCGCCTCCAAGACCCATAGGCCAGCCCAATGGGGAGGCTCCGCCGGATATGCCGGGGCCTCCCCGTTTCATATATTTCCTATAAACTTACTAAAATATCTTTCAGTTTCCACTTGACATGAAAGCGCCAGACCTTTACAATAAGAAAAGGTAATTTTGAAAAACCGCCCGGATCCCCCGGCGTTTTGAGCGTTTGCATCGCCCCTTGGGCGTCCTGTATATATACACTCCCAACAGATCAATGTGACTCTCAATTCCTGTGCCCGCACCGGGTCGGAGCGGGTGGTTTTTCGGTTATCGCGGTGTGCCTCCGTATGGCGCATCGCGTCTTATTTTGCTTATTTTCTCAGAAAAATCAAAATCGAAGAAGCAGGAGGTGTGGGACCCAGATGCAAGTGCCAGTCTATGCAACCGTCATCATCGCCGTTGTGGTCGGCCTCGTGTGCCTGATCGCCGGCGCCGTACTGGGCTATCAGCGGCGGAAGGCCGCCGCCGAGCGGGAGATCGGCTCCGCCGAGGAGGAGGCCCGCCGCATCATCAACGACGCCATCAAGAGCGCCGAGAGCAAGAAGCGGGAGGCCACCGTGGAGGCCAAGGAGGAGATCCTCAAGGCCCGCAGCGAGTTCGACAAGGAGGTCAAGGACCGCCGCGGCGAGATCCAGCGCCAGGAGAACCGGCTCAACTCCAAGGAGGAGAACCTGGACCGCAAGCTGGAAAACCTGGAGCGCAAGGAAGAGAACGTGTCCGCCCGCATCGCCCAGCTGGAGCAGGAGAAGCAGGAGCTGGACGGGCTGAAGAACAGCCAGCTGGAGCTGCTGGAGCGCATCTCCGGCCTGACGGTGGAGGAGGCCAAGCGCTACCTCATCGAGCAGCTGGAGGACGACGTGACCCACGAGCAGGCCCTGAAGCTCAAGGAGATCCAGGCCCGCTACAAGGAGGAGGCGGAGGTCTACGCCCGGGAGCAGATCGCCCTGGCCATCCAGCGCTGCGCCGCCGACCATGTGGCGGAGGCCACCGTGTCCGTGGTGCCCCTGCCCAACGACGAGATGAAGGGCCGCATCATCGGCCGCGAGGGCCGCAATATCCGCACGCTGGAGACCATGACCGGCGTGGACCTCATCATCGACGACACCCCCGAGGCCATCACCGTGTCCTGCTTCGACCCGGTGCGCCGGGAGATCGCCCGGCTGGCTTTGGAAAAGCTCATCCTGGACGGCCGCATCCACCCCACCCGCATCGAGGAGATGGTGGAGAAGGCCAAGCGGGAGGTGGACGCCACCATCCGCGCCGAGGGCGAGCGGGCCGTGTTCGAGACCAACGTCCACGGCCTCAACCCCGAGCTGGTCAAGCTGCTGGGCCGCCAGCACTACCGCACCAGCTACGGCCAGAACGTGCTCAACCACTCCATCGAGGTGTCCCAGCTTGCCGGACTGCTCGCCGCCGAGATCGGCGTGAACGTGGCCGAGGCCAAGCGGGCCGGACTGCTCCACGACCTGGGCAAGTCCATCGACCACGAGGTGGACGGCTCCCACGTGCAGATCGGCGTGGAGCTGGCCCGGAAGTACCGGGAGAGCGAGAACGTCATCCACGCCATCGAGGCCCACCACGGCGACGTGGAGGCCCGCACCATCGTCGCCTGCTTGGTCCAGGCCGCCGACGCCATCTCCGCCGCCCGCCCCGGCGCCCGCAAGGAGAATGTGGAGTACTACATCAAGCGGCTGGAGAAGCTGGAGGAGCTGACCTCCTCCTTCCCCGGGGTGGACAAGGCCTTCGCCATCCAGGCAGGCCGGGAGGTGCGCATCATGGTCAACCCCGAGGCCATCTCCGAGGACCGCATGGTGCTGCTGGCCCGGGAGATCGCCAAGAAGATCGAGGACGAGCTGGAGTATCCCGGCCAGATCAAGGTGAACCTGATCCGGGAAACCAAAGCGATCGAGTATGCCAAATAAATGAAACGCGCCGCCGCGGGCTTCCACGGCGGCGCGTCTTTTTGCATAAACATTCCTATAAATATGCATAAAAATGAATGCTGATTTCATCCAAGTCCGTCAGAATTCATGAAAAGCGCAGATTTCCGGGGATATCTTCAATTTCCTCTTGCATTCTTTTTGCATAAAGGTTATAATGCACACACTGGCAGACGGCCAGTGCGCAAACTATCGAGGAGATGAATGAAAATGAAAACTATGAAGAAACTCGCAGCCCTGCTGCTGGCTATGACCATGGTGCTGGCCCTGTGTGCCTGCTCCAACAGCGGCGACGACGCCAACAACACCCCCGCCGCCGGCAACACCCAGCCCGCCGACAACCAGGGCGATGGCGACCTCAACCTGATCCAGCCGGGCAAGCTGCTCATGGTGACCAACGCCGCCTTCCCTCCCTATGAGATGACCGACGACGCCGGCAACATCATCGGCATCGACCCCGAGATTGCCCAGGCCATCGCCGACAAGCTGGGCCTGGAGCTGGTCATCGACAACATCGACTTTGACGCCGCCCTGCTCTCCGTCCAGGAGAACCGCAGCGACGTGATGCTGGCCGGCCTGTCCTACCGCGAGGACCGCGACCTGGTGATGGACTTCACCGATAAGTACGCCACTGGCGTGCAGGTCATCATC
>JAAVHY010000038.1 GCA_014799485.1 Clostridiales bacterium | reverse complement strand
TACGGCGTGCTGGAGAAGCAGTTCCGCGCCTACTACGAGAAGGCCGCCCGCATGAAGGGCAACACCGGCGACGAGCTGATGACCCTGCTGGAGCGCCGCCTGGACAACGTGGTGTTCCGTCTGGGCCTGGCCTCCACCCGCCGTGAGGCCCGCCAGCTGGTCAACCATGGCCACTTCACCGTCAACGGCAAGCGGGTGAACATCCCCTCTTACCTCATCAAGACGGGCGACGTGGTGGCCGTGCGGGACAAGAGCCGCTCCTCTGCCAAGTTCAAGAAGCTCGTGGAGGACGACCGCTTCGTGGCGGCCCCCAAGTGGCTGGAGAAAAATAAAAACGCCCCCCTGGAGGGTAAGGTCATCGCCATGCCCCAGCGGGATGACATCGACTTCGACGTGGCCGTTAACCTCATCGTGGAGTTGTACTCCAAGTAATGCCGCTCCCACGGCATTCCCGGCGTCCGGCCCCAGCCTGGGGCAGCGGGTCCGCCTGGCGGCGGGTCCGCATGGACGCCCGGCAGCACTCGCCATTGTAAAAGGAGGGTAACACACGAATGGTAGAAATCCAGAAGCCGCGCATCGAATGTATTGAGAACGTTGGCGACGAGTCTTACGGGAAATACGTGGTCGAGCCGCTGGAGCGGGGCTACGGCACCACCATCGGCAACTCCCTGCGCCGCATCCTGCTGTCCTCTCTCCCCGGTACGGCGGTCACGGGCATCAAGATCGCCGGTGTGCAGCATGAGTTCTCCGTGATCCCCGGGATCAAGGAGGACGTGACGGAGATCGTGCTCAACATCAAGGGCATCATCGCCAAGCTGTACAGCGAAGGGGTGAAAACGGTCTACATCGAGGCCGCGGGCGAGGGGGAAGTCACCGCCGGCGACATCAAGACGGACAGCGACGTGGAGATCCTGAACCCCGGCCACCACATCGCCACCCTGGGCCCCGAGGCCTCGCTGAACATGGAGCTGACCCTGTCCCAGGGCCGGGGCTATGTCACCGCGGACCGGAACAAGCCCGCCCAGGCCGTCATCGGCCTGATCCCTGTGGACTCCGTGTACACGCCCGTGCGCAAGGTGAACTACTTTGTGGAGAACACCCGCGTGGGCGACGCCACCGATTATGACAAGCTGACTCTGGAGGTCTGGACCAACGGCACCATCTCTGCCCGGGACGCGGTGTCCCTGGGCGCCCGCATCCTGGTGGATCACTTTACCCTGTTCACCGACCTGTCCGAGACCATGGGCTCCAAGGCCACGGTGGTGGAGAAGGCGGAGGCCCAGCGGGACAAGGTGCTGGAGCTGACCATCGAAGAGCTGGATCTGTCCGTGAGGTCCTTCAACTGCCTGAAGCGGGCCAACATCAACACGGTGGAGGACCTCATCTCCAAGACCGAGGACGAGATGATGAAGGTGCGCAATCTGGGCCGCAAATCCCTGGAGGAAGTCATCAACAAGCTGGCCATGATGGGCCTGGCCCTGGCCAACGACGAAAATCTGTAAGAAGCGCTGAGCCGTCGTGAGCAGCGCGGATGGAGCGGAGCGAGGGCGAGCGATGGGGCCGACGGCCCCAGAGACCAGCCCGAGTCGGAGTGAAACCGCGCGTCGCGAACAGGCGAAGCGTGACAAGTAAGAAGCGCTGAGCCGCGCGTTGCGAACAGGCGAAGCGTGACAACAAGGCGGCGTAAAAGTATGTAACGTTCCTGTTTACGCACATGGCACACGCTATGTCCCGGGAAATACCGGGTGTCAGAACGAATTTAAACTGACTTCGCCACGCGAGGTCGAAGGAGTGTTTCAAAATGGCTAAGAACCGCAAGCTGGGCCGTACCAGCGACCAGCGCCGCGCCATGCTGCGCGCCATGACCACCTATCTGCTGGAGAACGGGCAGATCAAGACCACCTACGCCCGCGCGAAGGAGGTCGCCCCCATCGCCGAGAAGATGATTACCCTGGCCAAGAAGAACGACCTGGCCGCTTACCGCCAGGCCCTGTCCTACATCACCAAGGAGGACGTGGCCAACAAGCTGTTCCACGAGATCGGCCCCAAGTACGCCGACCGCAACGGCGGCTACACCCGGGTGCTGAAGATGGGCCCCCGCCGCGGCGACGCCGCCGAGATGGCGATCATCCAGCTGGTGTGACACAGACAAAGCTCCCCTGCCGCGAGGCAGGGGAGTTTTTTGCCCATAAAGGTGTGTTTTGAGCCGCTTCCGCCGCCATTTATGGGTTGATTTCACTATTGACTTCAATGCATAAATGTGATAGGATTCCCCCATCGACCAAGTGAATACCGTTTGATAGAGGCGCGGACGCCATGCGTACCGCGGGGCAAGGCCAGGCAGCCGCCCCGTGGGAGAGGGGCGGGCCGCCGAAGGAGAACGGGCCTGCCTGGGCCCCCATCCTGGGCCGTGGGAGAATATCCCCCGGACTGTCACGAATCGTGGAGCGCTATCAATTCGCCGGCCCCCTTGCGGGCGGCGGGTCTAAGTCCATACCGGGCGCTCCTTTCGGAGCGCTCATTTTTTGTGGGTCAGGCGGCAGCTTACTTGCTTAGAAGCGCTAAGCCGTTGTGAGCGGCGCGGATGGAGCGAAGCCGCGCGCCGCGAACAGGCGAAGCGTGACAACAAAGGAGAGAGAATCATGAGAACAAAAAGGAACCGCCTGGGGCTGACCGCCCTGCTGGTCATGCTGGCCTTCGCCCTGACCACCACCGCCTTCGCCGCCTCCGAAGACCCCACCCAGCAGGTGGGCACCAAGATGATCGAGTGCCCCGACTGCGGGGCGCTGGGGGCCGTCCTGTCCGACGAATGCGAGGCCGTCCCCTGCGAGAGCTGCGGGGGCACGGGGTACATCCGGTCCGCCAGCCGGTATTACAACACCATCTGGTCCCTCCTGCCGCCGGTGGTCGCCATTGCCCTGGCGCTGATTACGAAGGAGGTCTATTCCTCCCTGTTCATCGGCATCCTGATGGGCGGGCTGCTGTACTCCAACTTCAGCTTTGAGGGGACGGTGCTCCACGCCTTCAACGACGGCATCGTGGCCTCCCTGTCCGACGCCTATAATGTGGGCATCCTCATCTTCCTGGTCATCCTGGGCGCCATCGTGTGCCTGATGAACAAGGCCGGCGGCTCCGCCGCCTTCGGCCGCTGGGCCCAGAAGAACATCAAGTCCCGGGTGGGCGCCCAGCTGGCGTCCATCGTGCTGGGCGTCCTCATCTTCATCGACGACTACTTCAACTGCCTCACCGTGGGCAGCGTCATGCGCCCCATCACCGACAAGCACAAGGTCTCCCGGGCCAAGCTGGCCTACCTCATCGACGCCACCGCCGCCCCCGTGTGCATCATCGCGCCCATCTCCTCCTGGGCCGCCGCCGTGGCCGCCTTCGCCGAGGACGGGCAGGGCCTGAACCTCTTCATCCGCGCCATCCCGTACAACTTCTACGCCCTGCTCACCATCGTGATGATGGTGGGGCTGGTGGTGCTGAAGGTGGACTTCGGCCCCATGGCCAAGTATGAAAAGAACGCCGTGGAAAACGGCGACCTGTTCTCCGGCAAAAACCCCTACGCCATGATGGACGACGAGATCGACGAGTCCAAGGGCTCCGTGCTGGACCTGGTGCTGCCCATCGCGGTGCTGGTGGTGGCCTGCGTCATCGGCATGATCTACTCCGGCGGCTTCTTCTCCGGGGCGGACTTCGTCACCGCCTTCTCCGATTCCGACGCCTCCGTGGGCCTCATGCTGGGCTCCGCCTTCGGGCTGGTGTTCGCCATCGCGTATTACCTCGTCCACCGCTCCATGTCCTTCCGGGAGGCCATGGAGTGCATCCCGGAGGGCTTTAAGGCCATGGTGCCCGCCATCATGATCCTCACCTTCGCCTGGTCGCTGAAGAACATGACCGACTCCCTGGGGGCCAAGTACTTCGTGCGCGACTTCGTGTGGGCCAACGCCTCCGCCTTCGCCATGTTCCTGCCCGTTATCGTGTTCGTCATCGGCTGCCTGCTGGCCTTCGCCACCGGCACCTCCTGGGGCACCTTCGGCGTGCTGATCCCCATCGTGCAGAACGTGTTCTCCATGGACAACCCCCTGGCCATCATCTGCATCTCCGCCTGCATGGCGGGCGCGGTGTGCGGCGACCACTGCTCCCCCATCTCCGACACCACCATCATGGCCTCCGCCGGCGCCCAGTGCGACCACGTCAACCACGTGTCCACCCAGCTGCCCTATGCCATCTCCTGCGCGGTGATCGCGGGGGTGAGCTACGTCATCGCCGGACTGCTGGCCTTCTTCGGCGCGCCGGGGCTCATCGCGCTGCCCATCGGCGTGGCCCTCATGGTTGGATTCCTGTTTGTCATGAAAAAAAGAACCGCGTAACACACAGGCCCCCCGCCAGAAGGCGGGGGGCCTGCCGCGTTGACTTTTTTTGTCGGATGATGTAAAATAAAAAACAGAAGGGCCCCGTGGGAGGGAGCCCGGCAACGGCAGGCGGTTTGGTTACTCAAACCCGAGAGGGGGTGAGTACGTGCCTATCATTGTGACATTCCACCCGTTCGGTTTTACCGTAACGATTCGGATCACAAAAAGGGACAACCGCCACTCTGACCAGTGACGGTTGTCTATGCTTTGCATAAACTTCTAACGCTCTAAGGAGCCAAACCGCTTGCCTGGGTGAACAAACACGCGGCCCTTCTATTATTTATTATAAATCGTTGTCGATGATTTGTCAACAAAAACACGGCCGCCCACCCCCCGCCCCGGCTATGTTACAGTTGTGTTACACTTGGGCTTGACCCATTGACTTTCTGCCGCCGGTGTTGTTATAATGGCCCCAGCCTGAATCGAGCGGCTTGACTGCGGGACGGCGGGCGACCTGTCCCGGCAGACCGCGGAAAAGCGGCAAAATTCTGGTAAAATAAAAAGGAGGAAACAAATCCAATGAGAAACTTGAAAAAGTTCCTCGCGTTGGTCCTGGCGATGATGATGGCCTTCTCCCTGATGGTCACCGCCAACGCCGCCAACGAGAAGGACAACGGCACGAACAAGTATGCCGACGAGACCGTCAGCACCGAGTTCAAGGAAGCCGTTGACGTTCTGTACGGCATGGGTATCATGACCGGCGACAACGGCAGCTTCTACGGAAACCGCGACGTGATGCGCTCCGAGATGGCCGCCGTGCTGTACCGCCTGGTCACCGGCGATACCAGCAACTTCAAGAGCCCCCTGTACGCCAGCATCGCCGCTGAGCGGTTCAGCGATGTTAACGAGAGCGACTGGTTCGCCCCCTACATCGGCTACTGCTACAGCGCCGGCCTGATCAAGGGCTACGACGGCAAGTTCAGCCCCTGGAGCTACGTGAACGGCTATGAGACCCTGATCATGGTCCTGCGCGCCATGGGTTACGGCCAGAACGGCGAGTACGAGGGCGCTTACTGGAGCGTCCGCGCTTCCGCTGACGGCAACCAGCACGGCCTGCTGACCGACGTGGACAAGAGCCACTACGCCAACACCCTGGCCCAGAACACCAAGCGCGAAGTGGTCGCCAGCATCGTGTTCAACGGTGCCCAGCAGCCCACCGTGACCTGGACCCCCTCCCTGGGCTATAACGAGTACGACGGCGTGGCCATGGCCAACACCACCAACCGCCTGAACCTCTCCCTGGGCAAGATGAACTTCGGCCTGGACTACACCTACGGCATCGTCGTGGGCAACCAGTCCACCGGTGAAGGCGTCACCCGCGTGAACGTCCTCCAGCAGGGCGGCGATTGGATGGTCGACAACTACAAGTACGCCCCCGATAACGACAGCGACGATACTTGCGCCATCCTGTTCTCCAACTGGACCACCGACCTGCGGCTGTTCGGCCACGAGGTCAAGGTGTGGTTCAACGCCGGCACCACCCGCGGCAGCAACTTCGGCAGCAATCCCGCCCCCCGGAAGACCTACGCCATCTATGACGAGGCCGTCCTGACTCGGGTCATTGCCGTTGATAAGGCCCAGGAGCCCAAGCTGGACGAGACCGGCGCTGGCCAGATGGGCAAGGCTGTCAAGGACGCCGGCTTCGCCATCGATACCTCCGGCGCTCTCTGGAACTACTCCTTCGGTCCCACCGACACCGACAACGCCCTCCAGACGGATGGCACCAGCATCGGCGGCCAGAGCTACAAGAGCCCCATCAAGCTGAACAACACCGCCGATGCGGCCCAGTACTACCTGGTGATCGCCAACAACAATAGCAAGATCGCCAACCTGATCATTGCCCTGGATCTGACCGTGACCCGCATCAGCCAGTACAGCGACAGCGTGTGGGGCAACGACTTTGTCAGCGTGAACAACGGTGTTGCCAACAACTACTTCGGCGAGAGCGCCGACACGGTGGACATCGTGGACACCTTCGGCGAAGATAAGGGTTCCCGCGTCAACATCCTGGTTGACAGCCTGGGCACCAGCTCCATCACCACCCGCGGCAAGGACGTGGTCGCCGTGAAGATCACCGGCACCACCGACGACAATATCGGCGCGGACGGCACCGGCAACTACGCCAACTCCCTGCTCGCCCCCCTCAGCTCCACCTTCTATCATGAGCTGTTCGAGCTGGCCACCACCCGGACCAAGGTGGTCATCCACCGCGATCCCAAGACCCAGACCGTGACCTTCGACGACGGCACCACCATGAAGCGCTCCTGGCTGGCTGACACCGTGGCCGACAACCGCCTGCTCGACCTGGGCAGCACTGAGGCCGGCAACAGCACCGCCAATATCGACCGCACCGTCGCCCCCACTGTCAGGGGTGAGTACACCTTCACCGTGGTGAAGAACGAGGTCACCGGCGAGGAAGAGTACGTCTTCTGGTCCGTGGAGAAGAACACCAAGACCTTCATCTACGCCACCTACCTGGATTGGCAGCAGCCCGTCGCCTCCTCCACCTTCACCTATCCGACGGTGGGCGTGATCGACGGCAAGCAGGTGACCCGCAACATCATCAACGGCACTGAGAACATTGCCACCGGCACTGCCGGCAGCTACCAGGATCCCATGAACGCCACTCAGTACATGGCCAGCAGCCTGCCCAAGCGTGACTCCGATACCCTCATCGGCGTTCAGGTCATGCCCGGCAAGTACATGGGCTTCTACATCGACGAGGGCAACGAGCTGACTCCCGTTGTGGCCGCCGACAACAATGTCGAGACCTGGAAGCAGGGCGACACCACCTACTTCGGCGACCATCCGATTTCCATCGGCTCCCGTGACGCCAACGTGGGCGCCGTGCTGGTCGGCTCCGACAGCACCACCGGCACCGGCCTGTACCTGACTAACAGCACCAAGATCTATGTGGTCAGCGGCACCGGCACCGACACTCAGGAGATCCAGGCCTTCAACGGCATCAAGGATCTGCTGGGCAACTCCTCCTCCGTGACCATCCATGGCGACGACGAGACCGCCGGCAGCGATGATCTGAAGCCGGACGAGAAGTTCTACGAGATGATCTACTGGACTCAGGTGGCTTCTGACTACGCTCAGGATTACACCACCACCTCTTGGGCGGTTGACGAGATCTACATCCCCGAGGAGGCCATTGAGCGCGTCAACACCAACCAGACCAGCCTGTACTTCATCGGTGACCGGACCGCCACTTGGTGGAACAACACCGGCAGCAACACCATCGCGGCCACCCAGTTCACCATGTATGATGTGAACGGCGCCGAGCAGCAGATCTGGATTGCCGGTACGGCCGGCACCGGCGACGCCCTGAAGGACGACGATGCCAACAGCAGCTCCGCCGCCAAGATCGTGGGCGCTGCCAACGACAACTTCTTCCTGCTGATCGAGCCCACCGGCAAGAATGCCAACGATGGCCAGCCCATCTACAACATCAAGCCCGTGAGCACCACCGCCGAGGACGACGACCTGCGCATCATCGGTCAGTATGTCCAGACTGTTCCCAGCACTGACACTCAGATCACTCTGAGCGAGGCCAACGACGATTACGACGCCACTGGTAATAGCTCCGGCACCGCTAAGTGCTTCGAGTACATCGCCAACAACTACGGCCTGCAGCTGGCCTCCATCGGCCACAGCCGTCACTACCTGTGGGATGTGAGCGCGGTCAAGGCGGTCGTGAACCTGGACGAGGACACCTATCCCGGCGTGAAGGACGTCGCCACCCTGAACACCGCCAGCTCCCTGGGCACTGGCAACGTGGGCAGCGGCGCTGACGCCAACGAGGCCGTGATCGTGTCCGCGGTGCGCAACGCTGAGAACGGCGTGAAGCTGGACGTCATCTTCGTGAACGCTGGCCAGACCGCCCTCTGCAGCCACTAATCGGCAGAGAACGGATCTGACACAGCAGTTCTGACCCAAGCAAAAGAGCGGCCCCCCGGATTTCCGGGGGGCCGCTTTTCGCGCCGTCACAGGATGGCGAGATAGTGGTAGGTCGACACTGCTCTATTGGTTTCGGTGCTCCGCACGGTAAACCCGCCGGGGACGATGGTGAGGATTTCCTTGGTGCCATCGAGCGCGGGGCTGTCGGGCAGGGCGATCGGGGGGAAGGCGGCGGAGATCGCCTGCTTGCAGACGAGGACCATGGTGGGGGTAAAGCCCAGCTCGATGGTCTGGGTCGAGGAGCTGTTGGTGGTGGTGCCGGTGAAGGTGCCGACGTAGGTGCCGGTTACGATCTTGCGGCCCTCCAGGGTGGTGAGGCGCTGGGCCAGCCGGTCCTCCGTACCGGTCAGGGCGGCCTCCAGCTTTTGGGTGTTCTCGTTGATGGGTTCCGGGGAAAAGGTGTCGTCCATGTCGATCAGGTTCAGTTCATACGCTTCGGTCTTTCTCATTTTATCAACCTCCGCAAGTAGACGCGAAGATACAAGCGGGGGGTGGTACAAAACTGGGCAAAAAAGGCAACAATGTGCAACGGGGGGGCCCGGGGCGGGAGGTGTTTTTGCTATTGACAAAACCCAGCGTGAAAACTATAATAATTAAGAAGAGCCCCGTGAGCATGAGCAAACGGCTTGGCTCTACAAGTTTTCGAGGTCTATGCTATGCACAGACAGCCGTCACTTGGCCGAGTGGCGGCTGTCCCTTTTTGCGATCTTGATCGTCACCGTCAAATCGAACGGATGGAATGTGATCGTAATAGGCACACGCTTCACCCCCTCTCGGGTGGTGTAGCCAAGCCGCCGGTCGTTGCTCAATGTTTATCTCACGGAACTCCTCGCGCATATCCTACATCATTCGGCAGGGAATGTCAATGATGGATACGAAAGTACTCCTCCAGCACGGCCTGCTCGGAGAAGGGGCGGCGCACGCCGTTTTCCTCGATATAGCGCTCGTGGCCCTTGCCCAGCAGGGCCACCACGTCCCCCGGCCCGGCCAGGTCCAGGGCGCGGCGGATGGCCTCCCGGCGGTCGGGGACGGTCTCGTGGGGGAACTCCCCCAGGGCGGCGGAAATGTCCGCGCAGATGTCCTCCACCCGCTCAGAGCGGGGGTTGTCGGCGGTGAGGACGGCGTAGTCCGCCCAGCGGGCGGCGGCGCGGGCCATGTCCGCGCGGCGCATTTTGGGGCGGTCGCCCCCCGCGCCGAACACCAGGATGATCCGCCGGGGGCGGTGCTCCCGGAGGGCGGAGAGGATGGCGTGGAAGCTGGAGCCGTTGTGGGCGTAGTCGATGACCACGCTGTAGGGCGCGGGGACGGGACAGCGCTGGGCGCGGCCCGGGACGGACACCTTGGCCAGTCCGGCGCGGATGGCGCCGTCGTTGAGGCGCAGGGCGCGGGCCAGGGCGATGGCGGCCAGGGCGTCGGCGGCGTTGAAGGCCCCGGGCATGGGGATGTGGTATGGGGCCGCGCCCTCCGCCGCGAGGCGGGTGGACAGGGGGCGGTCTGGGTCCGGCCCCACGGACAGGGCGCGGGTGTCCGCCCCCGGGGCGAAGCCGAAGGTGAGGACGGGGACACCGGCGGGGGTTTGGGCGACAATGGAAGGCCAGTTAGGGTCGTCAGAGTTGCCCACGGCGAGGCAACATTGGCGGAACAGGGCGGCTTTGCAGGCGCGGTACTCGTCGAAGTCGGCGTGCTCCGCGCCGCCGATGTGGTCGGGGGAGAGGTTGAGGAACAGTCCGGCGGCAAAGGTGAGGCCGTGGACGCGCTTCAGCTTCATGGCCTGGGAGGAGACCTCCATCACCACGTGGGTACAGCCCGCGTCCGCCATCTGCCGCAGGGTGCGGTGGAGGGCGATGGGCTCGGGGGTGGTGTTGGGGATCGCCTGTGACCCGTCAGACAACAGTTCCCGGCCGATGTACGCGCCCAGGGTGCCGATCATGCCGGTTTTGTATCCGGCGGCGGTGAGGATCTCCCGGAGCATATGGGCGGTGGTGGTTTTGCCCTTGGTGCCGGTGACGGCGATGAGGGTGAGCTGTTTGGCGGGGTGGCGGTAAAATTCCGCCGCCAGCAGGGCCAGGGCGGCCCGGGGGTCGTCCACAGCGGCTCCCGGGACGTTTTTGGGCAAAGGTGGGCGGCACACCACGGCGGCGGCGCCCCGCTCCAGGGCCTCGGGGATGTAGGCGCGGCCGTCGGCGTTGGCGCCCTCCAGGGCCGCGAACAGCGCCCCGGGCGCCACCTCCCGGGAGTCACAGGTGAGGGCGGTGATGTCCGCGTCCTGGGGGCAGCCCGCCCCGAGGTTGGACAACAGCTGGGACAGCTTCATGGGGACAGCTCCTTTACATTTTACTGCCCCAATCTATGAAATTGCGCAAAAAAATGTCCCTCCCGCTATGGGAGGGGCATTTTGCGGTTGATTCGGTTGTCAGTGCTGCGCGTCCCACTCCCGCAGGAACGCCTGGGCGTACTCTACGTCGGACGGGGTGTCGATATACTCCAGCCCCCGTTTCTGCCGGGTCTCGGCACCCTTGCCGGTGATGAGGATGACGGACGGTTCGTGACAGCTGCGCACCGCCTGACGGATCGCCTCGCCCCGGTTGGGCTGGATCTGGCAGGGGCAGGCCACGTGGGAAGCGATCTCTTTGCAGATGGACAGGGTGTCCTCCTCGCCGGAGTCCTCCTCGGTAAGTATCACCAGGTCGGAGTTCTGCCCGGACACCTCGCCCAGATCCCGGCGGCGGTCGAAGGCCTTCTTGCCGGGACAGCCGAACACGGTGACGATCCGCCGCCCGGGGTACTCCTCCTTGACGGAGCGGAACAGGGTCTCGAAGCTCATGCGGTTGTGGGCGTAGTCCACGATGGCGGTGACGTCCCCAGCGGCGTTGGAGTACACCTCCATCCGGCCGGGTACGCGGGCCTTGGACAAGCCGTCCAGCACGGCCTGCCTGGGGATGCCCAGCCCCCGGCATATGGCGATAGCGGCCAGGGCGTTGTCCACGTTGAACAGCCCCGGCATGGTCAGCCGGTACTCCCCGCTGAGCTGGGCGGCGTCCACCCGGAACAGGATGTCGTGGCCCACCTTGCGCACCTCGCTGCCATACACCGACGCGGCGGGGTTGTGCCGGGAGAAGGTGAGCACCCGGGGGCAGTCGCGCTGGGCCGCCTGCAGGGCCGCCTGGGCGTGGTCACAGTCCAGGTTGACGCAGGAGAAGTCCGCCTGGGCGAAGATTTTCAGCTTGGCGTGGAAGTAATCGTCGAAATCCGGGTGCTCGATGGGGGAGATGTGGTCGGTGCCGATGTTCAAAAACGCCGCCGCGGCAAACCGGGTGCCCAGTGTGCGGTGGTATTTCAGTGCCTGGCTGGACGCCTCCATCACCAGATACTCCATTCCGGCGGACAGGGCGTTTGCGAAGTGCTTTTGCAGCTCCAGCGGCTCGGGGGTGGTCAGGTGGGACTCGAACCGCTCCACCCCGTCCCAGGTGTCGATGGACGAGATGACCCCGCAGGATTTGCCCCGGGGGGCCAGGAATTCATCCAGGATATATTTTAGATAGTAGGCGGTGGACGACTTGCCCTTGGTGCCGGTGACGCCGACCACCTTCAGCTGTTGGGAGGGGTCGTTGTAATACTTCACCGCCAGCGGGGCGATGGCGCGGCGCATATCACTGACCAGGACGCAGGGCAGATTTACCGCGGGGTAAGGCGTCTCGCTGACGTAGGCGAAGGCCCCCCGGCGGGCGGCGTCCGCCAGATATTCGGGCTTGAAATGGGCGCCCTTGCAGAGAAACAGCGTGCCGGGAACCACTTCCTGGGAGTTGTAGGACACCAGCTCCACCGTCCGGCCCGGCTCCAGGGCGGAGGGCAGGGGGGCGGCCAGCAGGCCCAGCTTGTCCAGCAGGGCGCAGTAATCGCCCAGGGGGAAACGGGTCAAGTCCATGGCAGAGACCTCCTCAAACGGTGCGCAGGGGGTAGCCGCACTCCTCCACCGCCCGCTGGGCCAGCACGGCCATGGCGTCCAGGTAGAAGGAGGGCAGGGTGTGATAGGTGGAGAACACGGAAAGCTCGGTGCAGGCCAAAATGGCGCAGTCGCACCCGGTTTTCCGAATGGAGCGGTCGATGCGGGCAAACTTCTCCCGGCTGCCCTGCTCCCCCTGCTTGATCTCGTCGTAAATGATGGACATGACCAGCTTCTGGGCCTCCTGGTCGGGGGCCACGGCCTCCAGGCCGAAAGCGGCGCACTCCTTCTGGTACAGGCCGGTGCGGATGGTGCCGTCGGTGCCCAGGATGGCGGGGCGCTTTTTCCCCTGGGCGGCCAGGGCGGCGGCAGTCTCCCGGATCATGTGGAGGATGGGCACGCCGATGTCCCCCTGGAGCCTGTCCGCGAAATAGTGGGAGGTGTTGCAGGGGATGGCCAGCACGGTGCAGCCGCAGTTTTCCAGCATATTCGCGTCCTTCAACAGCCGCTGGTACAGCCCCTCGGTGTCCCCGGAGAGGATGGCGGCGGTGCGGTCCGGGATGCCGGTGTCGGACAGGATGACGGCGGGGAGATGGTCCTGGTCCCGGGCGGCGTCGGTGCGGTCCAGCACGAACTGGTAGAACACCTGGGTGGCCTGGGGGCCCATGCCGCCCAAAACGCCTAATTTAGCTTCCTGCTTCATCAATCATCACTCGGTTTCTTACAGTATTTCCCGAAGCGCACATAGTTGCCGATGTGGTTTTTCCAGACGCGCCAGATACGGTTCAGGGTGTAGTCGGGGCGGTACTCCATGGAGTGGTGGTCGGCCCCGGCCTTGAACAGCGCCTTCATCTCGCCGTGGTAGCGCTTGGGGATGAAGCGATAGGCCAGCCGCCGGGGGATCATCCGCCAGATGGAGCGGTTTTTCACCACCGTCAGGGGCAGGTCCTTGCCTTCCACCAGGTCGCCCACCAAATACGCTGCGATGTTGTGCCCGGAGCCGGTGACGTAGTAGTTGCTGCGCCCCTGGCGGGTGTTGATCTCGAAAGCCTTGTACTTTCCGTCCCGCCGGTCGTACTTGATGTCGAAGTTGGAGAAGCCCACATAGCCGATGTCCTCCAGCATCCCCCGGATCTTATCGCACAGCCCCTGGTCGTGCTCGGTGATGATGACGGCGTGGTTGCCGATGCCGTGGGGGGAGTGTTCCTCCAGCAGCACGTGGCCCAGGCACATCAGCTTCACCTTGCCGTGGGTGTCGGAGTAGTTGGTCAAAACCCGCATATAGGTGTCGTCCCCGGGAATGAACTCCTGCAAGATCATTTTACCCGGATAGCCCGCGGCGTACACCTCGTCCAAGGCGGCCAGCAGTTCGTCCCAGGACTGGCAGATATACACCTTTTTCAGCTCCCTGTGGCCGGTGGCCCAGTAGGCCACGCCGTCGGCGGGCTTGGCCACATAGGGGGCGCCCCAGGGCAGTTCAAAATCGTGGCCCATGTCCCCCGAGTACACGAAGGTGGCCGGGTGGTCGATGCCGTATCGGTCGCACAGGGCGTAGAACTGCTCCTTGTCGGTGAGCTTGTCCAGCAGCTCCCCGCTGATATAGTTGCACTTCACGTTGGCGGGGAATTGGTCTTTCAGATGGGCGGCCAGCTTCACATAGCTGTCCCCGCAGCCGATGACCAGCACGGTCTTGTCCGCGCACTCCGCCGCCACGTTTTTCACGTTTTGGAGGAACACGGCCTCGTCCTCGTTCTCCGGGCAGGGGCGGTAGTCGATGATGGAGCTGTAGGAGCAGGGGAAGGACACGAACTTGCCGAAGGCGATGCTCCTGACGCCGTAGGACTCATGGAAGGCCCGGGCCACGCTGTACACGTTGATGTCGCCGCCGAACAGCAGCGGCTGGAAGTTGCAGTCGGACATTTGCAATCAGGCTCCTTCGTATCATAAGCGGCTGAAAGTCCCACCCACCCAGGCGCGGGCCGTGGACCGCAGATGTTTTCGGTGAAAGGACACAAGCGGCAGCACAAATTAGGGGAATACGAGTCGAAAGCCCACGCACCGGAAGGGTTTCAAATCAGGTGCGTATAGAGCGTCCCCGGCGGGGTACATAGGGGCCGAAGCCCCTATGCGCGCTCTTTGGGTACTTTCTCTCGCGTGAGAGAAAGTACCCCGCCGGAGGCCATCCCCCGCTGGCAGCGGGTATCATCCTCCGGCCCGCTTGACCAGGAACACCCCGGGGATCTGGGACAGCTTGTTGATGACGTGGGTCAGCTCGCCCTGACCCTGGACGGCCAGCTCCAGGTTGATGACGGCGTAGCCGTCGGGCTGGCTGCGGGCGGACAGGTTGTTCAGCTTGGCCTTCTGGGCGGACAGGGCCATGGCCACGTCCAGGGCGAGGCCGTCCCGGTCCTTGGCGGAGATCTCGATAGAGGTGCGGAAGGTGGAGTCCCCGGTGTCCGCCCAGGCCACGTTGATCCAACGGCCCTGCTCCTCCGGCTTGCGGCGCGCGGGGTCGGCGTTGGGGCAGTCCTGCCGGTGGATGGACACGCCGTAGCCCTTGGTGATGAAGCCCACCACCGGGTCGCCGGGCACCGGGGTGCAGCACTTGGAGAACTTCACCATGCAGTTTTCCAGCCCCTCCACGATGATGCCGCTGGTGGAGTGGCGGGGAGCCGCCTGGGTGGGGCCCTTGGCGGTGGAGGGGTACACCGTTTCCCCGGAGGCGAGGTTGGCCTGCATGGCCTCGGCCTCCGCCCGCTGGCGCTCCAGCCGGCCCAGCCGGGTCATCTCCTCCTTGATGCGGCCCGCCGCCTTCTGGGCGGACAGCCCGCCGTAGCCGATGGCGGCGTACAGCTCGTCCAGCGCGCCGAAGCGCACCCGCTTGAGCAGGGTGTCCAGCAGGTCGGCGCTGGCGGTGATGGCGGCCAGGGTGAGCCCCGCGTGCTTCAGCTCGGACTCGAACATGGCGCGGCCGGTGGCGATGTTCTCCTCCCGGCGCTCCTTTTTGAACCACTGGCGGATCTTGTTGCGGGCCTCATTGGACTTGCAGATCTTCATCCAGTCCCGGCTGGGGCCCCGGGCGGACTTGGAGGTGATGATCTCCACAATATCGCCGTTTTTCAGCGGCGTCTCAAAGGTGACGATGCGCCCGTTCACCCGGGCCCCGGTCATGGAATTGCCCACGGCGGAGTGGATGGAGTAGGCGAAGTCGATGGGGGTGGCCCCGGCGGGCAGGCTCTTCACGTCCCCGTTGGGGGTGAACACGAACACCTCGTCGGAGAACATATCCACCCGGAGGGAGTGGACGAACTCGTCCGGGTCGGTGTCCTGCTGGCTCTCCAGCAGGCGGCGCACCCACTCGAAGTCCTGCTCGGTGCCCAGCTTCTGGTTGGCCAGCCCCTGCTTGTACTTCCAGTGGGCGGCTACGCCGTATTCGGCGGTCTGGTGCATCTGCCAGGTGCGGATCTGCACCTCGAAGGGGATGCCGTCCTTGCCCACCACGGTGGTGTGCAGCGACTGGTAGCCGTTGGGCTTGGGGGTGCCGATATAATCTTTGAACCGGCCCAGCACCGGCTTGAACATATCGTGGACGCAGCCCAGCACGTTGTAGCAGGCGGGGATGTCCTCCACGATGACCCGGAAGGCGTACAGGTCGAAAATCTCGTTCAGTGTCTTGTTCTGGGCGTACATCTTGCGGTAGATGGAATAGATGTGCTTCACCCGGCCGTAGACCTTGCAGCGCACGCCCTCCTCCGCCAGCCGCCCCTCGATGTGGGCCTGCATATTGTCCACAAAGCCCGCGTGGAGGGTGGTGATGTTGGCCAGCTCCTGCTCCACGTCGTGGAAGCCCACCGGGTCCAGGTAGCACAGGGCCAGGTCCTCCAGCTCCCACTTCAGCTTCTGCATCCCCAGGCGGTGGGCGATGGGGGCGTAGACCTCCATGGTCTCCAGGGCTTTCTCCTTCTGCTTGACGTCGGACTGGTACTGGAGTGTGCGCATATTGTGCAGGCGGTCGCACAGCTTGATGAGGATGACCCGCACGTCCTTGGCCATGGCCATGAACATCTTGCGCAGGTTCTCCATCTGCTCGTCCTCCCGGGAGGTGTACTGCATCCGGGTGAGCTTGGTGAC
>JAAVHY010000037.1 GCA_014799485.1 Clostridiales bacterium | reverse complement strand
GTCAACATCGGCACCATCGGCCACGTTGACCACGGCAAGACCACCCTGACCGCCGCCATCACCAAGTGGCTGGCCCTCCAGGGCTTCGCTGATTACAGCGACTACTCCAGCATCGACAGCGCCCCCGAGGAGCGCGAGCGCGGCGTTACCATCAACACCGCCCACATCGAGTACGAGACCGACAACCGTCACTATGCCCACGTTGACTGCCCGGGCCACGCCGACTATATCAAGAACATGATCACCGGTGCCGCTCAGATGGACGGCGCCATCCTGGTCATCGCCGCCACCGACGGCCCCATGGCCCAGACCAAGGAGCACATCCTGCTGGCCCGTCAGGTGGGCGTGCCCGCCATCGTGGTGTTCCTGAACAAGTGCGACCAGGTGGACGACGACGAGCTGATCGAGCTGGTGGAGATGGAGGTCCGCGAGACCCTGTCCTTCTACGAGTTCCCCGGCGACGATATCCCCATCATCAAGGGTTCCGCCCTGAACGCCCTGACCAACGAGTCCGGCAACAAGGACGATGCCGACTTCGCCTGCATCAAGGAGCTGATGGACGCTGTTGACAGCTACATCCCCACTCCCGACCGTAAGGCCGACCTGCCCTTCCTGATGCCCGTCGAGGACGTGTTCACCATCACCGGCCGCGGCACCGTGGCCACCGGCCGTGTGGAGCGCGGCCAGCTGAAGGCGGGCGAGACCGTCGAGATCGTCGGTCTGACCGAGGAGAAGCGCAGCACCGTCGTCACCTCCATGGAGATGTTCCGCAAGACCCTGGACTACGTCGAGGCCGGCGACAACGTGGGCTGCCTGCTCCGCGGCGTCAACAAGGACGAGATCGAGCGCGGCCAGGTTCTGTGCAAGCCCAACTCCATCCACCCCCACACCAAGTTCGTGGGCCAGGTGTACGTCCTGTCCAAGGACGAGGGCGGCCGTCACACCCCCTTCTTCAACAACTACCGTCCCCAGTTCTACTTCCGTACCACCGACGTGACCGGCGTCATCACTCTGCCCGAGGGCACCGAGATGTGCATGCCTGGCGATAACGTGGACATGAACGTGGAGCTGATCACCCCCATCGCCATTGAGAAGGGCCTGCGCTTCGCTATCCGCGAGGGCGGCCGCACCGTGGGTTCCGGCGTCGTTATCGACGTGGCCGAGTAATCCGACTCATAAGGCAATTAAAACCCCCGCCCAAATGGGCGGGGGTTTTCTTTTAGGATTTAATCCAGCTTCAAATCGCCCTCTTTGATCCAGCCGATCTCCCGGAACAGGAAGCCGAAGAGCCAGCACAGCAGGGCCGGGAGCACGAAGGAGACGGCAATCAGGCCCAGCCACTCCGCCGCCCCCGGGGCAACGGCCAGCGCGCCGTTGGCAATGGCGTCCTCACTGGGGGCGATCCACCCCGTCCACACGCCGATCTGGCCCACCAGGCCGCAGGTGCCCATGCCGGCGGATACCGGGGGGCCGTTCATCTCCAGCCGGAACACACAGGTGGCGACGGGCCCGGTGATGGCGGAGGTCAAAATGGCGGGCAGCCAGATTTTCGGGTTTTTCACGATGTTGCCCATCTGGAGCATGGAGGTGCCCAGGCCCTGGCTCACCAGGCCGCCCCAGCCGTTCTCTTTAAAGGACAGCACGGCGAAGCCCACCATGTTGGCGCAGCAGCCCGCCACCGCCGCGCCCCCCGCCAGCCCGGTGAGGCTGAACGCGGCGCAGATGGCGGCGGAGGAGATGGGCAGGGTCAGCGCCATGCCGATGACCACGCTTACCAGTACGCCCATCAGCAAAGGCTGCTCGTCGGTAGCCAGACGGGTGATACTGCCCACGGCGGTGGCGGCGGTGCCGATGGCCGGGGCCAGCAGGGCGGACAGCCCCACGCCCACCAAAATCGTCACCAGCGGGGTGACGAGTATGTCCACCTTGGTCTCCTTGGAGACCGCCTTGCCAAACTCGGCGGCGATGATGGCGATGAACAGCACCGCCAGCGGGCCGCCCGCCCCCTTGCCGCCGTCCAGGGTGATGCTGCCCAGGGCGTTGGCGGCGTGGCCCACCGTCACCAGGGAGAACAGCACCATAGGCGGGGCCTTCAGCGCCCAGCCGATGGCCACAGCCATGGCCGCGCCGCTCATGGCGGAGGCGTAGTCGCCCACGTCCACCAGGAAGGCCAGCCCCGTCTGCTCCCCCAGCGTTTTCACGATGGTGCCGATGAGCAGAGAGCAGAACAGGCCCTGGGCCATGGCCCCCAGGGCGTCGATGCCGTAGCGCCTGCCGGAGATGACGATATCCTTACGTTTCAGGAATGCTTTCAGCTTTTCCATTTCCCTCACCTTCTAACTCAAAAAGTAAGTCCGCGCAGGTGTCATGACACCTGCGCGGACTATTATACAGTCTCAGGAAGAAATGTCAATCGTGTTTTTGCCCAAAATCAGGGCCTTTTGTTCCCTTTCCGATAGAGCACCACCGCCAGCACAGTCCCGGCGATCATCATGGCCACGCCGATGACGATAATGACTGTGGCGAAGCCCAGGAAAAAGCTTTCAATCCCGCCGAGAGGCGAGGCGGTGGGGGCAAGCCCCATCTCCTGCAAAATCGCTTGCTGTATCTCCGGCGGGGTGCCGGGGGCGAACTCCACGCCGCCCACGCCGCCAAATCCGCCAAAATCGAACATCGCATCGCTGGATACGGCGAACATGGCCCCGAAGCCCCAGCGCATCAGCGCCCCGATGATGGCAAAGGGCAGTCCCCCTATGGCGACGTATACCCCGGCCAGCCAGCCGTACCTGCGGATCAGCCGCCCGATCAGTCCCGTGGCCTTGTCGAAGGTATCCTCGGCCGGGGGGATATATTCGGACTGCGGGGGCAGCGTGCCCCGGTAGGGCTCATTCCGGGGCGGGGTCTGCTCCTGCGGCCCCGCGGGTTCCTCTTCGCTGAGCAGTTCGTCGGTGGTCACGCCAAAGGCACGGGCCAGCGCCAGCAGCTTGTCCACCTCCGGCGTGGCCTCGGCCAGCTCCCACTTGCTTACCGCCTGCCGGGACACCCCGACCCGCGCCGCCAGCTCCTCCTGGGACAGTTTGGCCGCCTTGCGGTAGTACAAGATTTTCTCGTTCAGCTTCATGATAAAGCCACCTCCTTCATGGCCCTATGGTAGCAGAAAACCCGGTTGCGCGCCACCAGCAAGGGCTGGAAAAAGCCGCAACCATAGGTTGCGAAGCCGTCGCGAACAGGCGCAGCACGACTACAGGTTGCGAAGCCGTCGTGAGCAGCGCGGATGGAGCGGAGCGACGGCAAAAGCCCTATTTCACCAAAAATCCAGCCTGCTCCAACGCCGCCACCGTCCGCTCAAGAGTCTCCCGGTCGGGACAGCGCAGGGTGTGCAGATGGATGCCGTCCGTCAGCACCGACAGGGGCCGGGCGACGTTTTCCTCCACCTTGCGCATAAATTCCGCGATGTCATGCCGGGAGGACAGCTCCAGCGGCCCGGTGAGCTGGCCGTACACCGGGTGCTCCACGATGACATCCTCCACCGTGCACCCCTGGTCCACCATCAGCGTCAGCTCCCGTTCCATATCCTCGCCGCGGTGGAGACAGGCCACGGTACCCACGACGCCCGCCCGGGGGCGCTCCAGCACATAGCCCCGGGGGGTGGCAATGATCCCCTCCCCCGCCGCCCGGAGCAGGGCCACGTCCCCCACGATGATCTGGCGGCTCACCGCCAGCTTTTGGGCCAGAGTGGTGGCGGACATGGGGCGGTCAGCCCTCTTCAGGTATTCCAGAATGTGGCCCCGGCGTTCTGAGGTGTTCATAGGTCAGGCTCCTTTCGGCGGTGCCGGCTGATATCCTGACAAGTATAACATAGGCCCGTCCCCTTGACAAGCCGGGCCTTGGACCGTATAATGGCTTCGGACTGGGGGCGGCACCCATCACAAAAAACGGCGTCCAAAACACCTGCGAAAATTCAGACAGGGGGATGACACCCATCGGAAAAAACATTCGTGTCGTCGATGAGCAGGGCAATGAATACGAAGCGACCTGGCCACGCCGGGCCAGGGGTCTAGTCAAAAACGGCAGGGCACGCTTCATTTCAGACGATATGATATGCCTTGCGTGCCCGCCAAATACGATTTTGGAGGACACAGACATGAACGATAAAGTAGAACTGAGCTGGCTGCTCCAGCAGATCGCGGCCCTTCAGAGCGATACGGAATATCTGAAGGAGGGCTTCGCCCACCTGGCCCAGATGAGTGTAGGCGGCAAGACCGCGCCTTATGAGCCGGAGGACGTTGCGGGGAAGGCCAAGGCTGAAGCCCTGCGGGACATCGTCCAGGGGCGTGAAGCCACCAACCAGCAGCTTCTGCGGCTGTACGAGAAGATGTACGACGACTGCGTCCATCCCGACCGCCTCCAGGCTGACGCCGCGTTTCACGCCGAGCTGGTGAGGCATCTTGAGGAAGTTGGATCGGCTGAAAGCCGTCAGGCCGACGCCGCGTTTCACGCTGAGCTGGCAAAGCACCTCCGGGAAGTTGAAGCGGCTGAAATTTGACGGACAAAACCCGGCCCCGCAGATGCGGGGCCGGGTTTTTTACGTGTTTGCGCCAAAAATTTCGTCAAAATGGGGTTCGATTTCCGGCTGGGGCAGCAGGGCGGCCGCAATTCCCAGCCGCTTTGCCGCCTCCAGCTTCTCCCGGATGGACCGGGGAGTGTCGAACAGCACAAAGTGGGCCTGGGGGCCTTTCATGTAAGTAAAGTAGTGGGCGCAAAGCCCTTTGTCGAAAAACACCGCCGGCTCCAGGCGGCGGAGCATCTCCTCCAGCGTTTCCCGGGGAATGGGTTCCCCCCGCCCGCGGGCGGGGAGCGGGAAGTCCTCCCGCACCCACTCCACCGCCAGGGTAGTACGCCCCGCTCCGTACCGCTCCGCCGCCTCCCTCAGGCGGCGTTCCAGGGTGCCGTGGGTCAAGGCGGAGGGAATCAGCACCCGGGCCTGGGGGGCCTGGGGGGCGTAGCTTTCGGGGACGTACAGCGTCCAACCCTGGGCCGCGCAGTTGCGGTCCAGAATCTCCACCATCTTGCCCAGACAGCCCGACGGCATCCCCTCGAAATCGCACACAATACCCCGGAAGGAGCGGCGGCGGACCTCGCCCAAAATCTGGCGGCAGCAGCCCACCGGGTCCCCCGCCCCGTCGAACCCGGCGCAGTCCACCTGCATCAAACCGCCCCGCAGCCCCGGGGGCAGCTGAATGCCCAGCAGGCGCGGCCCTGGCCCCACCCGGTAGGCCATGTGGGCGGGGGTGAGGCCAAAGGCCCTCCCTCCGGTCTCCCTCCCGGCGGGCAGGGCCATCAGCAGTTCTTTCATGGTCGTTCCCCCTTGTGGACGGCAAAAATTTGTGATACTATACCAAATAGTGTGCAATACAATCCTATGCTCGTCCCGGGCAAGATAGAAGGTGAACTATGGCATGGTTCCGGGCCAGATTTACGGCCCATAATATCTATGAGATCACCGGCGAGGCCCTGGAGCGCCGGGGCTTCAAGCTGCTGCTGGCGGATCTGGACAACACCCTGGTCCCCTACGGCGTGCCCCTGCCGGACGAGCGCTTGAAGGCGTGGCGGGACGATCTCAGCGCCCACGGCGTGACCCTGTTCGTCCTGTCCAACAACCGCCACGAAAACCGCCCCCGGATCTTTGCCGAAGGGCTGGACGTGCCCTTCATCGGCCATGCGGGCAAGCCCAAAACGCCCTCCTTTGTCAAGGCCATGGAGCGGATGGGTGTCACCAGGGAGCAGACCGCCATCGTGGGCGACCAGGTGTTCACCGACGTGCTGGGGGGCAACCGGGCGGGGGTGTCCGCCATTCTGGTGGAACCCATCCGGCTGGCGGGCAATCCGGGGCGGTATCTGCGGTACGCCGTGGAGGCGCCCTTCCGGCTGCTGTCCGGGAAAGGAGAAAAGCTATGAGCGCCATCTTCGGCCCCGCGGGCAACGCGGAAAACTTCCCCTATAAATCCTCCGCCGACGCGCCCCGCTGGCTGGCGGAGATCGGCCTGGACTGCTACGAGTACCAGTGCGGCAAAGGCGTCCACGTGGGGGAGGCCACCGCCCGCAAGGTGGGGCTGGCCGCTGTGGAACATGGAATCTCCCTGTCCCTCCACGCGCCCTACTTCATCAACCTGGCCAATCCCGACCCAGACGCTTTGCAGAAAACCATCGGCTATATCACCGGGGCCTGCCTGGTGGCAGACTGGATGGGAGCAAAGCGGGTGGTCATCCACTCCGGGGCGCTGATGAAGCGCACCCGGCGGGAGGCACAGGACATCGCCCTGCGCTCGCTCAAAGAGGTCATCGCCGCCTGCGACGGCGCGGGCTTTGGGCACATCACCCTGTGCCCCGAGACCATGGGCAAGATCAACCAACTGGGCGATCTGGACGAGGTGCTGGAGCTTTGCACCGTGGACGGGCGGCTTCTCCCCTGCGTGGACTTCGGCCACCTGTACGCCCGCTCCCTGGGGGCGGACGATGGCGCCGAGGCCATGGAGCGGATGCTGAGCCGGATGGAAGAGGTGCTGGGCCCGGACCGGGCCGGCCGCTTCCACAGCCACTTCTCCCACATCGAGTTCACCATGGGCGGCGGCGAGAAGTGCCACCGCACCTTTGCCGACGACGGGGGCTACGGCCCGGACTGGACGCCGCTGGCCCAGGCGGTGGCGCGGCGGGGGTGGAGCCCCACCTTTATCTGCGAGAGCGCGGGCACCCAGGCGGAGGACGCGCTGACCATGAAAAAAATCTATAAGGAGATGCTTACCCATGACCCATTTTGAAAAAATCGCCGCTGAGCTGAAAAACCGCGGCCTGGACGCCATGCTCATCACCAGCGCCCCCGGCGAGTTCTACGCCGTGGGCTTCCACGGCGAGGGCGCGGCCCTCATCACCCCGGACAAGACCTGGTATTACACCGACTCCCGGTACATCGAGGCCGCCCAGAGCCTCATCACCGGGGCGGAGGTGATCCTGTGGACGTCGGACGCCCCCTACCGCAAGCAGATCGCAGAGCTGGCCAAGGCCCACGGGGTCGCCAAGCTGGGCTTCGAGGAGGAGTATATGTCCGTGGCCGACCACACCGCCTGGACGAAGGCGGTGGAGGCCGAATTCGTCCCCGCCTCCTCCCTGCTCACCGACCTGCGCATGGTGAAGGACGCCGATGAGCTGGCCGCTATGAAGGAGGCCCAGCGCATCACCGACGAGGCCCTGCTGGAGATCCTGAACTTCATCAAGCCCGGCCTCACCGAGAGCGAAATTGCCGCGCGGCTGACCTATATCATGGCCCGCAAGGGGGCGGAGCGCAACTCCTTCGACCCCATCGTGGCCTGCGGCCCCAACGGCTCCAAGCCCCACGCCGTCCCCGGCCCGGACGTGATCCAGATCGGCCAGTTTGTCACCATGGACTTCGGCTGCAAGGTGGGCGGCTACTGCTCCGACATGACCCGCACCGTGGCCGTAGGCCAGCCCAGCGAGGAGATGGAGCTGGTTTATAACACCGTCCTCAAAGCCCAGCTGGCGGGCATTGCCACGGCCCGCGCCGGAGTCACCGGCAAGGAGGTCCACGAGGC
>JAAVHY010000036.1 GCA_014799485.1 Clostridiales bacterium | reverse complement strand
ATGACCATCTGCTCGGGCACGCAGATGACGTGCTTCATGCCCAGGCGCTTGAGGGCCTCGGGGATCAGCTTGTGGCCGGTGCCGTGGAAGGGGGTGTACACCATCTTGAAGGTGTCCGCCACCGCGTCCACCGCCGCCTGGTCGTTCACCTGGCCCATGACGTTGGCCAGGAACTTCTCATCGGTCTCCCCGCCCATGATGGTGATGAGGCCAACCGCCACCGCCTTGTCGTAGTCGGCCGCGTTCACGTCGAACACGTCGGACTCCCGCATGATCTTGGCCACCTGGTCGGCGTGGTTGGGGGGGAGCTGGGCGCCGTCGGACCAGTACACCTTATAGCCGTTGTACTCCTTGGGGTTGTGGCTGGCGGTGATGTTGATGCCCGCGATGCAGCCGTACTCCCGGATGGCGAAGGACAGCTCGGGGGTGGGGCGCAGGGACTCGAACAACCGCACAGGGATGCCCGCCGCGGCCATGATGCAGGCGGCTTCCTTGGCAAAGACGTCGGAGTTGTTCCGGCAGTCAAAGCAGATGGCGACGCCCTTCTTCACCGCCTCGGGGCCTTCGCCCAGGATCACCTTGGCGAAGGCCTGGGTGGCGTGGCGGATGACGTGGATGTTCATGCGGTACAGGCCCACGCCCATGGTGCCCCGCAGGCCGGCGGTGCCGAACTCCAGCTGGGAGAAGAAGCGGGATTCGATCTCCTTTTCGTCGCCCGCGATGGCGGTCAGCTCCGCCTTCTCGGCTTCGGACAGGGCGGGGGAGTTGAGCCACAGCTCATAGGTTTGCTTGTAGTCCATTGGATTTGTCCTCCTTATTTAAAATCAAAATGCGAAATTGCCGTTGACAAACACGGGGATCTCCCGCCCGTCATGGGTGGTGCCCACGATGGACAGATCCCGGGTGCCCACCATGAAGTCCACATGGTTGATGGACTGGTTCAGGCCCGCGGCCTTCTGGCCCGCCTCGTCCATGTCCTCGCCCCCCTTGACGCAGCTGGGATAGGCGGCGCCGAAGGCGAAGTGGCAGGAGGCGTTCTCGTCGAACAGGGTGTTGTAGAACAGGACGCCGCTGGAGCGGATGGGGGAGTCATAGGGCACCAGCGCCGCTTCGCCCAGGTAGTGGGAGCCCTCGTCCAGATCGATGGAGCGGCGCAGCACCTCCTCGCCCTCGTCCGCGTGCAGGTCCACGATGCGGCCGTCCTTGAGTTCCAGCCAGAAATCCTTCACCAGATTGCCGTTGAGGGCCAGGGGCAGGGCGGCGTACACCCGGCCGTCCACCCCGTCCCACCGGGGGGCGGTGAAGATCTCCTCCGTGGGGATGTTGGCCACGAACTCCACCCCGGCGGCGGACCGTTCGCTGCCCCCCGCCCAGACATGGTTGTCCGGCAGGCGGACGGTGAGGTCGGTGCCCAGGGAGTTGGTGTAACGCAGGGAGGCGAACTGGTAGTCGTTGAGCGCCTTGGCCCGGCGGGCGGTGGCGGCCACATGCTCCCGCCAGCGCTCCACGCCCTTGCCGTCCCCGGTGATGCGGCACACGGAGAAGATGGCGTCCCACAGCGCGTCCAGGGCGTCCTCCCCCTTTTTGCCGGGGAAGGCCTTTTCCGCCCAGGCCAGGGAAGGGAACGAACCCACGCACCACTGGAATTTGCCGGCGGTCATGGCGTCGTAATAGGGCTTGGTGGGCTCGCCGGCGGCCAGCTCGGCGGCCTGGATGCGGGCGGGGTCCACCCCTTTCAGCAGCTCCGGGTCGGAGCCGGTGAGGGACAGGTTGGGGGAGCCGCGGTCCAGCAGCCAGTCGAACTTGGCCTTCTGATAGCTGGGGAACTCGGAGAAGACCCCCTCGTCCGCCCGGAGATACCGCTGGCGGGAGACAAAATCGTCCCGCCAGTCCACGACGACCTCCCGGGCGCCCCGGTCATAGCAGGCGGCCACGCACAGGCGGGCCAGGGGGGCGGCGTCCAGCGAGGTGTTGACGCGGGGGGTCTGCCCCGGCTGGACGTTCATGCCCACCTCCACCAGCAGGCGGGCGTATTCGTTGAGCTTGGCTTCAAAATCCTTGACCATTTGGCTTGTCTCCTTTTGGGGTAAGTTGTCACGCTGCGAAGCGGCCAGGGCGTTCGGTCGCTTTCACTTCGTCTCGGGTTGGTCTCTGGGGCCGCTGGCCCCATCGCTCGCCCTCGCTCCGTTCCAAGCTTCCTCACTGTCCGCTTCTCCGCGCTTCTCATCAATCTGCCGGAAAAATCCGGCCCGCCAAAGCGATATATGGAAATTATACCATATCGTGTGGGAAAACACAATTCGATTTGCATTTTTTTTGACAGGGGTGTATAATGGCCTATCTTTTAGTGAGGTAAAGGAGTGAAGTTTCATGTTGACCACCGTGATTCCCCAGGGGTATGCCCCCCTGTTGAACCTGTATGATACCCAAAAGGCCATTGGCCTGCTCAAGCGTCTCTTTGAGGACGATTTGGGCGGCTCGCTGAACCTGCGCCGGGTGTCCGCCCCCCTGTTCGTGGAGGCGTCCACCGGGTTGAACGACGACCTGAACGGCGTGGAGCGGGCGGTGTCCTTCGACGTGCCCGACGCGGGCCGGGACGCCCAGGTGGTCCACTCCCTGGCCAAGTGGAAGCGCATGGCCCTGCACCGCTACCAGTTTTCCGTGGGGGAGGGGCTTTATACCGACATGAACGCCATCCGCCGGGATGAGGAGCTGGACAACCTCCACTCCGTCTATGTGGACCAGTGGGACTGGGAGAAGGTCATCGCCCCCCGGGACCGGAACGTGGACTACTTGAAGTCCGTCGTGACCACCATTGTCGCCGCCCTGGTCAACACCCAGCAGACCCTGCGCTCGGTGTACCCCCAGCTCACCACCCTGCCGCTGATCGACCGGGAGGTGTCCTTTGTCACCACCCAGGAGCTGGAGGATCTGTGGCCCGAGCTGTCCCCCAAGGAGCGGGAGGACCAGTGGGTGAAGGACCACCCCACCACCTTCCTCATGGGCATCGGCGGGGCGCTGAAGTCGGGCAGGCCCCACGACGGCCGGGCCCCGGACTACGACGACTGGGCGCTGAACGGGGACATCCTGCTGTGGAACTCCCTGCTGGGCCACGCCTTTGAGATTTCCTCCATGGGCATCCGGGTGTCCCCGGAGTCCCTGGACAAGCAGCTGACCGCCGCCGGGTGCGACCACCGCCGGGAGCTGCCCTTCCATCGCGCCCTGCTGGCGGGGGAGCTGCCCCTGACCATCGGCGGCGGCATCGGCCAGAGCCGGGTGTCCATGTTCCTGCTGGGTAAGGCCCACATCGGCGAGGTACAGGCGTCCATCTGGGATCCCCGTACCCTGGAGGCCTGCCGGGAGGCAGGGGTCATTTTGCTGTAAAGGATCGGTGCCGCGTTATGAGTAAGAGGATCCGAAGCCTTCTGCTGACGGTTATGCTTGCCCTGCCCCTGCTGGGGTCCGGGTTCCAGACAGCGCGGGCGGCAAATCCCGTCGCCGGCAACGGGCGCCCGTATTACATCATGGTGAACCGGGCCATGAACACGGTGACCGTGTACGGGCTGGACGCGGACGGATATTATACGGTCCCCGTCAAGGCCATGATCTGTTCTGTGGGCCGGGGCAGGAGCGTCACGCCGCGGGGTACATTTTCTGTGGGAAGCAAAATGGCGTGGTGCCACATGGTGGACGGCTCATACGGCCAATACGCCACCCAGTTCCGCGGGAACTATCTGTTCCACTCCGTCTGCTATTCCGCCGCCAATCCCTCCACCCTTTTGACCGATGAATACAATATGCTGGGCAGTCCGGCCTCGCGGGGCTGTGTCCGGCTGCAAACCTCCGACGCCAAATGGATCTATGACAACTGCGCCGCCGGGACCAAGGTCACGATCTATGATGACGCCTCCTCCCCCGGCCCGCTGGGAAAGCCGGACAAGCTGATCGATGAAATCACGCCGGCTATGGACAACGGCTGGGATCCCACCGATCCCAGGGAAAACAATCCGTGGCGCGGCGTTCTCGTCTCGGAAGTCTCCCTCAGCGCGGCGGAGGCCTCCCTGACCGCAGGGGAAAGGCTCTCGCTCACCGCGGCGGTCACGCCGTCGACTGCGGCATTTCCGAAGGCCGTGTGGTCCAGCAGCGACCCGTCCGTGGCCTCCGTGGACGCCGCGGGACGGGTGACCGGCCTGAAGCCCGACGCCGCTGTCATCACCGTTTCCTACGGGGGCGTTTCGGACAGCTGCACGGTGAAGGTCGACAAAACGCTGCTGCCGTTTACCGACGTGATCCCAGGTATGTGGTATTACAGCGACATCCGATATGTATACGAGGCCGGCGCGATGGACGGGACGGGTGACGCCGCCTTTTCCCCGGAAATGCCGGTGACCCGCGCCATGGCGGAGCGGGAATTATTCCATCTGGCCGATGTGGAGGGCGTCGCGCATCCCGTCACCGACAATGTGGCGGAGGCTGGGCCCGACACTGACCGGCCGCTCACCCGGCAGGAATTCGCGGTGATGCTTTATCAGTACGAAACGCTGTGGCGCGGCCGTTCCGCCGACAGCTTCGCCCCGCTTTCCCAGTTCGCCGATGGGGAAGACGTGGATGACGGCGCTGCTGAGGCCGTCAGCTGGGCGGTCGGCAGCCGTCTGATCCAAGGGACCTCGGGGAGCACCCTTGATCCCACGGGCCTTGTCACCCGCGCCCAGGAGGCGGCCATCCTGCACCGCTACCTCCTGTACCGCCAATCCTCCCTGACGGAGCGATAAAACTCCCCGTTGCCATCAGCGGAGATTTGTGGTATCATGACAGGGTAAGCACCGGCGAACCCGCAGCTTGGGAGTGAACGAGTATGAACATCCACGAATCCGCTGAAAACTACCTGGAGGCCATCCTGGCCCTGGGGGAGAAGGGGCCCGTGCGCTCCATCGACGTGGCCCAGCACCTCAACTTTTCCAAGCCCAGCGTCAGCAGGGCCATGAGCCTGCTCCGGGAGGGGGGCTTTGTGGTCATGGACCAGGGCGGCTTCCTCACCCTCACCGACGACGGGCTGGAGATCGCCCAGCGCATCTACGAGCGGCACCTGCTGCTTACCAAGTGGCTCATCCACCTGGGGGTGGACGAAAAGGTGGCCGCCGAGGACGCCTGCCGCATCGAGCACGACCTGAGCGTGGAGTCCTTTGACGCCCTCCGGGCCCATATCAATAAGGATCTGGGCATCGAATAGGAACGGACAAAGCCGCCGCTGAACAGCGGCGGCTTTTGCGTTATACGCTTCTCTCGCCCGCCAGACTTTGGGCGAACAGCGAGCGCACCTCGTCCAGATCCCCGGTCTGGCCCAGCGCCCACATCAGCTTGGTGACGGCCCCCTCGGTGGTCATGTCGTAGCCCTGGATGACCCCTTCCGCCAAGGCTTTCTGCCCCGCTTGGTAGAGGGCGAAGTTGCTGCTCTCATACAGGCACTGTGAGCACACCACCACCGCCATCCCGGCCTGGGCGGCGGCGTGGAGCTTCTCGATCAGGTTGCGGCGGATGAAGTGGAGCCCGCCCGCGCCGAAGGCCTCGATGACCACCCCCCGGTAGTGCATCCGCAGCAGCATATCGAAGATCTCCGGGTCCAGCCCCGGGGTGAGCTTGATGAGGAACACCGCCTGGCACAGTTCGTCCTTTAGGACGCAGGGGCCGGGCACGGTGGGGATAGCCTCCTCCCGGATGGTGAGCCCCGCGCCGTTGACCACCGCCACGGGGGGCCAGTTCACGCTGTCAAAGGCGGAAAAATCGGTGGTGTGGGTCTTCACCGCCCGGCACCCCAGCATCACCTTGCGCCCAAAGGCCAGGAATACCCCCGGATGGCCGGAGGCCGCCATGGCGAAGGCGGTGCGCAGGTTGTCCAGCCCGTCGGTGAGGGGGTGCTCGATGGGCAGCTGGGCCCCGGTGAGCACCACTGGTATGCCGATGCCGCGCACCATATAGCTGAGCACCGAGGCGGTGTAGGCCATGGTGTCGGTGCCGTGGGACACCACGATGCCGTCGAAGTCCTCCCGGGCCTCATAGACGCGGCGGGCGATAAGCCGCCACTCCTCCGGCTGGATGTTGGACGAGTCCAGGTGGAGGATGTCCCGGACGGTGAGGTCATAGCTGTCGGCCAGCCCGCCCAGGTAATGGGACAGGGCCGCGCCGTCCAGGCCGGGGGCCAGCCCCTCGTCGGTGAGCCGGGAGGCGATGGTGCCCCCGGTGGTGAGCAGTAAGATGCGTTTCATGGCGCGCCTCCTTGAAAACAGTGAAAATAGTATACGTGATAACGGAAAGCTTTGCAAGTATATTGTCAGCGGTTGGGAATACTGCTATACTGAAACAAACGAAGAACTGGGGGACGATTTCCATGAAATACGATCTGCTTATCGTCGGCGGCGGCCCCGCCGGCCTCACCGCCGCCATCCACGCCCGCGCCCGGGACAAGTCGGTGCTGGTCATCTCCAACGACCCCACCGCCTCCCCGCTGTGCAGGGCCCCGCAAATGGCCAACTACCCCGGCCTGCCCAACGTCACCGGCAGGGAGCTGGTGGAGCGGCTGCTGGCCCAGGCAAAAGACCTGGGCGCCCAGTTCAAACAGGGGCGGGCCCTGTCCGTCATGCCCATGGGCAAATCGGTGATGGTGTCCGTGGAGAACGACGCGGTGGAGGGCTCCAACCTCATCCTGGCCCTGGGGGTGTCCCGGGCCGCGCCCCTGAAGGGCGAGGCGGAGCTGCTGGGCCGGGGGGTGAGCTACTGCGCCACCTGCGACGGGATGTTTTATCGGAACAAAGCCGTGGTCTGCGCGGGGGACGCCCCCAACTTTGAGGAAGAGGTGGAGTTCCTGCGCTCCATCGGCTGCCAGGTGACGGTGAAGCGGCTGGCGGGGCTGGAGATTTTGGGGGATGGCAGGGTGTCCGCCGTCCGGGACGGGGCAGGGGAGGAGACCCCCTGCGACGGGGTGTTCCTGCTGCGCGCGTCCATCGCCCCCGCCCGGCTGGCCCCGGGGCTGGCGCTGGAGGACGGTTATATCAAGGTGGACGGCCGCATGGCCACCAGCCTCCCCCGGGTGTACGCCGCCGGGGACTGCACCGGCCAGCCCCTCCAGCTGGCCAAGGCGGTGGGCCAGGGGCAGGCGGCGGCCCACTTCGCGCTGGAAGGCGTTTCCTGACCTGCGGGACGGATAATTCCTAATTTTTCGTGAACTTCGTTTTGTGTATTGAAATTTGTGCCGGAAGATGGTAACATAGGGGTATCAAGGGGACTCCCCCAATACCAAGTAAGGAGTGGTCAAAAATGGTCAAAGTCATCATGGGCTTGAAGGGCACCGGTAAGACCAAGCAGATGATCGACCTCATCAACACAGCGGTGGATACGGAGCATGGCAACGTGGTGGCCATCGCCCACAATTCCAAGCTGAACTATAAAATCAACTACAAGATCCGTCTGGTGGACACGTCCGACTACAGCATCCCCAACTACGACACCCTCCGGGGCTTCCTGTACGGCCTGTACGCCAGCAATTACGATATTACCCATGTGTTCATCGAGAGCTTGAACAAGCTGGTGCCCACCGTGGGCAACGAGGACGTGGAGCCCTTCCTGGATTGGCTGGAGTCCTTCTCCCAGCAGAGCGGCATCAAGTACACCATCTCCATCAGCGAGGACGAGTCCAAGGCCAGCGACGGCGTGAAGAAGTACTTCTAAGTGTGATAAAGCCCATGAGACCGGGCGGGCGGAGGCCCGCCCGGTTTTTATTGAACAGCATCCATCCAATCATTTCAAGGAGGGAACCATATGGACTGCACTGAGACGATCCGCTCACGGCGGAGCATCCGTAAGTTCAAGCCCGGCGCGGCCGTCCCCAAGGCGGACGTGGAGAAGATGCTGGAGGCGGCCATGATGGCCCCCAGCGCCTGCAACACCCGCCCCTGGGAGTTCTTCGTGGTGGAAAATCCCGGCACGAAGGATCGGCTCCGGGCGGTCCACCCCTATGCCTCCATGCTGGAGACGGCCTCGCTGGCCATCGTGGTTTGCGCCCGGCCGGAGGCCCAGGAGGGCCGGTGCTCCGGCTTCTGGCCGCTGGACTGCGGCGCGGCGGTGGAGAACCTGCTGCTCCAGGCGGCGGCGCTGGGCTACGGCACGTGCTGGTGCGGCTGCTGGCCCCTGGAGGACCGGGCGGAGGCGGTCCGGGAGGTGCTGGGCGCGCGGTCTGTCCCTGTGGCCCTCATTTCTGTAGGCGTGCCCGATGAAGAGCCCCCTGCCCGGGGCTTCTACCAGGCTGATAAGGTTACCTGGCTCCACTGAGCCGGAGAAGGAAGGAAGATCGTGTTATGAGCGGCAAACGCACCCCAGCTCCCCGGCCCGATTCCGGGTCTGATGTGGTCCTGCCGAGGAGGATCCATCTGGTGCCCCTGGACAATATCGCCGGATTTGATGTCCGTCCCGGCCTGTATGAGACCAACGGGGCCACCGCCATCCCCGGCGGGGTGAACTTCACCGTCCATTCCCACGGGGCCACCGGCATCGAGCTGCTGCTGTTCCACCGGGGGGAGACGGAGCCCTATGTGACGCTCCCGTTCCCCGAGCACTACCGCATCGGCAACGTGTACTCCATGATCGTGTTCAAGGTGGACATTGAGGATCTGGAGTACGCCTACCGGGTGGATGGGCCCTACGAGCCGGAAAAGGGCCTCATCTTCGATAAGACCCGCTATCTGCTGGACCCCTACGCCAAGGCGGTCACCGGCCAGAGCGACTGGGGCAAGTCCCCGCCTCACGGCCAGCACTACCGGGCCCGGGTGGTGAAGGACGACTTCGACTGGGGCAAGATCCCCCAGTCCCTCATCCCCACCGAGGATCTGGTCATCTATGAGCTCCACGTCCGGGGCTTCACCAAGGACCCCTCTTCCGGCGTGGCCAATCCCGGCACCTTCGCGGGGCTGATGGAGAAGCTGGACTACCTGGAGGAGCTGGGGGTGAACGCCATCGAGCTGATGCCCATCTTCGAGTTCGACGAGATGCTGGACTACCGGGAGGTGGACGGGCAGAAGCTGTACAACTACTGGGGGTACAGCACGGTGAGCTTTTTCGCCCCCAACACCAGCTACACCGCCAGCAGGGAGTACAACCGGGAGGGCAACGAGCTGAAAAAGCTCATCCGGGCCTGCAAGCAGCGGGGCATCGAGGTGTATCTGGACGTGGTGTTCAACCACACCGCCGAGGGCAACGAGATGGGCCCCTTCTTCTCCTTCAAGGGCTTTGACAACAACATCTACTACCTGCTCACCCCGGAGGGGTATTACTACAACTTCTCCGGCTGCGGCAACACCCTGAACTGCAACCACCCCATCGTCCACCAGATGATCATGGACTGCCTGCGCTACTGGGTGACCACCTACCGGGTGGACGGCTTCCGCTTCGACCTGGCCTCCATCCTGGGCCGGGACGAGAAGGGCGCGCCCATGGTGTCCCCGCCGCTGCTCCAGGCCATGGCCTTCGACCCCATCCTGGGGGATGTGAAGCTCATCGCCGAGGCGTGGGACGCGGGGGGGCTGTACCAGGTGGGCACCTTCCCCGCCTGGAACCGCTGGGCGGAGTGGAACGGCCGCTACCGGGACGATATGCGCCGCTACCTCAAGGGGGACGAGGGCATGGCCCAGGCCGCCGCCCTGCGGCTGACCGGCTCCAAGGATATCTACGACACGAACGCGCGGGGCAACGCCTCGGTGAACTTCCTCACCTGTCACGACGGGTTCACCCTCCACGACCTGTATGCTTACAATCAGAAGCACAACGAGAAAAACGGCTGGAACAACACCGACGGCGCCAATGACAACAACAGCTGGAACTGCGGCGTGGAGGGGGAGACGGACGACCCGGAGATCAACGCCCTGCGCGACCGGATGGTGCGCAACGCCTTCGCCCTGCTGATGTGCTCCCGGGGCATCCCCATGTTCCTGGCGGGGGACGAGTTCGGCAACACCCAGTTCGGCAACAACAACGCCTACTGCCAGGACAACATCACCTCCTGGCTGGACTGGTCCCTGCTGGAGAAGAATCAGGGCCTGTTCCGATTCTTCCAGCATATGATCCGCTTCCGCAAGGGCCACAAGGTGGTGCGCACGGACATGAGCGGCGGGGCCTGCGGCTTCCCGGACGTGAGCTTCCACGGCGTGGCCCCCTGGAAAGACGAGTTTGACCGCCACGACCGCTATGTGGGCGTGATGTTCGCCGGGGCGGAGCGGAACGTAGGGCCCCAGATCGTGTATGTGGCGTCCAACTCCTACTGGGGAGAGCTGAACGCGGCCCTGCCCCAGCTGCCCGCGTCCATGCGCTGGGAGTGCGTGGTCAATACCTGGGACGAGGAACAGCACCCCTGGCTGGTGGATGGGAACTGCTTCACCATCGGCCCGCGCAGCGTGATGGTATTTGAGGCAAAATAAAAAAATCCCGCCGGCTCAGCCGGCGGGATTTTTTGTGCTTAAAACAGTCCGGAGATGACGCCGTTCTCGTCCACGTCGATCTTCTCCGCGGCGGGTACTTTGGGCAGTCCCGGCATGGTCATGATGTCCCCCGTCTGCACCACCACGAAGCCCGCGCCGGCGGACACCTTCACCTTGGACACGGTGACGGTGAAGCCCTCCGGGCGGCCCAGCTTGGCCGGATCGTCGGATAGGGAGTACTGGGTCTTGGCCATGCACACGGGCAGGGCGCCGAAGCCCATGGCCTCCAGCCGGTCCAGCTCCTTGGCCGCGGGGTTGGAATAGCTCACCCCGGCCCCGCCGTAGACGCGCTTGACGATGGTCTCGATCTTCTCCCGCAGGGGCAGGTCCAGCTCATAGGCGAAGCGGAACTGGTGGGGCTGCTGGCACAGGCGCAGCACTTCCTCCGCCAGCTCGATGCCGCCCTCGCCGCCGCGGCCCCACACTTCGGACAGGGCCACGTTGACGCCGAGCTCCTTGCACTTGTCCCGGATGAGGGCCAGCTCGGCGTCGGTGTCGTTGACGAAGCGGTTGATGGCCACCACGCAGGGCAGGCCGTACACCTGGGTGATGTTCTCCACGTGCTTCAAAAGGTTGGGCAGGCCCTTTTCCAGCGCCTCCAGGTTTTCCGAGCCCAGATCGGCCTTGGCCGCGCCGCCGTTGTATTTCAGTGCCTTCACTGTGGCCACGATGACCACCGCGTGGGGGTCCAGCCCCGCCGCGCGGCACTTGATGTCCAGGAACTTTTCCGCCCCCAGGTCGGCCCCGAAGCCCGCCTCGGTGACCACGTAATCCGCCAGCTTGAGGGCGGTGTCGGTGGCGGACACGGAGTTGCAGCCGTGGGCGATGTTGGCGAAAGGCCCGCCGTGGACCAGGGCGGGGGTGTTCTCCAGCGTCTGGACCAGGTTGGGCTTGATGGCGTCCTTCAGCAGCGCCGCCATGGCCCCCTGGGCCTTCAGGTCGGCGGCGGTGACGGGCCTGTCGTCATAGGTGTAGCCCACGATGATCCGGGCCAGCCGCTCCTTCAGATCTTTCAGGTCAGTGGCCAGGCACAGCACCGCCATGATCTCGCTGGCCACGGTGATGTCGAACCCGTCCTCTCGGGGCACGCCCTGCATCCGGCCACCCAGGCCGTCCACGATGTTCCGAAGCTGACGGTCGTTCATGTCCACGCACCGCCGCCAGGTGATCTTCTTTACGTCGATGCCCAGGGCGTTGCCCTGCTGGATGTGGTTGTCCAGCATGGCGGCCAGCAGGTTGTTGGCCGCGCCGATGGCGTGGAAGTCCCCGGTAAAGTGGAGGTTGATGTCCTCCATAGGCACCACCTGGGCGTAGCCGCCCCCCGCCGCGCCGCCCTTGACCCCGAACACCGGGCCCAGGGAGGGCTCCCGCAGGCAGAGCAGTACGTTCTTGTCCAGGCGGCTCAGGGCGTCCGCCAGCCCCACGCTGGTGGTGGTCTTGCCCTCCCCGGCGGGGGTGGGGTTGATGGCGGTGACCAGGATGAGCTTGCCCTTCCGGGGCCTGGAGCGCAGGGGGGCGATGTCGATCTTGGCCTTCACCTTGCCGTAGTGCTCCAGCAGGGCCTCGTCGATGCCGGCGTTTGCCGCCACCTGGCTGATGGGGAGCATTTGGGCGCCCTGGGCGATCTCGATGTCGGTTTTCACGGCGATTCCTCCTCGATTTTGGTTTCCATAACAGCGGTCATAACTTCTGATACGGAGAGTTATCCACAACTTCAACACAGTTTTCAACAGCCTTGACGCAAGTTATATCAATGGGTTTGCGGGAACTGCCAAATTTTTACACAGCTTGAAACGGTAGTTTTCTTACAAACTAAAGCGCCGGAATAGTTTACATAACTGAAAATATTACCCTCTGGATATGATCCCCACGGGGGCCACGGCGGCACCGCCGCCGTGTTGGTCAGCCCTTTGCAATATCCAGGCTGGCTTTGGCGTTCAGCTCCCACCCGGCGGTGCGGCCCGCCAGATACTCGTAATAGCCCTGGCTGCCGATCATGGCCGCGTTGTCGCCGCACAGCGAGAGGGGGGGCAGCCACAGCTTCGCCCCGGCCGCCTGGCAGGCGGCCTCCAGGTCGGCCCGGATGCGGCTGTTGGCTGCCACGCCCCCCGCCACGGCGATCTTGTGGTAGCCCGTCATGCGGTCGGCCTCCATCACCCGGGGGATGAGGGAGTCGGACACGGCGGCGGCAAAGGATGCCGCCAGGTCGTGGAGGTCCAGCTCCTCGCCCTTCTGCTGGGCGTTGTGGATGGTGTTGAGCACCGCCGTCTTGAGCCCCGAGAAGGACATGTCCAGCGGGTGATCCGCCACGTGGGCCCGGGGGAACACGAAGGCCTTGTCGTTCCCGCCCTGGGCCATCTTGTCCATGGGTCCGCCGCCGGGGTAGCCCAGGCCAAGCACCCGGGCGGTCTTGTCAAAGCACTCCCCCGCCGCGTCGTCCCGGGTGGAGCCCAGCACCTCAAAGTGGGTATAGTCCTTCACGTCCACCAGGGCGGTGGTACCGCCGGACACGCACAGGCACAGGAAGGGGGGCTCCAGGTCCGGGTGGGCGATGTAGTTGGCGGCAATGTGCCCCCGGACGTGGTGGACGGGGACCAGGGGCACCCCCAGGCCGAAGGCGGCGGACTTGGCGAAGGACACCCCCACCAGCAGGGCCCCGATGAGCCCCGGGGCGTAGGTCACCGCCACGGCGTCGATGTCCGCTTTGGAGATATTGGCCTGACGGAGCGCCTCGTCCGCCAGCCCGGAGATGGCCTCCACGTGCTTGCGGGAGGCGATCTCGGGCACCACGCCGCCGTAGATGGCGTGCATATCCGCCGAGGAGGCGATGACCGAGGACAGCACCGTGCGGCCGTCCTGGACCACGGCGGCGGCGGTCTCGTCGCAGGAGGATTCAAAGGCCAGGATATTCATCTAAATCACGCCCTTCCCTCTGCTATTTCTCCTGATTGAAAGCCCGGGGGATCATGGCCATCACCACGCCCAGTCCCGTAGAACCCAAAAACTTGAGAAAGGCCATGTGGCGCAGGCTGGCGCCGAAGAAGTCCCCGTCAACGGGATCCATTTTGACCCGCAGGGACGGCACGCCAAAGCTCATCAGGCACCACGTTCCCACAAAACCAAACAGGAACAGCAGCATGGTCAGCGCCCTGTCCGCCCACTTGTTTTTCTTGTTCATTTCCAATCCTCCTTATCAAATTCCTCCACCCATTCCGGGGCGGGATGGATCTCCTCGCCGGGTTTCAGCGGGAGCTGAATGTACCGCTCCATGTGGGCGGGGGAGAAGTACCCGGCGTATACCCCCCGGTGAAGGGCTTCCACCTTGCGGTCGTCCGTCTCCGGGCCCCGGTACAGGCAGTTGAAGCGTACCCCGAACAGGGCGCACTCATAGTCCAGCACCCGGAAGCCGCCGCGTTCATAGAAGGCGATGCGCCGGCGGCGCAGGTCGTTTTCAGCGGGGTCGTCCGAGCAGGGGGCCTCCGCCTCGCCGAAAACCTGGCCGTAGCGCTCCACCAGCAGCTCCAGAATTTTTGTGCCCAAGCCGCCGTTGCGCAGGCCACGGAGCACGCCAAAATATTCCAACAGCGCCCCCTCCCGGCTTTCCGGCAGCCACGCCAGGGCGTAGCCCACCGGGCGGCCTTCATCCAGAACCAGCAGGGGCTCGTACCGGCCCATGTCCATCAGCTGGAGCATGGCGCGCAGGGGTTTCAGCTCGGCCTTGGGGAAGTCGGCGGTCATCTCGTTTTGATAGAGGGCGGTCAATTCCTCTTTACTCAGCTTGTGTAATTCCATGGTCAAACTCCAAAGTCATCAAGAGCGCGTCCTCCCGGGGCGCGTCGTAGTAGTTTTTCCGCCGCCCCACGGCGGCGAAGCCGTGCTTCTCGTACAGGGCGATGGCGGGGGCGTTGGAGGAACGCACCTCCAGCATGAGGACGGACAGGCGCTCCCGCCCAAAACCCGTCAGCGCGCCCAGCAGGGCGTCCGCCACCCCTTGGCGGCGGTGGTCCGGGGCCACGGCGATGTTGTCCAGATTGCCCTCGTCCAGAATGACAGACAGCACAGCGTAGCCCAGGATCGTCCCGTCCTCCCCCTCCGCCAGCAGGATGGCGGTGTGGGGGCTGTCCAGCGCGGCCCGGAACAGCCCCTCGCTCCAGGGGTCGGCGGGGAAGCATATCCGTTCCAGCGCGGCCACCCGGAGAAGGTGATCCGGGGTCATAGGTACGATGCGAAAGCTCATAAGCGCGCCGCCGCCTCCAGCGCGACCCGCAGATACTTTTCATAATCGGAGGCGGGCACCGCCCCCAGGGTGCGGGGGTCCCAGGCGTCTCCGTCCAGGCTGTCCTCGGCGTAGATGAACTGGTATACCTCTGCGCCCCGGAACTGGGCCACCGCCATGGCGGAGGCGCACTCCATCTCCACGGCGATGCAGCCGTCCGCTTTGCGTTTCTCCATGTTGGCACGGGTCTCCCGGTAGAGGGCGTCGGTGGTCCAGACGCGGCCCTTCACATAGGGCAGGTTCAGCTCGTCGAAAATCTCCCCCAGCCGCTCCGCCGTGGGGATTTCCACATAATCGTCCGCGGGTAAATAGTGGTAGCTGACGCCCTCGTCCCGGTAGGCGGCGGTGGGGAGGATGAAGTGGCCGGCGGCCAGGGAGGCGTCCAGCACGCCGCAGGCGCCGTAGAGCAGCACCTTCTTCGCGCCCAGGGCCAGAACCTCCTCCAGCAGTCCCGCCGTGCCCGCGCCGCCGATGAGGGTTTGGAGGATGCCGATGGCTTTGCCATGCCAGCGGAGCTGATAGACTGGGATATCCCATCCGCCCCGGAGCGTGGCGATGACCTCCGTGTCGCAGATGTCCCGCAGGGTCTGGAGGGACTTTTCCTCAAAGGTCATGATGATGGTTTCCGGGAAGCGCTCCTGGGGGGAATACATGGAGGACGGTTTCAGGATTTCCTCGGAAACGGGGTCGAAAGTGTCGAATAAGCTCATAAAAAGCACCTCTTTCGGTCAGTGGGTCTCCGCCCAGGTGCGGCCCGATTTCGCGTCGGCCACCAGCGGCACCGACAGGGCGGCCACCCCCTCCATCTCCTTTTGGAGCAGGGCCTTGACCTGTTCCGCCTCGCCCTCGGGGCACTCCACGATCAGCTCGTCGTGGACCTGCAAAACCAGCCGGGCCTCCAGCCCTTGGTCGCGCAGGCGGTTGTCCACCTTTATCATGGCCAGCTTGATGATGTCGGCGGCGGTGCCCTGGATGGGCATATTCAGCGCCACACGCTCCCCGAACGAGCGGGTGTTGAAGTTGGAGCTTTTCAGCTCCGGCAGCCAGCGGCGGCGGCCGTACATGGTGGACACATAGCCGTCCTCCCGGCCCTGCTCCACCACCCGGTCCATATAGGAGCGCACGCCGGAGTAGTGCTCAAAATACTTCTCCATATACTCCTTGGCCTGGGGGACGGACACGTGGATGTCTTCGGACAGGGAGTAGGCGGAGATGCCGTACACGATGCCGAAATTCACCGCTTTGGCCGCGCGGCGCAGCTCGGGGGGCACCGCGTCCTGGGGCAGCCCGAACACCTGGGAGGCGGTGACGGTGTGGATATCCACGCCGGAGTTGAAGCCGTCGATCATGGCGCTGTCGCCCGACATGTGGGCCAGCAGCCGCAGCTCGATCTGGGAGTAGTCCGCGTCCACCAGCACCTTGCCCGGGGGTGAGACGAACATCTTCCGCATTTCCGCCCCCAGGGGGGTGCGCACGGGGATATTCTGCAAATTCGGCTCGGTGGAGGACAGCCGCCCGGTGGCGGTGACGGTGTTCTGGAAGCTGGTGTGGATGCGCCCGTCGGCGGCGATGACCTTGCCCAGCCCCTCCACATAGGTGGAGTTCAGCTTGGTGAGCTGGCGGTAGTCCAGCACCTTGCCCACGATCTCATGGCGCGGGCGGAGCTTTTCCAGCACCTCGGCGTTGGTGGACCAGCCGGTTTTGGTTTTCTTGACGGGGGGCAGTCCAAGTGTCTCGAACAGGATATGCCCCAGCTGCTTGGGGGAGAGGATGTTGAACTCCTCCCCGGCGAGGGTGTAAATTTCCTCCATGAGCACGTCGATGCCCGCCTGAAGCTGCTTGCCGAAGTCCGCCAGGGCCTGGGCGTCCACCAGCACACCGGCCTTTTCCATCCGGGCCAGCACCGGGCACAGAGGCAGTTCGATGCCCGTGAGGACGGACATCAGGCCGAATTCCTCCAGCTTGGGTTTGAACAGCCCGTAAAGCGCTTCGATCCAGGCGGTGTCCTCGTACCAGGCGGTCTGGGCCTTGAGGCCGTCGTCCAGCAGGGAGAAGGCAGTCTCGTCCTTGTAGGCGGCGTTCAGCTCCAGTTCCTTTTTGAAGTAGGACATGGCCAGTTTGCGCAGCTCGTAGCTGCCCGCGGTGGGATCCAGCAGGTAGGCGGCCAGCTCGGTGTCGAAGATGAAGCCGTCCGGCTCGACGCCCTCGTCCAGCAGGGCGCGGCACAGCTCCTTGACGCCGTGGGTGACCTTTTTTACGTTGGGGCCGAACAGCGCCGCCAAAAGGGCGTGGTAGTCCCCCCCGTAGCGGCTGGCGCGGACGTCGTAAAGATACTCCCGCTTCCCGCCGTCCTCGGACAGACTGACCGCCACCCCCGCCAGCTCGGGCAGGGGCAGGACGGCCACGCAGTCCGCCGTCTCCCACTTGGCCAGGGCTTGCTCGAAGTCCCGCGCTGTGATGACGTCGATGACGTCCACCCGAACCTCCACCGGCTCTTCTGTTTGGGGAGCGGTCGCAGGGCCGGGGGTGAGCTTCAGCTTGTCGATGAGCTTGTTGAACTCCAGCTCCAACAGCTTTTGATACAAAACAGGGCCGTTGAAGGGCTGGCGCTCCGTGTCCTCTGGCTGGAAGTCCATGGGCGCGTCGCAGCGGATGGTGGCCAGGTCCCTGCACATTTGGGCGCTCTCTTTACCCTCGGCCAGCTTTTTCACCAGACCGGGCTTGGCGGCCACGCTGGGGGCGGAGCAGATATCCGGCATATGGTCGTAGAGGTGGTCGATGGTGTGGTAGAGCTGGATCAGCGCCATGGCGGTCTTTTCCCCCACGCCCTTGACGCCGGGGTAGTTGTCGGAGGAGTCCCCCATCAGCGCCTTCAGGTTGATGAGGTGGATGGGGTCGAAGCCGTACTCGGCGCGGAAGTCGTCCGGGGTGACGCTGCGGGTGGTGGTCTGGCCCATGCGGGTGGTGACCAGCTTGACGGTGGTGTGCCCGTCGATGAGCTGCAAGGAGTCCTTGTCCCCGGTGACGATGACGGTGTCGCCCCCCTGGGCGGCGTTCACCCGGGACATGGTGCCCAGCAGGTCGTCCGCCTCCCAGCCCTCCAGCTCGTAGCGGCGGATGTTCATGGCGTCCAGCACCTCTTTCAGCACCGGCATCTGGACGGCCAGCTCCTCCGGCATCCCCTTGCGCTGGGCCTTGTAATCGGCAAATGCCTTGTGGCGGAAGGTGGGCGCGCGCATATCGAAGGCCACCGCCAGCCCTTCGGGCTGTTCCTCGTCCAGCAGCTTGAGCAGGATGTTGAGGAAGCCGAAAATGGCGTTGGTGGGCAGGCCCTCCCGGGTGGTCAGGTTCTGGCTGACGCCGTAAAAGGCCCGGTTGACGATGGAGTTGCCGTCGATGACCATCAGCTTCATAGGGACACCTCACTCATTTGATTACGAATGATTTAGTATACCACTTTTTCAGGATAGAAGCAAGGGAAACGCCCGCCCCTTTATCGGTCGTGGGCGCGTCTGCGTAAAAAGCGGAGCGGGGCCGCTTTCGCCGCTCCGCTCCGGTTATGGTTTGATATCCCCAGCCAAGGGGGCGTTTTTTCAAAGCTTGAGCCAGCCCCGCAGCTCCGTGAGGTCTTCCGCGATATGTACGCAGGGGAAGCGCTCGAAGGCCGGGGCCTTGGTGGTGCCGTTGAGCACCGCGCAGAAGTCGCAGCCCCCCGCCTGGGCGGTGGCGGCGTCGATCACCGTGTCGCCGCAGAACAGCACCTGCTCCGGGTGCAGTCCCAGCTTATCCAAAGCCAGCCCGAGCCCTTCCGGGTGGGGCTTGGAGTGGTGTACCTCGTCCCCGCCGATCACCAGGTCCAGCAGGTCCAGCTGCCCCTGGTGGGCAAAGATGCGCCGGATGGTGTCCCCCGGCTTGGTGGACACGATGGCGGTGCGCACGCCGGAATCCTTCAGCGCCCGCAAAAGCTCCACCGCCCCCGGGAAGAGGGTGGTGCCCTCGATCATCAGCGTCCGGCCCGGGCCGTCCGCCTTCACGCCCACCGTGTGCTGGAAGGTGTGGAAGAAGACCGCCTGCCGCTCCGGGTCGTAGTCGCCGGTGATGAGGGAGTAGCCGTCCGCCAGGGTGAGGCCGATGGTGTGACGCACCTGCTCCACCGTGGGGGGGTCCAGCCCCAGGGCGGCAAAGCCCAGGCGGTAGCCCTCGGCGATGGCGGGGGTGGAGTCCCCCAGGGTGTAGTCAAAGTCGAAAAATACCCCTTGATAATTCATGATATGACCTCGGTTTTTTGAGTTGGCCCATGGCCGTTCATGAAATCTTACCATAGGTCAGGGCGGTTTTCAACACTTAAAACATTTAACTTTCCGCCTGCTCCAGAAGGTTGGCCGCGCCGTAGCGCAGGCAGCGGTACAGCCGCTGGCGGCCCCGCTTCAGGGTGCGGGACACGGTGGACTTGTTCACCCCGCACTGCTGGGCGATGGCCTCCATGCTCATGTTCCGGCCGTAGTAGAGGATCATGTACTCCCGCTGGCGCTCGGTCACGTCTTCGCGCAGGGCGTGGGTGAGGTTCCGCTTGAGCCGGTTGATCTGGTCTTTGTTGTCCTCCGCCATAAGGTTGGTGTATACCGCCAGGTCCACCATGCCGAAGGTGTTGTCGTAAGAGATGGTGCGCATGGGTCAAGGCCTCCTTCCATGGTCCGCGGACGCGCTCCCGGCCCGCCGGGGGGCGCGCTTTTGGTAGTAGCGCTCCAGGTGGCGGGCCACCGCCCGCACGTCCCGGTACATGGAGCGCAGGGGGCGGATGCGCCTGTCCAGCTGGAGGCGGCGCCCTTCGTCCGCCGTCTCCCGGCGTGCCCGTTCCAGCTCCCCGATGCGGCGGCGCAGCGCGGCCGCCGTCTGCTCATATTCCCGTGATAGCTCGTACAAAGTCATTGGTGCTCCTTCTCTGCCATACAGCGTTAAAATTTCTCCCGTCCGTCCCCTGTCTCCGCCCCCACCCGGCGCAGGCGGTGGGCGAAATAGCCCCTGGCATAGCGGCCCAGGCAGTCTTCACACACAGCCCTGCCGTCCAGCGCGAAATAGGGGTCGCCCGGGTACAGCTCCCCGCCGCACAGGGAGCAGCGCGCTTCCCCCGGAGAGCGGGGGTACGCCCCGATCTTTTTGAATTCTTTTTGAAAAATAGTTGACAAGTCTGCCTCCTGCTGTTATAATAACCATCGTTGTGAACGCGGAAGCTGCTGTGCTGGTGTAGCTCAGCTGGTAGAGCAGCTGATTTGTAATCAGCAGGTCGGGGGTTCGAATCCGTCCACCAGCTCCACCTTCTTCCGCCTCAATTGAATATGGAGGAGTACCCAAGTGGCCAAAGGGGACAGACTGTAAATCTGCTGGCTTTGCCTTCGATGGTTCGAATCCATCCTCCTCCACCAGAAAATGAGTGACCCCGTAAGGGGTTGCTCATTTTCCATTTGGGTTTCAGCGGCCTTTGGCCGCTTCACCCGACCGCATTTGGATGCTCGGGCTGGCGAAGCCAGCCCTGCGCAATTCTCCGCCGCTTTGCGGCTGCGAATTTACGGCGCATAAGCGCCGCCGCTCAGAAGGCCGGCTTTGCGAGGGCCCCGTTTTGGTAAGCTTCCTATCGCTTGCGGCGGCTTTTTAAAGCCATACGTCCATCTGTTTTAACTACTGGCTCATATATCGAACCTCCTTTCTCTTTTGGAACGCTCGTTCGATTTCGTTTTTTAAAATAACACGTCCCGCATGGAAAGTCAAGGCCATGGGGGGCGATTTTTTCGGCGAATTTTTGAAAAAGACCCGAAAAAGGGACAAGCGGCGCTGGAAACGTTGCACGCCGGTATGCTTTGGGGCCCGGATTTACAAAGGTTTTACACGTTGCCCGTTGACGGGCGGGGCGGGCTGGGTTATGATGGGAAAAACGAATGGGAGGCCGCTATGAAAAAGAAGACGACATTTGGACTGCTTGGGTTGGCCGCGGCGGGCGCCGGGGCCGCCGGCGGCTGGGCCGCGCTGGGCAATTACCTGTATAACCAGCTGATGCTGCCCCGGAGACAGGACCCGGAGGAGTGGGACGACGGCCTGGTTCCAGACGGGGGCCGGCTGTGGGCCCGGGAGCGGGAGGGCTTCCGGGAGGCCACCATCCAGGCGGTGGACGGCCTCATCCTGTGGGCGGCGCTGGCCCCGGGCAGGCCGGACTGCCACCGCTGGGCGGTGTGCGTCCACGGCTACCACGACACCTATGAGTCCATAGGCGCTATTGCGAAACACTACCACGAGCTGGGCTGGCACGTGCTGATGCCGGACCAGCGGGGCCACGGCAGGAGCGAAGGCGATTATGTGGGCTGGGGCTATGACGAGCGGCTGGATCTGGTGGGCTGGTGCAATTATATTGCCCGGAAGGACCCGGGGGCGGAGATCGTCCTCCACGGCGTGTCCATGGGGGCGGCCGCGGTGCTGATGGCCACCGGCGGGGTCCTGCCCCGGCAGGTGAAGGCCGCCGTGTCCGACTGCGCCTATACCAGCATCGAGGCGGAGCTGCGCCATCAACTGGGCCGGGGAGGCGGGCCGTCCGTCCGGGTCCCGGTTCCGGCGGGGGTGCTGTTTTCCGCCCTGCGCAAGACGGCGCTGCGCCGGGCCGGCTTCGACCTGCGGGACGCGGCCCCCATCCAGGCGGTGGCCCAGTCGGCCACGCCCACCCTGTTCATCCACGGCGTGGAGGACGACTTTGTGCCCGCCGCCATGATGGGCAAGCTGCACCAGGCGGCCCGCTGCCCCAAGAGCTTCTTGTGGGTGCCCGGGGCGGGCCATGCCGAGGCGGTGGGGACGGACGAGGGGCTGTACTGGACGGCGGTGTCCACCTTCCTGGGGGATTTTTTCCCGGAGATGGAGGGGTGAGCGCAGGCCGTTCCCGATAAAATGAACCAGCGGATAAAACCGCCCCCCGGCGCGGGGAGATCCTGCGCCGGGGGGCGGTTTTTAGTTATGGGGTATGGCGGGGCGGACGTCAGCGCAACACCGCGCCGCAGTCCCGCTCCAAGGTTTCCAGAATAGACTTCACGTCCTCGTCCGCCTCCTCGCCGGTGAGGGAGCGGTCGTCGGCCCGCAGGGTGAGGCTGAAGGCCACAGACTTCCTGCCCTCGCCGATGTTCTTGCCGCGGTAGATGTCGAACAGGGCGACGTCTTTGAGCAGGCCCTTGGCGCCCTTGAGGATGGCGGCCTCCAGCGCCCCCACGGTGACGTCCTCACCGCACACCACGGCGATGTCCCGGGTGACGGCGGGGAACTTGGGCAGGGGGACGTACTCCGGGTCGGCCCCGCGGGCGGCCAGCAGGGCCTCCACGCTCAGCTCCGCGCAGTACAGCTCGGTGTCCACGCCGTAGTTGGCGGCCACGGCGGGATGGATCTGGCCCACCACGCCGATGTGCTGGTCCCCGGCCCGGATGCCGGCACAGCGGCCCGGGTGGTAGGACGGGTCGTCCTGGCAGGGGTAGAAGGCCACGTCCGCCGCCCGCAGGTCCTTCAGAATGGCCTCCACCGCGCCCTTGATGGTGAAGAAGTCCATGCCGCCGCCGTAAGCGCCCAGGGTGAGGAACTTGGGCTCCACCGCCAGCCCGTCCGCGCCGCCGGGGAGGTAGACCTTGCCCAGCTCGTAGAGCCTGACGGCCTTGTTGCGGTAATTGTAGTTGCGCTGGAGGATCTCCAGCATGGAGGGCAGGGCGGTGGTGCGCATGATGGAGGTGTCTTCCCCCAGGGGGTTGAGGATCTTCATGCTCTCCCGCAGGGGCTCGTCCGCGGCCCAGCCGATCTTGTCATAGGCGGTGGGGCTGATGAAGGAGTAGGTGATGATCTCGCTGTACCCGCAGGCGCGGCACAGCTCGCCCAGGCGGTTTTCCACCTTCTGGTCGGCGGAGTAGCCCCCCTGGGTGGTCTGGCCCCGCATAAGGGTGTTGGGGATGTTGTTGTAGCCGTGGAACCGGGCCACTTCCTCCGCCAGATCGGCCATGCGCTTCACGTCGCCCCGCCAGGAGGGGACGGACACCTGGCCGCCCTCCACGCCGAAGTCCAGGCTCTTGAGGATGCGGACCATCTCGTCCTCGGGCACGCCGGTGCCCAGCAGGGCGTTGATCTTGTCCGGCTCCAGGGGCAGGACGGTGGGCTGGGGGACGAAGTTCAGGATGTCGATGACGCCGTCCACCACCTCGCCCGCGCCCAGCATCTCAACCAGCTCGCAGGCCCGGTTGACGGCGGGCAGGGTGTTCATGGGGTCCAGCCCCTTCTCGAACTTGGCGGAGGCCTCGGTGCGCATACCCAGGGCCAGCGCGCCCTTGCGGATGCAGGTGCCGTCGAAGCAGGCGGACTCGAACACCACGTCGGCGGTGTCGTCCACGATCTCGGAGTTCAATCCGCCCATGATGCCCGCCAGACCCACCGCCCGGCCCTCGTCGGCGATGACCAGATGGTTGGCGGTGAGCCGGTGTTCCTTGCCGTCCAGGGTGGTGAGGGGTTCGCCCTCAGCGGCCCGGCGGACGATGATCCTGCCGCCGTTGACGTAGCGGTAGTCAAAGGCGTGCATGGGCTGGCCGTACTCCAGCATGACGTAGTTGGTGATGTCCACGATATTGTTGATGGGCCGCACCCCCATGGCGCGCAGCCGCTCCCGCATCCACTTGGGGGAGGGGGCGATCTTCACGTTGCGCACCATCCGGGCGGTGTACCGGGGCACCAGGTCGGCGGCGGGGGTCTCCACGTCCAGCAGATCGGGGAGCACGCCGTCCGCCCCGCCCTTGACCTCCGGCTCGTGGAGGGTGAGGGGGGCGCCAAAGGTGGCGGACGCCTCCCGGGCCAGGCCGATGACGGACAGGCAGTCCGGGCGGTTGGGGGTGATCTCGAATTCCACCACGTGGTCGTCCAGGCCCACGGCCTCCCGGATGTCCTGGCCCAAGGTGAGGCCCGTCAGCTCCGGGTCGTCGGACAGGATCCAGATGCCGTCGGCATAGGCGGCGGGGAAGTCCCGCTGGTCCAGGCCCAGCTCGGCGAAGGAGCACAGCATCCCGTTGGACACCTCGCCCCGCAGCTTGCCCTTTTCGATCTTCTTGCCGCCGGGGAGGGTGGACTTGTGCAGGGCCACGGGCACCAGGTCGTCTTCCTTCACGTTCTGCGCCCCGGTGACGATCTGGAGGGGCTCGTCTTTGCCCACGTCCACCTGGCAGATCCACATATGGTCGGAGTTGGGGTGGCGCACCAGGGACTTGACCTGACCCACCACCACATTGCTGATTTCCGCGCCCTCCACGGAGGTGCCCTCCACCTTGGAGCCGGACAGGGTCATGGCCTCGGCGAATTCCCGGTCGGGGGCGTCCACTTTCACAAACTCATTGAGCCACTTTCGGCTTAAATTCATAGTCGTTCCCTCCTCTTAAAACTGCTCTAAGAACCGGACGTCGTTCTCGAAAATCAGGCGCAGGTCATCGATCTTGAACCGGCGCAGGGCGGTGCGCTCCAGGCCCATGCCGAAGGCCCAGCCCGACCACTCGTCGGGGTCGATGCCCGCCATCTCCAGCACCCGGGGGTGGATCATCCCCGCGCCCAGCAGCTCGATCCAGCCCTCGCCCTTGCAGGTGGGGCAGCCGGCGCCGCCGCACTTGTGACACTGCACGTCCATCTCGCAGGAGGGCTCGGTGAAGGGGAAGTGGTGGGGGCGGAAGCGGGTGACGGTGCCCACCCCGAACAGCCGCTCCGCCAGGGTGTTCAGCGTGCCCTTCAGGTCGGCCATGGTGATGCCCTTGTCGATGACCATGCCCTCCACCTGGTGGAACATGGGGGAGTGGGTGGCGTCCACCTCGTCCTTGCGGTACACCCGGCCGGGGGCGATAATGCGGATGGGCAGCTCCATGGAGTCCATGGCCCGGACCTGCATGGGGGAGGTCTGGGAGCGGAGCATCACCCGGCTGTCCTCGTCAAAGTAGAAGGTGTCCGACCAGTCCCGGGAGGGGTGGCCCTCCTCGGCGTTGAGCCGGTCGAAGTTCAGCTCGGCCAGCTCGATCTCCGGGCCGTCCAGCACGGTGAAGCCCATCCCGATAAAGATGTCCTTGATCTCCTCCAGGGCGGTGTTCATGGGGTGGCGGCGGCCCACCTGCATCTGCTTGCCGGGGATGGTCACGTCCACTGTCTCCGCCTTCAGCTTCAGCTCCATGGCGGCGGCCTCCAGCTTCTGGGAGGCGGCGTCCAGGGCGCCCTCCAGGGCGGCGCGGACCTCGTTGGCCAGCTGGCCCATGGCGGGGCGCTCCTCGGCGGACAGCTTGCCCATCTGCTTCAAGACCGCCGTCAGCTCGCCCTTTTTGCCCAAGTACTTCACCCGCAGCTCGTCCAGGGCGGCGGAATCCTTGACGCTCTCAAAGGCGGAGAGCGCCTCGGCGCGGATTTTTGCTAACTGTTCTTTCATGTTAAAACTCCTTTATCATGTGCTGATTTACAGATCCTGGTTGACCTTGAACACATCGGCCACGTCGCTGATGGTGATATAGGCGGAGGGGTCGGCCTCGTGTACGATGTCCCGCATCTGGCTGATCTGGAAGCGGTTGACCACGAAGTAGACCATAGCCTTCCGTGAGTGGGAGAACCCGCCCCAGGCCTCCATCCAGGTCACGCCGCTGCCGAAGTGCTGGGAAAGGGCGTCGCACACCTCTTTGGGATGGCTGGTGATGATGGAGGCCGCTTTGGAGCGGTCGATGCCCTCCACCACGAAGTCCACCGTTTTGAGGGCGGCGGCGTAGGTGACGATGGAGTACAGCGGCAGGATCCAGCTGTTCAGGGCGACGCCGCACACGATGTACAGCGCCACGTTGTAGACCATCACGAAGGTGCCCACCGTCAGCCCCAGCCGCTTGGCGAAGATGACCGCCATGACCTCAATGCCGTCGATGGCGCCGCCCAGGCGGATGGTGAGGCCGCTGCCGAGCCCGGAGATGATGCCGCCGAACAGCGCGCAGAGCAGCAGGTCCTGCCCCGCCAGGGGGGAGGCGATGGCCACGTCGATGGGCAGCACATCGGTGATGAGCCACGCGCTGACGGAGTACACCGCCACGGCGAACAGGGAATAGATGGTGAACTCCCTGCCCTGGCGCTTCAGGCCGAACAAAAACAGCGGGACGTTGAGCACGGCCAGGAACAGGGACAGGGACACCTCGTCAGGGGTGAGCTGGGCCAGCAGCATGGACGTGCCGGATATACCGCTGTCGTACAGGTTGACGGGATAGAGGAAAATCGTCACGCCAAAGGCGTTGATGATACCTGCCAGCAGCAGGGCGGGGAAACGGCCCCACTTCAATTTGAGCTTGCTTCGGGCGTCTTGCATCAGATCCCTCCTTATGATGGCGCGCGGACGGCGGGTGGGGATAAAAAACGCCCTTCCTCCCCGCAAACCGGGGACGAAAGGCGACCCTTCCGCGGTACCACCCGCATTCGCGCTTTCCGCGCGCACTCGAAGCCGGTTAACGGCGGCCAGCCGTCCCGCTCTCGCGGGCCGCTCCCGGGCGAACCAAGGGACGCGCACCGGGGCGGCTTTCAGCCGGCGGCCGCCCCTCTCTGCCTGGTGGCAAAACTCCCTATTTTCCCGTTCTTCGCATTTCGCTACCAACCTTTATAACACAATAAAGGTTGAAATGCAAGAGGGAAAAGGCTATAATGTGAGAAAATGAAAGGGGGCAGCCGCATGGAGCTGTACACCGCCGCGCAGATGCGGGAGACCGACCGCCGGGCCATCGAGGAGCGGGGCGTCCCCTCCACGGTGCTGATGGAGAACGCCGCCATGGCGCTGGTGGAGGAGGTGCGCTCCCTGCCCATCCCGGGGCCGGGGGTGGGGATGGGGCCTGACGGCCCCATCGGCTATGGCTGGATCACCGAGGACGGCCATGCCCCCACCCAAGAGGAGCAGGCCGAATTCTGGGCCCTGCGCCAGCGCTCCGCCATCGTGTTCTGCGGCCCCGGCAACAACGGCGGGGACGGCGTGGCCGCCGCCCGGCTGCTGCTGGAGATGGGCTGGCGGGTGAAGTGCGTCCTGGTGGGCGACCGGGCCAAAATGACCGACGACTGCCTGGAAATGGAGCGCCGCCTGGTGGAAGCCGGGGGGATGCTGGAGGATTTTGACCCGGAATGGGAGCGCAAGCGGCAGTATATGCCCTTCGACGTGGCCATCGACGCGCTGTTCGGCGTGGGCCTCACCCGGGATCTGGAGGGCGACGCGGCCCTGGCCGTCCGCATGACCCGGTGGGGGACGGGCTGGGTGGTGTCCGCCGACGTGCCCAGCGGCATCCACGCCGACACCGGGGACGTGATGGGCACGGCGGTGAAGGCCGATGTGACGGTGACCTTCTCCCGGGGCAAGCCGGGGCTGTTTGTGGGCCAGGGCGCGGCGCACAGCGGACGGGTGGTCGTCGCCGACATCGGCATCCCGGAGGACCTGTACCCGCCGCGCCCCCAGACCGTGCTGGTGGAGCGGGAGCTGTTGTCCCTTCCCCGGCGGCCCGCGGACAGCCACAAGGGGGATTTTGGCAAACTGTTCATCCTGGCCGGGAGCCGGGGGTATACCGGCGCGGCGGCGCTGTGCGCCCGGGCCGCGGTGCGGGGCGGCGCGGGTCTGACCACGCTGGCCGTGCCCGGGGACGTGTACCCCATCCTGGCCGCCAAGTGCTGCGATGAGGTGATGGTGTGGCCCTGGCCGGAAAGCGATGAAGCCGTTGTGGAAAAGGCGAAGGGCTGCACCGCCGCGGTGATTGGCCCCGGTCTGGGGCAGGGGGAGCGGGGGTCGCGGCTGGTACTCCGACTGATGAAAGAGCTGACCTGCCCCATCATCCTGGACGCGGACGGTCTAAATCTCATTTCCAGGCATATCAATATATTGGACGAGCGGGCGGGGGAGACCATCCTCACCCCCCACGACGGGGAGTTCGCCCGGCTGTCCGGCTGTGAGTTGCCCGTCCGGGACCGGCTGGGGGCGGCCCGGGAATTCGCCGGGCGGCACCACTGCACGCTGGTGCTCAAGGGCTGGCGTACCATCGTGTCCATGGGCGGCGGGTGCGCCGTCAACTCCACAGGCAACCCCGGCATGGCCAAGGGCGGCAGCGGGGACGCGCTGGCGGGGCTGATGGGGGCGCTGGCGGCGCAGAAACTGCCGGACGCGGCGGCGCTGGCGGTCTGGCTCCACGGCAGGGCCGGGGATTTGGCGGCGGAGGACAAGGGGGAGTACGGCATGACCCCCTCCGATTTGATCGAGCGGATCCCCCATGCCATGAAGGAACTGATGTAAGGAGGAATCTTGAGAGGTGCGCAAGTTGACGGCTTGTGTACTGATGATGACCCTGCTGCTGTCCGGCTGTAAGGCCGGGAGCGTGGGAGAGACCCCGGAGGAGGCGGCGCAGGCCCTCCGGGAAGAGTATCAGGCGCTGTCCGGCTGGTCGGCCACGGTGGATGTGTCGGTGTGCTACAGCGAGACGGTGTACGACTTCACCCTGGACGCGAGCTGGCAGAGGGAGGGGGAGACGGTGCTCACCATCACCGCCCCGGAGCTGCTCTCGGGCATCACCGCCCGCGTCGCCCAGGGGGAGACGGTGCTGGAGTACGACGGCGCGGGGCTGTCCCTGGGGCTGCTGGACGGGGACGGGCTGACCCCGGTGTCCGCCGTCACCGCCATGATGGAGCAGATCGAAAAGGGCTACATGGCCAGGTGCGCGTGGTCAGGCGGGAACGGCGAGTACCTTCAGATCTCCTTCCAGGACCCGGAGCTGGAGGCCAACACGGGCACCCAGTTCCTGCTCACCTTTGACCGGGCCGGCCATGCCCTGCTGAGCGCCGAGGTGAGCGCGGCGGGGGAGACGGTGCTGACGGCACGGATATCCAATTTTACAACGGAGCTGAAACAAGATGACACGGGAGACGGCACGCACATGGGCTGAGATCAGCCTGGGAAATTTGGAGCACAACTACCGGGACCTGCGCGCCTGCGCCCCGGACAGTAAATTTTTAGGCACGGTGAAGGCCAACGCCTACGGCCACGGGGCGCTCCCGGTGGCACGGCGGCTTGTGGAGCTGGGGGCGGACTACCTGGCGGTGGCCTGCCTGGACGAAGCGGCGGCGCTGCGGCAGGCGGGGATCGCCGCCCCCATCCTCATACTGGGGTACACCCCGCCCGGGCTGGCCAACCAGGTGGTGGAGCTGGGCGTGACGCAGGCGGTGTTCACCCCCGAGCTGGCAAAGGCCCTGTCGGACGCCGCGGGGGGGTTGGGGAAGCGGGCGAAGATCCACCTCAAAGCGGACACGGGCATGAGCCGTCTGGGGGTGCTGGCCCACGAGCCCGAGGCGGCGGCCAGGGAGCTGGCCGCCCTGTGCGCCCTGCCCCATCTGGAGTCGGAGGGCATCTTCACCCACTTTGCCGACGCCGACGGGGACGAGGAGTACACCATGCTCCAATTTACCCGGTTTTTGGACGTGCTGGAGGAGCTGGAAGAAAAATACGGCCGTACCTTTGAAATTCGGCATTGCGCCGCCAGCGCCGCCGTGTTAAACTATCCCTGTACACACATGGATATGGTGCGCCCGGGCATCGCCCTGTACGGGCACTACCCGGACCCCTCCTGCGAGGGGCTGGACGGCCCCGGTCTCAAGCCGGTGATGTCCCTCTACAGCCGGGTGGCGGCGGTGCGGGACTTCCCGGGAGGCACCCCGGTGAGCTACGGCTGTACGGCCAGCTTCGGTGGATTTGGCGGACGGGCGGCAGTGCTGCCCATCGGCTATGCCGACGGCCTCCACCGGATGCTGTCCAACGAGACAGGTGTGTGGCTGGACGGAGCGTGCCGGCAAATCATGGGCCGCGTTTGTATGGATATGTGCATGGTGGGCCTGCCTGAGTCCAGCCCCGTGAAGCCCGGCGATGTGGCGGAGGTGTTCGGCCCCCACCTGCCCATCGAGCGGCACGCCAAGACGGCGGGCACCATCTCCTATGAGCTGCTGTGCGCCGTCGCCCCCAGAGTGCCAAGGATCTACAAGGACGCATAGGATAGTCAGGGAACCCGCCGGTGGCAAAAGGCCCCGGCGGCGAGCCGCGGCGGTTTTTCCCTGCCAGGACGGTATAAAAGCCGCCGCCCCGTGGGAGAATGATAGTACCCGGTCTACATACGCGTAGACGGGCACTATATCCGGCGGAGTGTGAGATCCTGTGGACAATAGCGTCAAGCGCGGCGATATTTTTTACGCGGACTTAAGCCCGGTGGTGGGCAGCGAGCAGGGCGGCGTCCGCCCGGTGCTCATCGTCCAGAACAATACCGGCAATAAACACAGCCCTACGGTGATCGCCGCGGCGATCACCTCCCAGACGGGCAAGGCCCGCCTGCCCACCCATATCACCCTGGCCTCCCACAGCTGCGGCCTGCCCAAAGACTCGGTGGTGCTTTTGGAGCAGATCCGCACCCTGGACAAGAAACGGCTGAGGGAGCACATGGGACGGGTGGACGACCAGGTGATGCGGCGGGTGGACAACGCCATTGCCGTCAGCTTCGGCCTGAGCCCGGAGAGATTGGTATAGCGCCCCCTCTCCTGCGAAAGCACCCCTAATGGGGTCCCCACAAAGCCGCCCTTTGGCTTTGTGGGGAGAGGAGGGGCAGCGAGTGATACGAAGCTTGACCCGACGAGGAGGTTTACATATGAGAAAGTTAAAGATCGCCGCGGCGGCGGCCTGCGTCTGCTTCCTGCTCACCGTGGCCTACGCCGCCAGCGCCGGCAGCCCAGGCAGCGCCAACGACCCGCTGGTCACCCTGGACTACCTGAACGGCACCTTTACCAACCAGGTGAAGGCCATGGTGGACCAGACCGTCAACGAGCGGCAGGCCCAGATGGAGAAGTCGCTGAACGATATCCTCGCCGGCCAAAGCGGCAGCGGGAACGGCAGCTCCGCCAGCGGCGGCGTGTTTGCCGTGGTCACCTTGACCCAGGGGCAGACCCTGGTGGGCAACGTGGGGTGCGAGGTGATGCTCCGGGTGGGCTCCGCCGTGTGCGGCTCCACGGACAGCGTGGGCCTGATCGACACCACCTCCGGCGGCGTGCTGGGCAACGGACAGGCCCTGGTCACCAACCACCTGTACATGGTCACCATCACCCCCCGCCGGATCACCGCCACGTCGGGCACGGTGAGGGTGCTGGCCCGGGGGCCTTATTCCATCCAGTAATCTCCAGCCCCGTTATGATTATGACTTCATAGATATTTAACAAATTTTTCGCAAATTATCCCTGGTTTCTTTGTGGGCTTTGTGGTACACTGTCTTTGTCAGGAAGGAAAGGCAGAACCGCCCGGCGGGGCTGCCGTTGCCAGACAATCCGCCGCATCCTCTTATTCTCCTTCACCGGGGCTGCTCCGGCAATCGCCGGAGCCCCCCGGACCAAGTATCCCGAAGCCGCAGGCCGGCTCCGTTTTGCCGCAAGGCGGGCCCCGTATTTTACGGGGCCTTTTGTTTTGCCTTCCCCCTTGAAAAAATGCCCGCCGCCTTTTATAATAGGGGCACATGAATTTACGGAGGTTTTTGCCATGGCCATAGACAAGAGCTGGTTCGACGAGATGGAATCCCGCATCCCCCACGGGGAGGTGCGCACCCGGTTCGCGCCGTCCCCCACGGGCTATATGCACGTGGGCAACCTGCGCACCGCCCTGTACACCTACCTCATTGCCCGCCATGGGGGGGGCAAGTTCATCCTGCGCATCGAGGACACCGACCAGGGCCGGTTGGTGGAGGGCGCGGTGGACGTGATTTACGCCACCATGCGCCGGTGCGGCCTGACCTGGGACGAGGGGCCGGACGTGGGCGGCCCGGTGGGGCCCTATATCCAGACCGAGCGCCGGGGGCTGTACGGGAAGTACGCCGAGCTGCTCGTCGAAAAGGGCCTGGCCTACCGCTGCTTCTGCTCGGAGGAACGGCTGGAGGAACTCCGCCAGTCCGACCTCAACGCCAAGTATGACCGGCACTGCCTGTCCCTCACCCGGTCGGAGATCCAGGCCAAGCTGGACGCCGGGGAGCCCTATGTCATCCGCCAGCGCATCCCGGAGGGCACCACCACCTTCCATGACGCGGTGTACGGCGACATCACCGTGGACAACGCTGAGCTGGACGACCAGATCCTCATCAAGTCCGACGGCCTGCCCACCTATAACTTCGCCAACGTCATCGACGACCACCTGATGGGCATCACCCACGTAGTGCGCGGCGCGGAATACCTGTCCTCCGCGCCCAAGTACAACCTGCTGTACGAGGCCTTTGGCTGGGAGATCCCCACCTATGTCCACTGTTCCTCCGTCATGATCAACGACCCGGCCACGGGGGCGGTGCGCAAGATGTCCAAGCGCCACGGCGACCCCTCCTACGAGGACCTGGTGGCCCGGGGCTATCTGTCCGAGGCGGTGGTGAACTACGTGTCCCTGCTGGGCTGGGCCCCCCACGGCGACATCGCCGAGCAGGAGTTCTTCACCCTGGACGAGCTGACCGCCGCCTTTGATATCGCGGGCATCTCCAAGTCCCCCTCCGCCTTCGACATGGAAAAGCTGAACTACTTCAACGCCACCTACCTGCGGAACCTGTCCCCGGAGGGGTTTGCCAGGGAGGCGGAGCCGTGGATCCGTCAGGCGGTGAAGAACGAGGCCTATGACGCCGCCGCCATCGCCGCCCTGCTCCAGGCCCGGTGCGAGAAGCTGTCCGATATCCCGGAGAAGGTGGACTTCTTCGACGAGCTGCCCGAGTACGGCGTGGACCTGTTCACCAACAAGAAGTCCAAGACCAACAGCGAGGTCTCCCTGGAAATGCTGAAGCAGACCTACCCTGTGCTGGAGGCGCTGGGGGACTGGAGCCAGGACGCCGTCCACGGCGCGCTGGTGGGGCTGGCGGAGCGGCTGGGCGTGAAGAACGCCACCCTCATGTGGCCCCTGCGCATCGCCGCGGCGGGCAAGGCCGTCACCCCCGGCGGGGCGGTGGAGATCTGCCGCATCCTGGGCAAAGACGAGACCCTGCGGCGGATGAAAATTGGGATGGAAAAGCTGAGCTGAGATAGTATGGATGAAAGAGCGCCCGGCCGATGGCCGGGCGCTTTTATTAGATTTCCTGTATGCCCGCCTGCCGCAGCCAGTCCTGGAGTTTCTTGACCGGGAACCCGGTAAGTACATGGTTTTCGCCTGTCTGGCTATGGATTGTCACCGCGGTGAGCAGGGCCTTCTTTCCCACAGAAAAGCCTTTGATTCCGGAAAGCGGCAAATCAATTTCTGGCTTTCCCATCATGCTGATATAGAAGCAAACCCGCTGGTTGGTCACATAGATATTGCCGCTGAAGGGCTTTGTGTTGAGAAACTGCTTTTGATGGAGCGCCATCTGTCCACGGCCAATCATCGCTTCACCGGGAGCCAACTGGAATTTTGCCATAAGGAACTACCTCCAATGTCAATGATATGGACGGCAGAGTGATATTTAACGCTAATATTGCCGCCCGCTGCTTTTTAATGTTACATATTGTAACATTAAAATTGTAACAATATGTTACCGTATTGTCAAGGGGGAATTTCATGGTTGGGCTGCGCGAAATCAGAAAAAAGAAGAAGCTGAACCAGCAGCGCGTAGCGCTTGACCTCAACATTACGCGGGAAGCATTATCCCATTATGAAAACGGCAGGCGTGACCCCTCGCTGGCAATGCTGGTCAGGCTGTCGGAATACTTTAATGTTTCAATCGACTATTTGATTACCGGACATGAATTTGAAAAGCGTTGACCAGCGGCCAGTGCGTGCAGGCATTGGCCGCTGGTTTTTTGTAATGGCGCAAAACCGTTGATACAGGCCGACTTTCCTGACAGTCGAGTTGGATTTTTGGCCCAAAGTCTTGACTTTTTGCCCGGGAGCGGGTAGGGTGGAGGCACATCCGGCAAGTAAGGAGTAATGACACATGAGCGAGAACGACGGGAAGAGATCCTTTGGGGAATACATCCGAAAAAAGCGGCTGGAGGCGGGGCTGACCCAGAAAGAGCTGGCGGCGCAGCTGTTCGTCACCGAGTCCACTGTCAGCAAGTGGGAGCGGGCGCTGTCCTACCCGGACGTGTCCATGGTCACCGCCATCTGCGCCGCCTTGCACATCACGGAGCACGAGTTTTTCACCGCCTGCGACGATGACCAGGCCCACGCCCAGGAGGTGGCCGCCAAGCGCTGGCGGCGGATGGTCACCGGGACGCGGCGGTTTTTCGCCGTGGGCTACGCCATCGCTATTGTGGTGTGTTTCATCTGCGATCTGGCGGTGTTCCATGCCTTGGATTGGTTCTGGATCGTGCTGACCTCCATTGCCCTGGCCTTTTGTGTTACCAACCTGCCCTTCCTGGTGGGGCGGAACAAGCTGGCGGTGTGCCTGGGGGCGGCCAGCGGGTGCCTGATTTTGCTGCTGCTGGCCTGCTGGTGGTACGCGGGGGGCTGGTGGATCATCGGGGGTCTGGCCATTACGGCGATGTGCCTGGCCCTGCCCTGGAGCTGGTGGGCGCTCTGGCGGTTTTATGGGAAGCACGTTCTGCCGCTGTGCATGGGGCTGTTGACGGTGTGGGTGTTTCTCCTGCTGGCGGTGGTCTGGGCCTTTGCGGGCGGCGACTGGCTGTTCTCCCTGGCGTTTCCCTTGGCGGCCGCGGGGGCGGCGTTTGTGTGGGCAGGGTTCGCGGCGGTGTACTGGCTGCCCGCGGGGCCGTGGCTGAAGGCAGGGGTGATCGCCCTGCTGGCCAGCTTTGCCACGCCGGCGTTCAACAGCCTGTGCGATCTGCTCATTGAGGATATGGGCGGGCCCCGGTTCTGGGACTACTTCTCGGTGAGGGATATGCTGGAGCGGCGGGGCGCCGGGGACATCTCATGGGTCAACCCCCTGATTTTTCAAATCATGCTGGTGTGTTCCATTGTCCTGATCGCAGTGGGTGCGGTGGTGGAGACCCGGCGGAGAAAACAGGCGTAAAAGAAGCGCCCGGCCATGGCCGGGCGCTCTTTGCTCAGGCGCTGCGCTCCAGATCCTGGAGGCGGTGGTTGACCACCTTCAGCTTCTCCTCCTGGAGCTCCGTGCGCTCCTCCAGCTTGTAGGTGCGTTCCACCAGGTTGTTGTGGGACTGCACCCGTTTCTCCAGCGCCTCCAAACGGTAGGCGATGAGGGCGGTGGACTTGCGGTTGGCAAAGTAGCTTCCCGCCAGCGTCCCCGCCAGCGCCAGCAGAGCCACGATGATGTCTTCCATTCTGTCACCCCCCAAAACCGTACCGACCCTGCGGGGCGTGTCCCAGGGGAGTTGCCCCTTTGCGTGCATGAAAGGCGGGGGACGGACAAACTTCCCCATTGACAAATTCGAGCGGGTATGGTATCATAGCGAATGCCCCTGGACGGTCGCCGATTGGGAGAGATGTCCGAGTGGTTTAAGGAGCCGGTCTTGAAAACCGGTGACCCGAAAGGGCCGTGGGTTCGAATCCCACTCTCTCCGCCAGATTACAATTTCATCGATTTGATGTTTTCGACACGCGGAAGTACCCAAGTGGCCGAAGGGGCTCCCCTGCTAAGGGAGTAGGCGGGTAAAACCGTGCGAGGGTTCAAATCCCTCCTTCCGCGCCAAAAGCACCCGGTATTGCTTGAAATTCAGCAAAGCAAATATCGGGTGCTTTTTTTATACTTTGATTTTGTTTTCCGGCACCGGGAAAAGTCGCGCGGAAACTCCCGCGGGTTAAAAAACTGGTTTTATAGTCAGCGCCACGGCCGGTCATGAAACGCGATTTTATGAAAGACTATAGTTGTGTATTGCGGAGAAATGCGGTATAATGAAGCTGTCTAAAATAAATGATCGCCAGATCAAAAGGATATGAGCAGTATGGAAGAAAGACGGAACATGCGGATAGCACGCGCGCGCAGAAGGAAGCGGACGCTGTGTCTATTGCTGTGCCTTTTGATTTTTCTATCGGGCCTTACAACGGCAAACGCGGCGCAGCCAGCCAATAACAGGACGGTGAAGGCGGGCGTTTTCTACTTTGACGGCTACCACATGGAAAACGAGAACGGCGGCCTTACCGGGTACGGCGTGGAATTCCTGAACCTTGTCTCCCAATACTCCCACCTGAACTTCTCGTTCGTCGGGTACGACCAGTCCTGGGAGGATATGCAGGCCATGCTGGACCGCGGCGAGATCGACGTGGTGACGTCCGCCCGGAAAACGCCCGACCGGGAGGAAAAATACGCCTTCTCCCTCCCCATCGGGAGGAACAGCACGGTCCTGTCCATCCAGGCGGGCAACACCAGCCAGCTCTCCGGCAACTTTGCCACCTACGATGGCATGACGGTGGGCATCGTGCCCGGAAGCAGCCAAAATCAGAGCCTGACTGAGTTCGCCCGGGAAAAGGGTTTCTCCTACCGGACCCGGGAGTATGCCGACGCTGGCCAGATGGCGGAGGACCTGCAAAACGGGACCATCGACGCCATCCTTTCCAGCAATCTGCGGAGGACGGAAAACGAAAAGACGCTGGACGTCATCGAGACGGACTATTTTTACGCCATTGTCCGAAAAGATGACACGTCGCTGCTGTCTGAGATCAATTATGCCATTGACCAGATGAACATCAACGAGGGGGACTGGTCCAACGTCCTGTATTACAAATATTACGGGAACAGTACCCCCACGACGCTCTCCTTTACGCCGCGGGAGCAGGCCTACATCCAGGATGTGGCCGCGGGCCGCAAACAGATCACTGTCACCTCGATGGGGGACCGCAAGCCCTATTCCTATGTGGAGAACGGCGAGCTGAAGGGGATCCTGCCGGACTATTTTGCCCAGCTGATGGAGCTGGCCGGGCTCCCGTATGAGACTGTCGTGCCAAGCGACCGGGCGGAGTATTACGACCTTGCGGATCACGACGGCGTGGACGTCGTCGTTGACTGGCGGCAGGACCAGCTGAGGGCTGACGAGCTCGGGCGGACCGGATTCTATACGGACGCCTATCTGAACACCGGGGTCGCGCTGGTGACCCGCAAGGATTTCAGCGGTAAGATAGCCACCTTGGCGGTGGCGGACCTTCTGGGGGACGTCGCCTTCGAGGAGAACATGATCGGGGATGCCGAGGTGCTGAACTGCCAGACCCGGGAGAGCGCCCTGCAGGCCGTTTTGGACGGAAGGGCGGACGCCACCTATGTGTATACCTATACTGCCCAGTCCTTTGTGAACAACAACCCCACCGCGTCGCTGCAGTACAGCATGGTCGATTCCGTGCGCTTCGACTTCAAGATGTACGTCAGGAGCAGCTGCGACCACGAGCTCATTACCATCCTGAACAAGTGCATCGGGCAGATGCCGGATGACGCCATGACCCAGCTCATCACAGCATATACGGTCAACACGCCCGAAAATATGTCCTTCAGCCAGTATCTGCTGGCCCATCCGGGGATCATCATCGTATCGGCGCTGCTGGCCGCCGCCGCCATTGGCGTGATCATCGTCCTCTACCTGCGGTCGCGGTGGAGCAAAAAGCTCCTCCGCTCCACCGAGCTCACCAACCAGACCCTTGAGCAGCAGCTGGCTGTCGTCAATACCCTGAGCCGGGATTACCTCAATGTCTACGCGGTCAACGCCAGGGCCGACTCCGCCAGGGTGGTAAAGCTGACGGGCTACGTGGCCCCCGGATTGGACCCCAATTCCAAGAAAGAGGTCCCCTACAGCGGGTTCATGCTGGATTATATCAATAACCGCGTTTTCTCTGAAGACCGGCAGTATGTGACGGAGGCCCTCGCGCTTGATACGATCGTAGAAAAGCTGGGCACCAGTACGGAATACTCCGGAAGCTACCGGGTGCTGATCGGTGATGAGATACATACTTATCAGTTCATCTGCGCAACGCACCTGGAAGCGGACGGGAGCTTCCGGGACCCGGGCAACTTTTTCCTGCTGGGATTCCGGAATATCGACGAGATCGTCCGCAGAGATCAGGAGCAGAAAGCGGTTTTGGAGACCGCTCTGGCGGAGGCGCAGCGCGCCAATATCGCCAAGACCACCTTCCTGAACAATATGTCCCACGATATCCGCACGCCCATGAACGCGATCATCGGCTTCACCTCCCTGGCGGAGTCCCACATCGGCAATCAGGAGCAGGTGGAGGGCTATCTTGGGAAGATCCTCACCTCCGGCAAACATCTGCTCAGCCTCATCAACGACATATTGGACATGAGCCGCATCGAGAGCGGCAAGGTCAAGATTGAGGAGGACGAGGCCAGCCTGCCGGAGATCCTGCACGATCTCAAGACCATCGTGCAGGCCGACGTGAAGGCAAAGCAGCTCTCCTTCCATGTGGATACGCTGGACGTCAAGAATGAGACCATTATCTGCGATAAGCTCCGCCTGAACCAAGTGCTGCTGAACATCCTGAGCAACGCCATGAAATACACCGGCCCCGGCGGGACGGTCAGCGTGCGCATCATCCAGACGGATGAGGCGCCGGAGGGGTACGCCTCCTACCAGTTCCGGATCAAGGATACAGGCATCGGCATGAGCAAGGAATTCCTAAAGCACCTCTTCGAGCCCTTCGAGCGGGAGCGGACCGCTACCGTCAGCGGGATCCAGGGGACAGGCTTGGGCCTTGCCATCACCAAGAATATCGTCGATATGATGCACGGCACCATCACCGTGACCAGCGAAGAGGGGAAGGGGTCGGAATTTGTGGTCTCCTTCCAATTCCGGGTCAAGGATGACACGGACGATATTTTGTATGTGGAGAAGCTGGCGGATCTGCGGGCGCTGGTGGTGGACGACGACACCAATACCTGCACCAGTGTGAGCAAGATGCTCTCCTCCATGGGGCTGCGCCCCGACTGGACGACGCGGGGCGAGGAGGCTGTCATTCGGACGGAGTTTGCCTTGGAGCAGGACGATCCCTTCCGCGTGTTCGTGGTCGACTGGATGCTTCCGGATCTCAACGGGGTCGAGACGGTTCGGCGGCTGCGCAGGATCGTTGGGGAGGACGCCGCCATTATCATCCTCACCGCGTATGACTGGGCCGACATCGAGGCGGAGGCCAAGGAGGCGGGGGTCACCGCGTTTTGTTCCAAGCCGCTGTTTTTGTCAGAGCTCCGGGACATCCTGACGGCGCCCTACAGGGAAACGACGGAAACAGAGGAGCAGGACGAGGCCGCGCGGCTTCTGCGCGGCAAAAAGGTGCTTCTGGTGGAGGACAACGAACTGAACCAGGAAATCGCCTTGACGGTGCTGGAGGAAGCGGGGCTGATCGTTGATACGGCGGATGACGGGACGGAAGCCGTCGAGACCATAAAAACGGCACAGGCCGGCGCCTATGACGTGATCCTGATGGATATTCAGATGCCGGTGATGGACGGCTATACGGCCGCTCGGACCATCCGCGCCATGGACGACCCCGCCAAAGCCAATATCCCCATTGTGGCGATGACGGCCAACGCCTTTGAGGAGGACCGGCAGAAGGCCTTTGACGCGGGCATGAACGGCCACGTGCCGAAGCCGGTCGACATCCCGACGCTGATGGAAACCTTGGAGATAATCCTATTGGGCGAAGGGTAAAGCGGCCTTTGCTCGGAGCGTGAAACGATGCAGTACCCGAAAGATATATCTTTTTTATCAGCGCAAAATAATGTCGGGGCAAGCGATGTATCGCTTGCCCCGACATGTTTCAGACGCTCGAGCGGGCTGACCCCGTAGGACCCCCTTGCCCGCAACGCCTGAGGAGCGGCTTTGCGGAGCCCCCGGTTTCTTTGAGAGACGCAGCCGCGGCGGCCAACGCGGGGAAACGGGAATTCCTCCGTCGCTTCCAGCGGGCGATTGACATTTGAGCCGTTCTCCAATATAATAGTGCGGATTCGCGGAGAGGAGAGGGCAGATGAAACGAGAGAGCTTCCGATCCCGGCTGGGCTTCCTGCTGGTGAGCGCCGGGTGCGCCATCGGCATCGGTAACGTGTGGAAATTCCCCTATGTCGCCGGGGAGAACGGCGGCGGGGTGTTCGTGCTGTTCTACCTGGTGTTTCTGTTGCTCATGGGGGTGCCGGTACTCACCATGGAGCTGGCGGTGGGTCGGGCCAGCCGCCGCAGCGCCGTGCTGGGGTACAAGACCCTGGAGTCCGTGGGCTCCAAGTGGCACATCCACGGCTGGTTCTGCATGGCCGGGTGCTATCTGCTGATGATGTACTATACCACCGTGTCCGGCTGGATGCTGGGTTACTTTTTCAAGTTTGCCGGGGGGACCTTCTCTGGGTTGACCCGCGACGCGGTGGACGCGGTGTTCCCCGCCATGCTGGCAAACCCCGCCGAGATGACCGTATGGATGGTGATCACGGTGCTGGCGGGCTTCCTGGTGTGTTCCCTGGGCCTCCAGGGGGGTCTGGAGCGGGTGACCAAGTTCATGATGCTGGGGCTGCTGGGCCTGATCGTGGTGCTGGCCGTCCACAGCCTGACCCTCCCCGGGGCCGGGGAAGGGGTGCGGTTCTACCTGCTGCCCGATTTCGGCCGGGCGGTGGAGCAGGGCCTTGGAAAAGTGGTCACCGCCGCCATGAACCAGGCGTTCTTCACCCTGAGCCTGGGCATCGCCGCCATGGAGATCTTCGGCAGCTACATGAGCCGGGACAACACCCTGGCCAGCGAGTCGGTGCGCATCTGCGGCCTGGACACCTTCGTGGCCCTGATGAGCGGCCTCATCATTTTCCCCGCCTGCTTTGCCTTCGGGGTGCAGCCCAACAGTGGGCCGGCCCTCATTTTCATGACCCTGCCCAAAGTGTTTGCCAACATGGCGGGCGGGCGCTTATGGGGGTCGCTGTTCTTCCTGTTCATGTCCTTCGCCAGCTTTTCCACGGTGATCGCCGTGTTCGAAAATCTGCTGGCCGGGTGCATCGACAACTTCGGCTGGAGCCGGAAAAAGGCGGCGGTGGCCAACGGGGTGTTTGTCCTCATCGCCAGTCTGCCCTGCGTGCTGGGGTATAACCTGTGGTACTTTGAGGCGGTGCTGCCCAACGGCTCGGTGGGCCAGGTGCTGGACATCGAGGACTTTCTGGTGAGCAACCTGCTGCTGCCCCTGGGGTCGCTGGCCTATCTGCTGTTCTGCGTCACCAAGTGGGGCTGGGGCTTCGACAAGTATCTGGAGGAGGCCAACGCCGGAAAGGGCATGAAGATGCCCCGGGCGCTGAAGCCCTATTTCCAGTTTGTGCTCCCGGCGCTGATCCTAGTGATCCTGATCCAAGGGCTGCTGAAATAAGAAAAGAGGCTGGCTTCCCATGGGAGCCAGCCTTGACTTTGTTTTCCGGCGCGTTTATACTAAAAAACGGAACAAATCGTTTCAGGCTGTCTGGCCCCCGATTTCCCCGGGCGGGGATGGGGTACATTTAAAAAATAGCGGGAGAATCAGACCATGATATCAAAAGAAATTTGTGAGCGCGTGCTGCAAAAGGCCGCCTCCACCGGCGCGGATTACGCCGAACTCTTCGCGGAAAACACACTGGACCACTCCGTCAACCTGGTGGGCGGCAGGGTGGACTCGGTGCATGACACCCAGATCGCCGGCGCCGCCGTGCGGGTGTTCCTGGGCCTGCGCAGCGTGATGGCCACCACGGTGGACACCACCGAGGCCGGTCTGCTGCGCTGCGCCCAGCGGGCCGCCGAGGCCCTGGCTGAAGGTAAGGCGGAGGTGTCCGTCGTCCTGCGGGAGCGCCTGTCCGGGGACATCCACCCCATCCTCATCGCCCCCGCCAGCGTGCCCAATGCTGAAAAGGTGGCCCTGCTGAAGGGCGCCTGCTTCGCCGCCAGCAGCTATGACAAGGCCATCGTCCAGGTGACGGGCACCCTGCTGGATGTGGACCGCCGCATCCTGGTGGCCACCAGCGAGGGCCTGTGGACCCAGGACCGGCAGATCCGCACTCGGATGATGGTCAACGCTGTGGCCGAGGTGAACGGCGAGACCCAGACCGGCGGCTGCCGCCCCGGCGCCCGCCGGGGCATGGAGCTGTTCGAGACGGTCGACCCCCGGGAGGTCGGGCTCCACGCCGCCCGGCAGGCCGTCACCATGGCCGGGGCCGGCTACTGCCCCGCCGGGGTGATGCCGGTGGCCATCGGCAACGGGTTCGGCGGCGTCATCTTCCACGAGGCCTGCGGCCATTCCCTGGAGGCCTCCAGCGTGGCCTACGGCAACAGCCAGTTCTGCGGCAAGCTGGGCCAGAAGATCGCCCACGAAAAGGTCACCGCCATTGACGACGGCACCATCCCCAACGACTGGGGCTCCATCAACATCGACGACGAGGGAACCCCCGCCCAGCGCAACGTGCTCATCGAAAACGGTGTGCTGAAAAGCTACATGGTCGACAAGTTCAACGGCCGCCGCATGGACATGGCCCCCACCGGCAGCGCCCGCCGGCAGAGCTTCCACTTTGTGCCCACATCCCGCATGACCAACACCTTCATCGCCCCCGGCGCCGACAAAAACGAGGACATCATCTCCTCCATCGAGTACGGGCTGTACGCCAAGGAGATGGGCGGCGGCTCGGTCAACCCGGTGACCGGCCAGTTCAACTTCGCCGTCAACGAGGGCTATCTCATCCGCAACGGCAAGGTCTGCGAGCCGGTGCGCGGGGCCAGCCTGGTGGGTACGGGCTCCGAAGTCATCCAGAAGATCGACATGGTGGGCAGTGACCTGCTGTGCGGGCAGGGTATGTGCGGCTCGTCCAGCGGCTCCATCCCCACCAATGTGGGTCAGCCGATGATCCGTGTTTCGTCCATCACCGTGGGCGGCAGATAAAGGAGGGCGTTACAATTATGGACTTTCAGACATTCCGTCAGTTCGCGGCCGACGAGGCCGCCGCGCTGAAGATCGAAGCGTACGAGCTGTACTACCAGCTGGAGGAGAACACCTCGGTGTCCGCCTTCCGCCATGAGATCAACGGGTTTTCCAGCACCAGCGAGGGCGGGGTCTGCCTGCGCTGCCTGGTGAACGGCAAAATGGGCTATGCCTCCACCCAGCTTTTGAGCGAGGAGAGCGCCCGCGCCCTGGTGCGCCGCGCCGCCGATAACGCCGGCCTGCTGGAAAACGACCAGCCGGAATTCCTGGTGGGGGCCGGACAGAGCTACCAGGCCGTGGCCGCCAGCGCCGCCGCCCTGCCGGCTGCCGATGCCTTGCGCCGCGCCGCCCTGGCCGGGCAGGACGCCTTGTACGCCCAGTCCGGCGTGATAGACGGCAGCGAGACAGAGGTTTTTGCCGGACGCACCTGCATCGCCATCCACAACTCCACGGGGCTGGACCTGCAATATGAGAACACCGCCGCCGGCGCGTTCCTGAGCGCCGTGGTCAGCGACGGCTCGGAGGACGGCGAAAAAGCCAACGACTACAAGATCTGCCTGGGTGAGCTGGGCAAGCTCGACCTGGAAGCCGCCGCCGCTGAGGCCGCCGGCGCGGCCCGCGCCACCCTGGGCGCGGGGGTGGCCCCCACCGGGGCCATGCCGGTGGTGTTCTCCCCCAAGGCCATGTCCCAGCTGCTGGGCACCTACGCCAAGGTCTTTTCCGCCGAGAACGCGCAGAAGGGCCTCTCCCTGCTGAAAGACAAGGAGGGCACGGCCATCGCCTCCCCCGCCGTCACCCTGGTGGACGATCCCTTCTACGAGAAGAGCGCCATGCCCATGCCCTTCGATGCCGAGGGCAGCCCCACCTGCCGCAAGAACGTGATCGAGAACGGTGTGCTGAACACCCTGCTGTACAACCTGCGCACCGCGGCGGCGGCGGGCAGGGCCACTACGGGCAACGCCGCCAAGGAGAACTATGACGCCCAGGTAGAGATCCAGCCCTTCACCATGTATCTGGCCGGCGGCGGGCTGACCCAGGAGCAGCTGCTGGAAAAGGCCGGGAACGGGGTGCTCATCGATTTCCTGGGCGGTCTCCATGCGGGGGCCAACACCATCAGCGGCGACTTCTCCCTGCAAAGCGCCGGCTTCCTGATCGAAAACGGGAAGAAGGGCGCGCCGGTGCGCTCCTTCACCGTGGCCGGCAACTTCTTCAGCCTGCTGAAAGGCATCACCGCCGTGGCCGACGATCCCCAGCCGCCCACCAGCGCTTCCCCCACCGCCTTTGTCAGCCCCAGCGTGCTGGTGGAGGGCCTGTCCATCGCGGGCAAATAGAGGGGCTCAATAGAGAAAGGAGGCCATCCCATGGAAGAGAAGAGAATGGTAAAGATCATGGTGGACGGCGCAGAGTACGCCTATCCTTACGGGACGCCCTACCGCGCCATCGCGGCGGACTTTCAGGACCGGTTTCCTTACGATATCCTGCTGGTGAGCCGGGACGGGAAGCTCTGCGAGCTCCACAAGGTGCTGGACCGGGACTGCTCGCTGAAGATGGTCACCGCCCGGGACGTGCCCGGGATCCAGACCTATGAGCGCAGCGCGGTCTTCCTGATGCTGAAGGCCTTTTACGACGTGGTGGGCCGGGAGAACGTGGAGCGCGTCTGCGTGGGGTACTCCCTCAGCCGTGCCCTCTTCGTCCGCGCCCAGGGAAATTTCGTCCTGGACCAGCCCCTGCTGGACCGGGTGGAGGGGCGGATGCGGGAGCTGTCCGCCCAGGCGCTGCCCATCGAAAAGAAGTCCATCAGCACCGACGACGCCATGGAGCTGTTCCGCAAGGAGCGGATGATCCACAAGGCGCAGCTGCTCAGCTTCCGGATCAACTCCCACGTCAACGTCTACTCCCTGGACGGTTTCGTGGACTACTTCTACGGCTATATGGTGCCGGACACCGGCTATATCAGGTGCTTCGGGCTGGAGCTGTTTGAAAACGGCTTTGTCCTGCGCCTGCCCACCTTGAAGGACCCTGACCGGCTGGGGGATTTCCGCCCGTCCATCAAGCTTTTCCGGGCGCTGTCCGAATCCACCCTGCGGGCCGAAGCGCTGGGCGCCTCCAACGTGGCGGATCTGAACACCACCATCTCCCAGGGGGGGACTACGCCGCTGGTCCTGGCCTACGAGGCCATGATGGAAAAGAAGATCGGCGACATCGCCGCCGAGATCGCCGGAAGGAAGGAGGTCCGCTTCGTGATGATCGCGGGCCCCTCCTCCTCCGGCAAGACCACCTTCTCCCACCGGCTGTCCACCCAGCTTCGCGCCTGCGGGCTGCATCCCCACGCCATCGCCACCGACAACTATTTCGTAGACCGGGACAAGACCCCCAGGGACGAAAACGGCAACTACGACTTCGAGGGCCTGGGGGCCATGGACGTGGAGCAGTTCAACACGGACATGGTGCGGCTGCTGAACGGCGAGACGGTGGAGATACCCTCTTACAATTTTAAAAAGGGCGCCCGGGAATATAACGGCAACTTCCTCACTCTGAAGGAGGGGGACGTGCTGGTCATCGAGGGCATCCACTGCCTCAACGACCAATTTACTTACGCGCTGCCAAAAGAGAGCAAGTACCGCATTTACATCAGCTGCCTCACTACGCTGAACATCGACGACCACAACCGCATCCCGACCACCGACGTCCGCCTGCTGCGGCGCATCGAGCGGGACGCCCGCACCCGGGGCTACAGCGCCCAGGCCACCATCAAGATGTGGCCCTCCGTCCGGCGGGGGGAGGAGAACAACATCTTCCCCTTCCAGGACAGCGCGGACATGATCTTCAATTCCGCCCTGATCTACGAGACGGCCCTGCTGAAGCCCTACGTGCAGCCCCTGCTGTTCGGTGTCCCCCGGGACAGCGAGGAGTACGTGGAGGCCAAGCGGCTGCTGAAGTTCCTGAACTACTTCCTGCCCATACCCGCCGACGATATCCCCAAGACCTCCCTGGTGCGGGAGTTCATCGGCGGGGGCTGCTACCACGGCTGAGCGGGTGGGGTTCCCCGGAAAATTGGACTTGACAAATAGAGCAGTTGTACTATAATATAAGTACAAACGTTTGATTTTGGACACTGCTCTCACCTCCCTCCCCGGTGGACACGGGGCGGCCGCGCGAGGGTGGCGCCGCTGTCCGAGGGAAGGGAGGGCCTGTATGGAGGTCATGGACAAGCTGACGATCCTGGCGGACGCCGCCAAGTATGACGCCGCCTGCACCTCCAGCGGGGTGGTCCGGGGCGGAAGGCCGGGAACCATCGGCACCGCCACCAATTCCGGCTGCTGCCACACGTTCTCCGCCGACGGGCGGTGCGTGTCCCTGCTGAAAGTGCTCTATACCAACCACTGCTGCTATGACTGCGCCTACTGCGTCAACCGCCGCTCCAACGACGTGCCCCGGACCGCCTTCACCCCCCGGGAGCTGGCGGAGCTGACCATCCAGTTTTACAGGAGGAACTATATCGAGGGGCTGTTTTTGTCCTCGGCGGTGCTGAAAAGCCCCGATTACACCACGGAGCGGATGATCGAGACCCTGCGTCTTCTGCGGACTGAGTACCGCTTCAACGGGTATATCCACGCAAAAGCCATCCCGGGGGCGGATCCGGGGCTCACCTATGAGCTGGGTCTGCTGGCGGACCGGCTGAGCGTCAACATCGAGCTGCCCTCGGAGTCCTCCCTGCGGCTGCTGGCTCCCGACAAGAGCAAGACCGCCATTTTCAAGCCCATGGCCCAGATCCGGGACGGGGCGGCCCAGTCCAAGGCGGAGCTGAAGCTCTACCGCCACGCCCCCCGGTTCGCCCCGGCGGGGCAGTCCACCCAGATGATCGTGGGGGCCACCCCCGAGAGCGACCGGCACATTTTGTCCTTGACGGAGGGGCTTTACCAAAAATACCATTTGAAGCGGGTGTTTTTCTCCGCCTATATGCCGGTGTCCGACCACAAGAGCCTGCCCGTCCCCGCGGGGTTCAAGCCGCCGCTGCTGCGGGAGCACCGGCTGTACCAGGCGGACTGGCTGCTGCGGTTTTACGGCTTCACCGCCCGGGAGATCCTGGATGAAAGCCGCCCCAATTTCGACGAGGCCCTGGACCCCAAGAGCGACTGGGCCCTGCGCCACCCGGAGTTTTTCCCGGTGGAGGTGAACCGGGCGGACTACGAGGCCATCCTGCGGGTGCCCGGCATCGGCATACGGGGGGCCAGGAAAATCGTCACCGCCCGGCGGTACGGCCCCCTGTCCTTCGAGGGGCTGAAGCGGCTGGGCGTGGTGATGAAGCGGGCCCAGTATTTCATCACCTGCTCGGGCCGGATGCTGCCCGGCCTGCGGTGCAGTCAGGAGAGCGTCTACCGCCGTCTCACCGGGCTGGAGCAGGCGGCGCTGGGGAGCGGGGAGAGCTGGCGGCAGCTTTCCCTGTTCGATGGGGATGCGGGCTGATATGACGGCATACCGGTATGACGGCACTTTTGCCGGCTTTTTGACCTGCGCCTGGGACGCCCTGGAGAACCGGTTGGAGCCCGTGGGATTCCTGCTCCCCGACGATGGGCCCTCCCTCTGGGAAGAGCGGGAGCTGGCCGCCGATGAGGGGCGTGCCAAACGGCTCTACGCCGCCCTGGCCAAACGGGTGTCCCCCGCCTTTCAAAAGCTGATCGCCAGGGGGTTCCTGACCTGCCTGCCCCAGAAGGAGCTGGATCTGCTGGCCCTCATCCGCCGGGGACTGCGGGAGGGGGACCGGGTGCGGCTGGATCTCAGCGACCCGGTGGTGGCCAGGGTGAACCTGGCGCTGACGAAGATGTGGACCGAGTGGGATCATTTGAAGGGGTTTGTCCGCTTTTCCGAGCTGGATGGCGTTCTGGCGGGGGAGATCGAGCCCAAGAACCGGGTGCTGCCCCTGCTGGCCCCCCACTTTGCCGCCCGGTACTCCGGGGAACGGCTGGCCCTTTATGACAGGACACACCACGAGATATTCCTCTGCGACCGGGGGCGGTGGAAGCTCCTGCCCGCGGAGGACTTCCGCATGGGCCCCGCCGGCGGCGAAGAGCGGGCCTTCCGGGCCATGTGGCGGAAATATTACCAGACCATCGCCATTGAGGGGCGGCTGAACCCCAAATGCCAGTCCACCCACCTGCCCAAACGCTACCGGCACGTGATGACCGAGTTCATCACCGACGAAGAGATGGAAAAGAACCTGCCGGGGCAAGCCCCGGCGGGCTCCCTGGGGGATGGAGATACAGACCGGCAAGGGCCATAGGGGCTGTTCCCGTATGGCCATTTTCTAAAGAGGAAGCGAGGAGCCACCGATGGACAACAACAGACCCAGAGGCAGGGAGAAAAACGTGACCGGCCCCAGCAAAACCGTGCAGAAGCGGGGGGACGGCCTGGGGACCGGCCCGGTGGGAGAGGCCGGGGGGTATAAGGACCGAACAGAGAAGAGCGGCAGCGGCGGAACTCGTGCCAGTGGCACCCGTGCCGGCGGCGCGGGCAAGCTGATCGCCCTGGTGCTGGCCCTGCTGCTGGGAGGCGGCGGCGGACTCACGGCCTTTCTTGGGAGCCAGTCCGGCACACAGAGCCAGACGCCCTCCACGGGCCAGCAGCAACAGCAAACCAGCCAGGGCGGCACAGGCGCCAACTGGAGCCAGCTTCTGGGCGGCCTGGGGGGCGGCAGCGTCTCCTCCGGCTGGGAGAACCCGGCCAACACAGGCCGTCTGGATACCAGCGTGGCCTCGAACGCCCGGGAAAAGTACACCACGCTGTTGGGCGGCGGCAAGGACACCGCCACCATCATGGTCTACATGTGCGGCACCGACCTGGAGTCCCGCAGCGGCATGGGCACCGCCGACCTCCAGGAGATGCTGGCGGCCAGCTTTGGCGGCAACATCAACCTGCTGGTCTACACCGGCGGCTGCAAGGGCTGGAAAAACAACTCGGTGTCCAGCTCCACCAACCAGATCTGGCAGGTGAAGGACGGCCGGCTGGTCAGCGTGAGCAAAGACGAGGGCAGCGTGTCCATGACCGACCCCAACGTCCTGGCCAAGTACATCAAGTGGTGCGCCAAGAACTACCCCGCCAGCCGGTATCAGCTCATCCTCTGGGATCACGGCGGGGGCTCCGTCAGCGGCTACGGCTATGACGAGAAGTTCGCCTCCAGCGGCTCCATGAGCCTTGCGGGGGTGGACTCCGCCCTCAAGGCCGGGGGCGTGAAATTTGACTTCATCGGCTTCGACGCCTGCCTGATGGCCACGGCGGAGACGGCCCTCACCCTCACCCAGTACGCGGACTACCTCATCGCTTCGGAGGAGACCGAGCCGGGGGTGGGCTGGTACTACACCGACTGGCTCACCGCCTTCGGCAAGGATACCTCCATGCCCACCATCGAGCTGGGCAAGCAGATCGTGGACAGCTTCGTGGACACCTGCGCCGAGAAGTGCAAGGGCCAGCTCACCACCCTGTCCGTCATCGACCTGGCGGAGCTGGAGGTGACTCTCCCGCCCGTGCTGGAGAGCTTCTCCAAATCCACCAACAAGCTGATCCAGGACAAGGAGTACCAGACCGTGTCCAATGCCCGCGGCGGGGCCCGGGAATTCGCCCAGTCCAGCCAGATCGACCAGGTGGATCTGGTGCACCTGGCGAAGAACCTGGGCACCAAGGAGGGCGACGCTTTGGCGGAGGCCCTGCTGGGGGCGGTGAAGTACAACCGCACCTCCTCCAACATGACCAACGCCTACGGCGTGTCCATTTACTTCCCCTATCGGAAATCCTCCAATGTGGACAAGGCGGCGTCCACCTTCAACCAGATCGGGATGGACAAGGGCTACATCCAGTGCATCCGGCAGTTCGCCAGCCTTGAGGTCAGCGGGCAGGCCGCCTCCGGCGGCACCGGCTCCCCCCTGGCTTCCCTGCTGGGGAATCTGGGCGGGGGCTCCGGCGGGAGCGCGGGCGACATCTCCGCCTTGCTGGGCGATCTGCTGGGCGGTTCCTTTGGCCGTATTTCCGGCCTGGACGACAGCAACAGCGGATTTTTGAGTGACAGGGCGCTGGGCGACGAGGAGCTGGCCCAGTACCTGGCGGAAAACCGCTTCCCTGCCGAGGCGCTGATGTGGCAGGAGGGCGCGGACGGCGTACCCGTCCTCCGGCTGAGCGAGGAGCAGTGGAAGCTGGTCCAGTCCTTGGAGCTGAACCTGTTCTATGACGACGGCGAGGGCTACATCGACCTGGGACTGGACAATGTGTACGACTTTGACGACGACGGCGGGCTGCTGGGTAAAGCGGAATTTGCCGGGAGCTGGCTTGCCGTCAACGGACAGCCGGTGGCCTACTACCACACCACCACCGTGGACGACGGGACGGATTACACCATTACGGGCCGGGTGCCGGTGCTCCACAACGGCGTGCGCTCGGAGCTGATCCTGGCGTTTGACAACGACCGGCCCCACGGCTATGTGGCGGGAGTGCGGACGGTGTACCATGACGGCGAGACCGACACCGTGGCCAAGAGCCAGGCGGAGCTTCAGCCCGGCGACATCCTGGAATTCCTGTGCGACTATTACAGCTACGATGGGGACTATCAGGACAGTTATCTGCTGGGCGACCCGGTGACGGTCGGGGAGGACGGGCTGACCGTCAGCGATGTGCCGCTGGACGGCGTTACCCGGGCCACCTACCGCTTCACCGACCTGTACGGCAGCAGCCACTGGACCCTGCCGTTCTAAACGGGCGAGGCCCCCTCTTTCGAAGAGCTTCGAAAGAGGGGGCCTCGTTATTTCTGAAAACGTTCCGGCTGGGTCGGGATCAGTCGCACTCGATGACGGCCCGCTTGACGGCGGGGATGGAGGCGGCGGAGACGGACAGCTCATCGATGCCCACGCTCATGTAGAACGCGGTGAGGGCGGTGTTGGCGGCGGACTCGCCGCAGATGCCCACCCAGATGCCCGCGTCATGGGCGGCCTTGGCGGTGCGCTCGATGAGGCGCAGGATGGCGGGGTGGCCGGAGTCGAACAGGTTGCTGATGTTGGCGTTCATCCGGTCGGCGGCCAGGGTGTACTGGGTCAGGTCGTTGGTGCCGATGGAGAAGAAGTCCACTTCCTTGGCCAGCACGTCCGCCATGACGGCGGCGGCGGGGGTCTCGATCATGATGCCGTACTCCACGTCCTGGCTGTAGGGGATGCCCTCCTTGTCCAGCTCCTGCCGGACCTGGTTGACGATGGTCTTGATCTCCAGCACCTGCTCCAGGTGGGTGATCATGGGGAACATGATGTTCAGCTTGCCGTACACCGAGGCGCGCAGCAGCGCCCGCAGCTGGGTGCGGAAGATCTCGGGCTGCTTGAGGCAGATGCGGATGGCCCGGTAGCCCATGGCGGGGTTCTCCTCCCCCTCGATGCCGAAGTAGGGGGCCTGCTTGTCGCTGCCCAGGTCCAGGGTGCGCACCACCACGGGGCGGGGAGCCAGCCGGGCCAGCACTTCCTTATAGACCTCGAACTGGGCCTGCTCGGTGGGGAAGTCCGGGCTGTCCAGGTAGATGAACTCGCTGCGGAACAGGCCCACGCCGGCGCCGCCCCGGGCGATGACCGCGTCGATGTCCTTCAGGCCGCCGATGTTGGCGCACACCAGCACCTTGTGGCCGCTCTTGGTGATGGCCTTGCGGTCCTTGTACGCCTCCAGCGCCGCCTGGTCGGCCAGGAAGGCGTCCCGGCGGCGGGTGAACTCCGCCCGGGTGGCCTCGTCGGGCTGGGGGGCCACCTCGCCGGTGGAGCCATCGATGGCCACCAGGCCGGACTTGGGCAGCTTGTCATAGTCGTCGCCCATGCCCACGATGCAGGGGATGCCCAGGGTGCGGGCCAGGATGACGGAGTGGGAGGTGGACGAGCCCAGCTTGGTGACGAAGCCCGCCACGTGGTCCTTGTCCAGCCGGACGGTCTGGCTGGGCAGCAGATCAACGGCGGCCACGATCACCGGCTCATCGGGGAAGTCGGCGGCGTCGGGGATGCCCTTGAGCACCCGGACGAGGCGGTTGCCCACGTCCATCACGTCGGCGGAGCGGGCCTGCATATACTCGTCGTCCATGGCCTTGAACATGGCGGCGAGGGAGTCGGCGGTCTCCCGCACGGCGTACTCGGCGTTGTAGCCCTCGTCCAGCAGAGCGTCGATGCCGTCAATGAGGTCGGGGTCCTCCAGCATCATGCGGTGGATATCAAACACCTGGGCCACGCTCTCGTCGGTGGCGCGGGCCTTCTCATACAGGTTGTCCAGCTCCCGGATGGCCTGGGCGGCGGCCTGGTCGTAGCGCTGGTGCTGCTGGGCGGGGTCCAGCCCGGTCTCCTTGGTGACGGACAGGTCGGGCTCCTCCATGTAGAACAATTGGGCGACAGCGGCGCCGGCCGAGGCGGCGATTCCTTTTAACATGATAGCTCCTCCATTCGTTGGCAGTTTCAGACAGGCGCGCGGGAGGCGCGCAGTTCTTCTTTGTGTATATCATATAATTTGCGTTCCTGCAAGTGGGTTAAGGCAAATTTTTTAAAAAATTTTTTGCCCAGGGGCTCTTTGTGATTTATCTTGAAAAGATGGCGGGGCCATGCTATAATACGATAAAACGTTTGTTTGGATTGGAGGGCCGGCCATGCCAGGGGAGATTGCCGGGACAGAGGGACGCAACCAGGTGGAGGGCACGGTGTCCGCCGTGCTGTTCCGCAACGAGGAAAACGGCTACACCGTGCTGAAGCTGGACTGCGGCGAGGGGGGCGAGATCACGGCGGTGGGCTGTATGCCGGGGGTGGCCCCCGGCGAGACGCTGGAGCTGGAGGGGGCTTGGGGCCGCCATCCCAGCTATGGCGAGCAGTTCAAGGCCGAGGTGATCACCCGCCGCATGCCGGTGGGGGAGAAGGCGGTGTTCGAGTACCTGGCCTCCGGGGTGGTGAAAGGCGTCCGTATGGGGCTGGCGCGGCAGATCGTGGACCATTTCGGCGAAAACGCGCTGGAGATCATCGAGAACGACCCAGACCGCCTGTGTGAGCTGCGGGGGGTGTCCCCCAAGCGGGCCCGGGCCATCGGCGAGGACTTCCGGCGGCAGATGGGGATGCGGCGGCTGGCGGAGTTCCTGTCCGAGCACAGGCTGCCCCTGGCCGCCGCCATGCCGCTGTACAAGCGGTTCGGCGATCTGGCGGTGGACGTGGTGCGTGACAACCCCTATCTGCTGGCCGACCGCTCCCTGGAGATCCCCTTCGCCCAGGTGGACGAGCTGGCCATCGAGCTGGGGGTGGCGGGGGACGACCCCCAGCGGGTGGAGGCCGCCCTCATCTTCGAGCTGGACCACAACGCCGACAACGGCCACGTGTTCCTGCCTGAGAACAAGCTGCTGGCCGCCACCGCCGCCCTCATCGGGGTGGAGGGGGAGTGCCTCGCCCAAGGGCTGGACGGCCTCATCGAACGGGGGGAGGTGGTGCGGGAGGACATCGCCGGGGTGACCGCCTGCTATCCCGCGGGACTGTACGGGGCGGAGTGCTACGTGGCCATGCGCCTGGGGGAGATGTGTTGTACGGAGATCGCCCCGCCGGAGGGTTTGGGGCAACTCATCGATGCCATCCAGCGGGAGCAGGGGATCACCTATGCCCAGCAGCAGCGCACCGCCGTGGAGCTGGCCGCCAGCCGGCAGGTGATGCTGCTCACCGGCGGGCCGGGCACCGGCAAGACCACCTCCCTGCGGGGGGTGCTGGCCCTGTTCGAGACGCTGGGGCTGGAGACGGCCCTGGCTGCCCCCACCGGCCGGGCCGCCAAGCGGATGGGGGAGACCTGCGGCGCGGAGGCGCTGACCATCCACCGGCTGCTGGAAACCAAGCTGGACCCCTTCACCGGCCAGCTGGCTTTTACCAAAAACCAGGACGACCCCCTGGAGGTGGACGCGGTGATCGTGGACGAGACGTCCATGGTGGATGTGTCCCTGATGGCGGCGCTGCTGGCCGCCCTGCGGGGGGAGTGCCGCCTGGTGCTGGTGGGCGACCCGGACCAGCTTCCATCGGTGGGGCCGGGGAACGTGCTGGACCACCTGATCCGCTCCGGGGTGGTGCCCGCCGTGTCGCTGACGGAGATCTTCCGCCAGGCCCGGGAGAGCGCCATCGTCATGAACGCCCACGGGGTGAACCGGGGGACGGCGCCGGAGCTGACCAATAAGACAAAGGACTTCTTTTACATGGGACGCCGGGACGCCGCCCGCACGGTGGACACCATCGTGGAGCTGTGCCAGACCCGCCTGCCCCGGAATATGGGCATCCCCGCCGAGCAGATCCAGGTGCTGACCCCCACCCGGAAGCGTGGGGCGGGCACCGCCGCGCTGAACCGGGCGCTGCAGGAGGCGCTGAACCCCGCCGCGGACGGCAGGGGGGAGCGGGCCTTCGGCCCCTACATCTTCCGGGAGGGCGACCGGGTGATGCAGGTGAAGAACAACTACGACCTGTTCTGGGAGGACCCTACTACCGGGGAGAAGGACATGGGCGTGTTCAACGGGGACATCGGCGTGATCCAGGAGGTGACCGCCGGGGGGATCACCGTGTCCTTTGACGGGCGGCTGGTGGCCTATCCCCCGGAACTGCTGGGGGAGCTGGAGCCCGCCTACGCCGTCACCGTCCACAAGGCCCAGGGCAGCGAGTACCGGGCGGTCATCCTGGCCCTCAGCGACGTGCCGCCCTCCCTGCTGGCAAGGGGGGTGCTGTACACCGCCATCACAAGGGCCAGGGAGCTGTTCATCCTGGTGGGCAGCGGGGAGCTGATGGCCCAGATGGTGGCCAATGACCGGCAGACCCGGCGGTATTCCGCTTTGCGCACCAGATTGCTGCGGGAGACGGGGCAGGAGGGGTAAACCCCGGATTCGCTGTCTGCGGGGAGTGATTCTCAGGGCCAGCCGTGGTATACTTTCTCCAAAGGAGGGAGCGAAATGGATCAGGCCAAGGTGGGAAAATTCATCGCGGCGCTGCGCCGTGAGCAGGGGCTGACCCAGGAGGCCCTGGGCAAAAAGCTGGGCGTCACCAACAAGACCGTCTCCCGCTGGGAGACGGGAACCTATATGCCGGACATTGAGCTGCTGGTTCCCCTGGGGGAGACACTGGGGGTGAGCGTCAACGAGCTGCTGGCCGGGGAGCGTTTGAGCGATGAGCGGTTCCGCAGGCAGGCGGACGAGAACCTGGTGGCGGCGGTGCGGGAGAGCAGCTTCTCGGCCAAGGAGCGCACAGAGTTTTTCAAGAAGAAGTGGCTGCGAGACAACCTATGGCTGATCGCAGTCAGCGTGCTGGTGGGTATCGCCGTGTCTGTGAAGCTCTCGTTCGACCAGCTGTGGGTGTTGATCTCGCCCTTCTGGCTGGTCGTGTTCTGCTGGCTGCGCAACCGCATGATGGCTTACATCGAGGGTAAGGTGTACGGCGGCCCGGAGCCGCCAACGGACGGTTGACAACGGGCAGAAAATCTTATATGATACCCTCTGTGAATTCACCATCCTAAGGAGACACAGAGAGATGAAAAAGCCGTTCCTCACCCTGGCCCAGGCCCGGGAGATTATAAAGACCTATCCCACCCCCTTCCACATCTACGACGAGCGGGGCATCCGGGAAAACGCCCGGGCGCTGAAGGCCGCTTTCGCCTGGAACCCGGGGTTTAAGGAATATTTCGCGGTCAAAGCCACCCCCACCCCCGGCATCCTCAAGCTGCTGCGGGAGGAGGGGTGCGGCGTGGACTGCTCCTCCCTCACCGAGCTGATGATGTCGGAGAAGTGCGGGTTTTCCGGCGGTGAGATCATGTTTTCCTCCAACGAGACCCCGGCAGAGGAGTTCGAGCTGGCCGCGCGGCTGGGGGCCAACATCAACCTGGACGACCTGACCCATGTGGATTTCCTTTATAACACCCTGGGCCGTGTGCCTGAGACGGTGTGCTGCCGCTTCAACCCCGGCGGGGTGTTTACCCTGGGGGAGAGCAAAGAGGGCTTCCAGGTGATGGACAACCCGGGTCAGGCCAAGTACGGCATGACCCGACCCCAGCTGGCCCAAGCGTTCACACGTTTGAAAGAACTGGGTGCCAAGCACTTCGGCATCCACGCCTTCCTGGCCTCCAACACCATCTCCAACGAGTACTATCCCGCCCTGGCCCGGCTGCTGTTCCAGACTGCCGCCGACGTGGCGAAGGAGACGGGCTGCCATGTGGCGTTCATCAACCTGTCCGGCGGCGTGGGCATCCCCTACCGTCCGGAGCAGCCCGCCAACGACATCGCGGTGATCGGCGAGGGTGTGCGCCGCGCCTACGAGGAGATTTTAGTCCCCGCCGGGATGGGGGACGTGGCCATCTTCACCGAGCTGGGCCGGTTTATGCTGGCCCCCTTCGGCCACCTGGTCGCCACCGCTGTCCACGAAAAGCACATCTACAAGGAGTATATCGGCGTGGACGCCTGCGCGGCCAACCTGATGCGGCCCGCCGTCTATGGGGCCTACCACCACATCACGGTGCTGGGCAAGGAGGACGCGCCCTGCGATCACACATACGATGTAGTCGGTTCCCTTTGCGAGAACAGCGATAAGTTTGCCATCGACCGGGCGCTGCCGGAAATCGAAATGGGCGATATCCTGGCCGTTCATGACACCGGGGCCCACGGCTTCTCCATGGGCTACAACTACAACGGGAAGCTGCGCTCAGCGGAGCTGCTGCTCCGGGAGGACGGCTCGGTGGAGCTGATGCGCCGGGCGGAGACGCCGGATGATTATTTCGCCACCCTGGTGTGGTAGGCGGACAAAAACGGCGGTGGGATCATCCCGCCGCCCATATGCGCCTGTGATGGAATTGGTAGACATGCGAGATTTAGGTTCTCGTGCGGAAACGCGTGTGGGTTCGAGTCCCTTCAGGCGCACCATGCAGGGACGGAAATTTTGATACAAGGCGTATCAAGATTTCCGTCCCTGTTTTTGTTTGAAATCGCCGTAAATATCCCAGCTGCGGAAAGCCGCCGAAACGCCTTGACATTTTAGGACAGTAGCTGATAAACTATAACGATACAGAGAAATTTTATGGAAAAGAAAAGGAGGGGACGCCTATGGGGCTGATCGCCAGGGCTATGGGCCGGTACAAAAAGGCCGTGCTCGTGTGCGTCCTCATCAAACTGGCGGCCACCGTCACCGAGCTGATGCTGCCCTATATCCTGGAGCACATCATCGATGATGTGGCCCCGCTGGGCGACCTGCGCCTGGCTGTACAGTGGGGGCTGGCGATGTTCGCCGCCGCCATCCTGTGCCGCCAGCTCAACGTGACGGCCAACCGCCGGGCCGTGGAAAACGCCCACCGGGTGAGCTACGATGTCCGCCAGGAGCTGTTCCAAAAGACCGCCAACCTGTCCGGCAGCCAGTTCGACGCCTTCGGCCTGCCCTCCCTCATCAGCCGGATGACCAGCGACAGCTACAACGTCCAGTCGGCGGTGCAGCAGTTCCAGACCCTGTGCGTCCGGGCCCCCATGCTGCTCATCGGCGGCGTGTGCGTCTCCCTGGCTATGGACGCCTCCCTGGCCATGATCCTGGTGGCCATGCTGCCGGTGCTGATCCTTGTGGTGTTCGCGGTGTCAGCCAAGGGGCTGCCCATGTATAACCAGGTACAGCGGCGGCTGGACGTGGTGGTGCGGGTCATGCGGGAGAACATCACCGGCATCCGGGTGGTGAAGGCCCTGTCCAAAACGGAGTATGAAAAGCGCCGCTTTGCCCAGGCCAACCGGGACATGACGGACAGCGACATTGCCGCCGGCACGGTGATGGCGATCCCATCCCCTTTTATGCAGCTTTGCCTCAACGGGGGGCTCACCCTGGTGGTGCTGCTGGGGGCGCGGCGGGTGAATGCCGGGGTGATGGAGCCGGGGGTCATCCTGGCCTTCCTCACCTACTTCAACATGATCACCATGGGGGTCATGGGCCTGTCCCGCATTTTTATGACCATGAGTAAGGCCGGGGCCAGCGCCGACCGCATCGACCAGGTCCTTCAGACCGAGATCGACCAGCGCGTGCTGCCCGCGGCCGAGGCCCGCACTCCCGGCGGGGACGGGTTCATCCGCTTCGAGCACGTGAATTTCAGCTATGGGGAAGGGGAGTCAGGCTGCGCCGGCTTTGCCGGGGAGGAGCGGGAAAAGGCCCTCGCCGACATCAGCTTTGCCCTGAAACGGGGGGAGAGCCTGGGCATCATCGGCCCCACCGGCTGCGGCAAGAGCACCATCATCTCCCTGCTCATGCGGTTTTACGATGTGCGGGACGGCGGGGTCTTTGTGGACGGCAGGGACGTGCGCACCTACGAAAAGGACGAGCTGCGCCGGAAATTCGGGGTGTGCTTCCAGAACGACATGGTGTTCCAGGACACCCTCCGGGAGAACGTGCGCTTTGGCCGGGACATAGATGATACCGCTTTCCGCGCCGCCATCGAGGACGCCATGGCGGCGGAGTACATCGACGCTTTGGAGGACGGGGCCGAGCATCAGGCGGAAATCCGCGGGGCCAACCTGTCCGGCGGGCAGAAGCAGCGGCTGCTGGTGGCCCGGGCCCTGGCGGCGGGGCCGGAGGTCCTGGTGCTGGACGACAGTTCCTCCGCCCTGGACTACGCCACCGACGCGGCCATGCGCCGGGCCATCCGGGAGCGCCACGGGGATTCCACCCTCATCATGATCGCCCAGCGGGTCAGCTCCATCATGGGCATGACCCACATCCTGGTGATGGACAACGGGAAGTGCGTGGGCTATGGCACCCACGAGGAATTGATGGAAACCTGCCCCGCCTATCGGGAGACCTATCAGGTCCAGATGGGCGAGATGGCTTAGAAAGGGGGGACCGCGTATGCCCGGACCGGGAGACCGGGGCGGCGTGAAGGCCAAACCCCGGGACGCAAAGGGCGCGCTGCGGCGCATCCTGCAATATTTGATGACATACCGCTGGTGGGTGCTGCTGTTCCTGGCCTGCACCTTGCTGAGCAACACCGGCAACCTGCTGGGCCCCCGGTTTGCCGGGAAGGCCATCGGCGTGGTGGAGGAGGGCTGGCAGCTGGGCCCCGGGCACGTGGATATGGACGCGGTGCTCCATTACGCCCTGCTCATGCTGGCCTGTTACGCGGGGGGCAGCGTGATGAGCTTCCTGGTGAGCATCGGCATGATGCGGGTGGGCCGCCGGGTGGCCCGGAATATGCGCCGGGACGTGTTCGACAAGCTGATGACCCTGCCGGTGGGCTACTTTGACCGGCACCAGGCCGGCGACATCATCAGCCGGGTGAGTTATGACGTGGACGTGGTGTGTACCAGCCTGTCCACCGACGTGATCCAGATCCTCACCAGCACTGTGACGGTGGCGGGCAGCTTCGCCATGATGTGCGTCATCTCGCCGCCCCTGGTGCTGTGCATGGCGGCCACCATCCCCGCCTCCATCCTGTTCACCCGGTTCATGAGCAAAAAGACAAGGCCGCTTTACGCAAAGCGCAGCGCGGCCTACGGCGAGATGAACGGCTTCGCCGAGGAGATGTTCACCGGCCAGCGCACCATCCTGGCCTACGCCCAGGAGGACCGGGTGTGCGAGGATTTCAGCAAGATCAACCGAAACGCCGCCGAGGCGTATCGGAACGCGGACGGCATGGGCATGGCCATGGGCCCCACCGTGGGCATGATCTCCAACTTCGGCCTGGCCGCCATCGGCACCGGCGGCGCCATCCTCTATATGCTGGGGGTGGTGGGGCTGGAGCAGATCTCCTCCTTTGTGCTCTATTCCCGGAAGTTCTCCGGCCCCATCAACGAGATCTCCAACATTGTCAACGAGATATTTTCCGCCCTGGCCGCCTCCGAGCGGGTGTTCCGCCTGCTGGACGAGCCGGAGGAGGTCAAGGACATCTACGGCGCGGCGGAGCTGGAAAGCTGCCGGGGCCATGTCCGGGGGGAAGATGTGAGCTTCGGCTACGACCCGGGCCGCACGATCCTCCACCACCTGGACTTCGAGGCGAAGCCCGGCCAGACGGTGGCCATCGTAGGCCCCACCGGGGCGGGCAAGACCACCATCATCAACCTGCTCATGCGGTTCTACGACCCGGATGAGGGCTGCATCTACGTGGACGGGGCGGAAAACCGGGCCTACACCATGGACTCCCTGCGCCGGAGCTACGCCATGGTGCTCCAGGACACCTGGGTGTTCCGTGGGACCATTTTCGACAACATCGCCTACGGCAAAGAGGACGCCACCATGGAAGAGGTGGTGGCCGCCGCCAAGGCCGCCCGCATCCACAGCTACATCATGCGGCTGCCCCAGGGCTACCACACCGTCATCAGCGAGGACGGCGGCAACATCTCCAAAGGGCAGAAGCAGCTGCTCACCATCGCCCGGGCCATGCTGTACGACACCCATATGCTCATCCTGGACGAAGCCACCTCCAACGTGGACACCAACACCGAGCGGCAGGTGCAGAAGGCCATCCGCTCCCTCATGGCGGGCAAGACCTGCTTCGTCATCGCCCACCGGCTGTCCACCATCCAGAACGCCGACCACATCCTGGTGGTGGACCACGGCGACGTGGTGGAGCAGGGCGCCCACGAGGAGCTTATGGCGCGCAAGGGGTTCTATTATAAGCTGTATGCCAGCCAGTTCGGGTGAGCGGCCGCGGCAAGCCGTGTGTACTTTTGAATTTCACTGTGGCATAATACTGCTTGGGAGCGCGATGACCCAAAAACGGAACGAGAGGTGTGACCTATGACAAAAAAGGAAGAGGCCCTGTTCCAGAACCGTCTGGCCCGGCATCTGGACGAGCTGCGCTGGCTGTATATGGAGCTGTATGGCAGCGACGCCATGTTCGCAGAGCTGTGCAACCAACTGCGCCGCTTCGCGGACGAGCGCCCCAACCCGCTGAAAAAGCGGGACATCCAGCGGGAAGCCGATCCTGAGTGGTACAAGTCCAGCGGCCTGACGGGCATGATGCTGTACATCGACAACTTTGCCGGGAACTTGGACGGCGTGCGCAAAAAGCTGTCGTATATTGAGAAGACCGGCGTGAACCTCATCCACCTCATGCCCTTCCTGGACACCGTCCCCGACCGGAGCGACGGCGGCTACGCCGTGGCGGATTTCCGGGCGGTGCGGCCCGATCTGGGCACCATGGACGATTTGGAAAAGCTCACCGCCGCCTGCCACAAGAAGGGCGTCAACGTGTGCATGGACTTCGTGATGAACCACACCAGCCAGGACCACGAGTGGGCGAAAAAGGCCCGTGCCGGGGACGGGGAGTATATGAGCCGCTACTTCTTTTTTGCCGACCCGGCCATTCCCCAGGAGTACGAAAAGACCGTGCCCCAGGTGTTCCCCACCACCGCGCCGGGGAACTTCACCTGGCTTGACGACTGCGGCCACTACGTCATGACCTCCTTCTACCCCTACCAGTGGGATCTGAACTACCGCAACCCCCGGGTGTTCAACGAGATGATGTACAATTTCCTGTTCCTGGCCAACAAGGGCATGGACATGATCCGCATCGACGCGGTGCCCTACATCTGGAAGGAGCTGGGCACCGACTGCCGCAATCTGCCCCAGGTCCACACCATCGTGCGGATGATGCGCATAATCGGCGAGATCGTCTGCCCCAGCGTCATCCTGCTGGGCGAGGTGGTGATGGAGCCCGTCAAGGTGGTGCCCTATTTCGGCACGGTGGAAAAGCCGGAGTGCCACTTGCTCTACAACGTCACCACCATGTGCACCACCTGGCACACCGTGGCCACCCGGGACACCCGGCTGCTGCGCAGGCAGCTGGATATCGTCAACGCCCTGCCCAAGCAGTACGTGTTCCTCAACTACCTGCGCTGCCACGACGACATCGGCTGGGGACTGGACTACGACACGCTGAAGCAATGGGGGATTTCTGAGGTGCCCCATAAAAAGTTCCTCAGCGACTGGTTCCAGGGCCATGTGGAGGGCAGCGTCAGCCGGGGGGAGCTGTACAACGACGACCCCGCCAGCGGCGATGCCCGCCAATGCGGCACCACCGCCAGCCTGTGCGGCATCGAGAAGGCGGGGTTTGAGCAGGACGCCGGGGCCATGGAGCGGGCGGTGCGGTTCGACCTGACCCTCCACGCCATGATGTTCATGCAGACCGGTATCCCCCTGCTGTACAGCGGGGACGAGATCGCCCAGGTGAACGACTACAGCTACAAAGACGACCCCAACAAGGCCGAGGACAGCCGTTACCTCCACCGGGGGAAAATGCGCTGGGAGCTGGCGGGGCACGCGGACGACCAGTCCACCCCAGAGGGCCGGGTGTTCCAGGGGCTGAACGCCCTGGGGAAGCTCCGCAAGGACAACCCCGCTTTCTCGGCGGCGGCGGACGTGTGGACGCTGGACACCGGGGACGATGGCGTGCTGGCCATTGGACGGTACTTCGGCGGCCAAAAGATCATCGGTGCGTTCAACTTCACCGGGGAGGAGAAAACGGTGGACTTCCCCTATGACGGCGGGGAATTTACCGATCTGCTCACGGGCGGGACACAGACGCTGCAAGAGCTTGTCCTGCCGGCCTATGGCTTCTGCTATATGGGGCAGGAGACCGGGCCGGACCGGCCTGACGCCGCCGCTGATTGACGGCGCCCCCCGAAAGGGCGCCCGGAGGCATTGAATACGCATAATAACAGGCCGCCCGCGGAAGCTTCCGCGGGCGGCCGTTTTCTGACCAAACTATTTCCCCAGGCGGTGGGTCAGGCTCACTTGCCCTCGGCTCGCGCCATGGCAAGCTGGAAGTCCTTCTGATCGGTGAAGATCTCGTTCTTGTACGGGTTCTTCTTCTGCTCGATGGAGCGCTTGATGATGATGGCCAGCACCACCACGTTGGCCGCCAGGGCCAGCACAGCCACCACGCCCTGCATGGTGGGATCGGCGCCGGTGGGACGGACGGCGGCGTTCATCACGCCGTCAGTGTACAGCACGGGGATGACGGAGAACCGGCTGTTGTCCAGGAACAGGGGGAACACCTGGGCGAACATACACCACATGGCCAGGGTGTGGGCGCGGTTCTGGATCCAGCCGCCCTTGTTCCACAGGGCGTTGGCGAAGGTGGGGGCCAGCAGCAGGGCCAGGCCGCAGTACCAGGCGTGGGTGGGCAGGTTGTTGTAGGTGTACTCGAAGTTCCACAGGTCGTAGGCCACGATGAACAGGATGGTCATATCCGGCCAGAGCATGTCGTCGTGCTTCTTGGATCTGTAGATGCCCCACCAGCCGGTCATGCAGAAGATGTTGAGGATGCCGGCGATGCCGTTGACCCAGTTCCACCAGCCGCCGTACAGCCACACGTTCTCGCTGGACAGCCACCAGCGGTCGCCGTTCTGGGACAGGGAGATCAGGCCCCTGATGCCGGACTCGAAGTCGCTGCCCACGGCGATGAGGATGTTGATGGCCACGATGACGAAGGGGAACACCTTGAACCACTCGGTCTTGCCGATGCTCCACTTGTATTTGATCATCATGAAGCCGATACAGCCCGCCGTGGCGGCGTACAGCTTGGCGTAGTGGAACCAGCTGTTCATGTTGGTATAGGTCTGGTTGTTCAGCGCCCAGTCCATACCCATGGCGGCACAGACGTAGATGGCGATGAAGTACACCGTGAGCGCGGCGGGGATGGCCAGGAAGCAGATGATGCCGCCCAGCTTGCTGCGGCGGGAAAACTCGTTGGCCAGGATCAGCCCCGTGAACACCAGCAGCCAGCCCAGCAATTGCCAGCCGGCGCCGTCGCCATAAACTTGAAATAACATTGTTTTGTCCTCCTTTGCGGGGTCTCAGCCCCGCGTTTTCTCTCTATATGATGGGTCCCCCGGACCCGGGGAAACAGGTTGGTTGGTCAGTACGCCTCGATCTCCTTGATATTGACCTCATTGCCGGTCAAAAGCCAGGTGTTCCCGCTCTGGCAGTGGGGGCAGGTCTTGCCGTGAGCCACGGTGGGGTAGTCCCGTCCGCAGCCGTCGCAGTGGGTGACGGCGGGCAGCGTCTCGATCTTCAGCTCCGAGCCGCTCATCAGTTCCGATTTCGCCGCCGCCCACTTCCAGCAGTCGGTGAGGTAGTCCGGGATGACCCCGGACACCTCCCCCAGTTCCAGCACCACGGCGTTTACCTTTTCCAGCTCGTTGTCCGCCGCCACTTGTTCCACGCTCTTGATGATGTGGAACACGATGCCCAGTTCGTGCATGGCTTACTTTTTGGCCTTGCGGGCGGCCTTTTTGATCTTGATCTCCCGCTTCACCATGTTGGGCAGGATGGCCTTCATCTTGTCCTCAGACTTCATCATGGTGGAGCACTCCGGGCGGTCCCGGTGGAGGTGGATGGCGTCGAACTCGCAGCGGGTGGTACACAGGCCGCAGCCGATGCACTTGTTGGGGTCCACGATGGACGCGCCGCAGCCCAGGCAGCGGGCGGTCTCCGCCTTGACCTGCTCCTCGGTGAAGGTGCGCTTGGCGTCCCGGAAGGACTTTTTCCAGTCGATGGAGTCGTCCATGCCGGGGATCTGGCGCTGGGCGTTGTCATACTGCTCCACCTTGATGTTGTTCTTATCCAGCTCCACATAGTACCGGGGATCCCGGCCGATGGTCATGCTGGTGTTGGGCTGGACGAAGCGGTGGAGGGAGACAGCCGCCTCCTTGCCCGCCGCGATGGCGTCGATGGCGAACTTGGGGCCGGTGTACACGTCGCCGCCCACGAACACGTCGGGCTGGGCGGTTTGGTAGGTCTTGGCGTCCGCCTTGGCCCAGCCGCCCCGGGCCAGCTCCACCTTGGTGCCCTCCAGCAGCTCGCCCCACTCCACGCTCTGGCCGATGGACAGGACAACGTGGTCGCAGGGGACGGTGATGGTGTCCTGCTCGTCGTATTGGGGGGCGAAGCGGCCCTGGTCGTCCCACACGCTGGTGCAGCGCATGAACACGATGCCGGACACCTTGCCGCCCTCGGTAAGTATCTCCTTGGGGCCCCAGCCGCACTGGATGGTGACGTCCTCGTCCTCCGCCTCGGCGATCTCCTCCAGGGAGGCGGGCATCCTGTCACGGGGCTCCAGGCAGAACATCTGGACGGATTCCGCCCCGCTGCGGTGGGCGGTGCGGGCGGCGTCGATGGCCACGTTGCCGCCGCCGACCACCACGGTTTTGCCGGGGACCTGGAGGCCCTTGCCCTCCGCCGCCGTGCGCAGGAACTCCACGGCGGAGTATACGCCCTGGGCGGTCTCGCCGGGGATGCCGGGCAGACGGCCACGCTGGCAGCCGATGGCGATGTAGAACGCCTCGTACCCCTGGGCCCGCAGGTCGTCCAGGGTCAGATCCTTGCCCACCTCAACGCCGCAGCGGAAGTCCACGCCCAGGGCGCGGATGACGTCGATCTCAGCGTCGATGACGTCCTTCTCCAGCTTGAAGGAGGGGATGCCGTAGCGGAGCATACCGCCCAGCTCCGGGTTCTTCTCAAACACGGTGGGCTCGTAGCCCTTGAGGGCCAGGTAGTACGCGCAGGACAGGCCGGCGGGGCCGCCGCCGATGATGGCGATCTTCTGGCTGAACGTGCCCAGCAGCTTGGGGATGACCTTCTTGGGCACGAAGCGGTGCTCGGCGTTCAGGTCCTGCTGGGCGATGAACTTCTTCACCTCGTCGATGGCCACGGCCTGGTCGATGGTGCCGCGGGTGCAGGCGTCCTCGCATCGGCGGTTGCAGACGCGGCCGCACACGGCGGGGAAGGGGTTCTCCTTTTTGATGAGCTCCAGCGCCTCGGTGTACTTGCCCTGGGCCGCCAGCTTGAGATAGCCCTGGACGGCGATGTGGGCGGGGCAGGCGGTCTTGCAGGGGGCGGTGCCCGTCTCGTGGGTATTGATGCGGTTCTTGTCCCGGTAGTCGACGGACCACTTCTCCGGGCCCCACTTCACCTCGTCGGGCAGCTCCTGGCGGGGGTAGGCCACCGGGCCGTTCTTGGTACACAGCTTCTGGCCCAGCTTGGCCGCGCCGGCGGGGCAGACCTCCACGCAGCCGCCGCAGGCCACGCACTTGTCCTCCTCCACCTTGGCCACATAGGCCGAGCGGCTCATGTTGGGGGTGTTGAACAGCTGGGAGGTGCGCAGGGCGTTGCAGATGTTCACGTTGCAGTTGCAGATGGCGAAGATCTTCTCCTCGCCGTCGATGTTGGTGATCTGGTGGACGAAGCCGTTGGCCTCCGCCGTCTTGAAGATGTCCAGGGCCTCCTCATAGGTGATGTAGCGCCCGCCCTTGTCGGTCTCCACCACGTAGTCGGCCATGTCGCCCACGGCCACGCACCAGCCCTCGGGGTCGTCGCCGCAGCCCTCGCCCATCTTGGCGCGGCTCATCCGGCAGGAGCAGGGGGAGGCGGCGAACTTGCCGTACTTTTTCAGCCAGTGGGAGATGTGCTCGATGGAGATGGACTGGTTTTCCATCTCGATGGCCTTCTCCACGGGGATGACGTGCATGCCGATGCCCGCCCCTCCGGGGGGGACCATGGGGGTAATCTTCTCCAGGGGCAGGAAGGTCATGCGCTCGAAGAAGGCGGTGACCTCCGGGTGCTCCTCGATCACAGTGTGGTTCATATTGAAGAACTCCGCGCTGCCCGGCACGAACATGGGCAGGACGTACCGCTTCTCGTGGTTGGGGTTCTTGCCGTCCAGGTTCTCCCAGTGGTACTCGATGAGGCCGATGCGGCTCATCTCGTCCAGCAGCTTCTGGAGCTTTAACCGCTCCATGCCGGTGAGCTTCTGGATCTGCGCGAAGGTCTTGGGCTTGCGCACCTTCATCTTCATGGCCACGTCGGCCATCTCGTCGGTGACCATCCCGGCCAGGCCCCAGTACTCCGGGTCCTCCCCGGTGACGCCCTTCAGCTTGGCGGGCACCCGGTCGGTGATCATCCTGCCCAGCTTGACGATCTTCTCCCGGGGGTGGTCGGTCTTGGGGATCTCAAAGGGCAGCTTGCTCTCGTCCAGGGGGAATTTTGTCTCGCTCATGCTCTTTCTCCTCTCTTTCAGCTTTGCCACGCAGCGACCTGCTCCCGCAGCCAGTCCGCCCATTCCTCCACGCCCTCGCCGGTCTTGGCGCAGATGGGGATGACCTTGGCGTCGGGGTTGCGCATCCGAATGTATTCCGCGCACCGCTCCAGGTCGAAATCGAAATAGGGGGCCACATCTATTTTATTGATGAGCACCACGTCGCAGACCTGGAACATCAGGGGGTATTTCAGCGGCTTGTCGTCCCCCTCGGGCACCGACAGGATGGCGGCGTTTTTCACCGCCCCCGTGTCGAACTCGGCGGGGCACACCAGGTTGCCCACGTTCTCCAAAATGGCCAGCTCCACGTCGCCGTCGATGAGCTCGTCCAGCCCCTGGCGGGTCATGTCGGCGTCCAGGTGGCACATCCCGCCGGTGTGCAGCTGGATGGATTTCACCCCTGCCGCCGCCATGGCGCGGGCGTCCACGTCGGAGTCGATGTCCGCCTCCATCACGCCGATCTTCATCTCATCTTTTAAAAGTTCCACCGTGCGCGTCAGGGTGGTGGTCTTGCCCGAGCCGGGGGCGCTCATGAGGTTGAGCAGGAAGATGCCCCGCTCCTTCAGCTCGCCCCGAAGCTCCGCCGCCCGCCTGTCATTGTCGGCAAAGACGCTCTGCTTCACCTCAATGATCCGGACCTGATCCATCGCGTATCCTCTCCTCTCTCTGGTCGAACCAGATATCGTGATAATTTTAGCATTTTCTTTGTTTTCCTGTCAACTACCCGGATATCTTTCCGAATTTTCTGCTATATTCACAGTTTTGCCCGGTTGATTTTGTAAGAATTATATGATAAACTGGTTCCTGTGATTGTGGTATGACCAGAACCAGAGAGGGGTGACGGTATGGAATTCGCGAAGCTCTCCTCCCCCAGCCTGAAGGACCTGTTTGTCCAGCAGCTCCAGGGGATGATTTTGTCCGGGGAACTGCCCGTGGGGGCCCAGCTCCCGCCGGAGCGCACCCTGGCCGAGCAGATGCAGGTGAGCCGCACGGTGGTAAACAGCGGCTTGGCCGAGCTGTGCCAGCAGGGCTTTTTGGAGGTGCGTCCCCGCCAGGGCACCTGTGTGGCAGACTACCGCCGCCGGGGGAACCTGAGCACGCTCATCGCCATCATGCAGTATAAGGGGGGCGTGCTGGGGCATGAAGAGATCCGCTCTATCCTGGAGGTGCGCCGGGCGCTGGAGCACCTGGCGGCGGAGCGGGCCATCCTGTACGCCTCCGATGAGGCGCTGGAGCGGTTGGGGGAGCATCTGGTCCGGCTCGCCGGCGTGGACAGCGCCCCGCAGGCGGCGGAGGCGGCCTTCGCCTTCCAGCATGAGCTGGCCCTGGTGAGCGGCAACAGCATCGTGCCGCTGGTCTACTATTCCTTCAAGCCCGCGGTCATCGCCCTATGGGTGCGGTTTTGCAATTTGTACGGCGTTTCCGCCCTGGTGAGCAGCACCCAGACGCTTTATTCATTCCTGCGCGCCAGGGACGCGCGGGGCGCCTCCCGGTGGATCGACGAGTATCTGGAGCAGGCCATCAGCGGCAGCCGGCAGATCTATAGCCTGTAAAGCCAGGCCCCTTTGACAGCATAAAATAAGTCCCCTCCTTCAAGCGGTTTCTTGAAAGAGGGGACTTGTCTATTTATTTTTCGATCCAGCTCTCGTCCGAGGGGTTGTCCCGGAAGGCAATCAGGCGGGCGATGTCCTGGGGGGCGATGTAGCCCCCGTCCGCCGCCGCCTGGGCGATGGTGTCGAAATCGGTGAGGCTCACGTTGCGCACGTTGGCCGCCGCCAGCCGGTCCAGCCCCTTTTTCATCCCGTAGGTGAAAATGCTGGCGACGCCAAGCACCTCGGCCCCCGCTTCCCGGAGGGCCTCCACCACCTCGATGACGCTGCCGCCGGTGGAGATCAGATCCTCGATGACCACCACCTTCTGGCCCTTTTCCAGCCGGCCCTCGATCTGGTTCTGGCGGCCGTGGTCCTTCTGGCCGGCGCGGACGTAGCCCATGGGCAGTCCCATGAGGTGGCCGGTGATGGCGGCGTGGGCGATGCCGGCGGTGGAGGTGCCCATCAGTACCTCCGCCCCGGGGTACTCCCGGAGGACGGTCTCCATGAGGGCGTGCTCCACATCATTGCGCACCTCCGGCGCGGTGAGGGTCAGCCGGTTGTCGCAGTACACCGGGCTTTTGATGCCGCTGGCCCAGACAAAGGGCTCGTCCGGGCGGAAAAAGACCGCGCGGATATCCAGCAGATCCTTGGCGATTTTTTTTGCGATGGCCTCTGGGGTGGTCATATCTGTCACCTTTCTTTCGGTTTTTATCGGTCGTCAGCCCACGAATTCCTCCACGCAGCGGCGGTAGGCCGCCACGGGGTCGGCGGCCTGGACAATGGGCCGGCCCACCACGATATAGTCGCTGCCAAGCTCTTTTGCCCGGGCGGGGGTGGTGACCCGCGCCTGGTCGCCCACCGCCCCTTCGGCAAAGCGGACGCCGGGGGTGACGGTGAGGAAGTGCTCGCCGCAGGCGTCATGGACCTTCCCCGCCTCCAGGGGGGAGCAGACCACGCCGTCCAGCCCGGAGCCGGCGGCGTTTTTGGCGTAGTGCATCACCACTTGATCCAGGGGCTTTTCGATGAGCAGTTCGGACTCCATCCGCTCCTGGCTGATGGAGGTCAGCTGGGTCACGGCGATGAGCACAGGCCGGGTGCCGTCGGGCCGGACCAGCCCCTCCATAGCGGCCTCCATCATGGCCGTGCCGCCGGCGGCGTGGAGGTTCAGCATATCCACGTTCAGCGCCGCGAGGCGGGCCATGGAGCGTTTCACCGTGTTGGGGATGTCGTGGAGCTTCAGATCCAGGAAGATCTTGTGGCCCATGGCCTTGATCTCCCGGACAATGGAAGGCCCTTCGGCGAAGTAGAGCTCCATGCCAATCTTCACAAAGGGCTTTTCGCCGGAAAAGCGGTCCAGGAAAGCCACCGCCTTTTCCCTGCAGTCAACATCCAGCGCGACGATCACATCTTTACCCATGGTGGGCACCTCCTATCATTTCGTTCAAATCCTTGATTCCGTATCGTTCCATGACCCGGGGCAGGTCGGAGATGATGTCCCGGCAGGCGAAGGGGTTGACCAGGTTGGCCGCGCCCACCTGTACCGCCGTGGCTCCCGCCAGCATCAGCTCGATGACGTCCTCCGCCGAGGACACCCCGCCCATGCCGATGATGGGGATGCCCACCGCTTCGTAGACCTGGTACACCATCCGAACCGCCACCGGGAAGATGGCCGGGCCGGACAGCCCGCCCGTGGTGTTTGCCAGCACGGGCCGCCGGGTGTTCAGGTCGAGGCGCATGGCCAGCAGGGTGTTGATGAGGCTGATGCCGTCCGCCCCCGCGTCCTCGCAGGCCCGGGCGATGGCGGCAATATCCGTCACATTGGGGCTCAGCTTCATATAGACCGGTTTGGTGGCGACTGACTTTACCGCCCGGGTCACCTCTGCCGCCGATTCCGGGCTGGTGCCGAAGCTCATGCCGCCGCCGTGGACGTTGGGGCAGGAGATATTGACCTCCAGCCAGCCGACCTGCTCCTCCTTGTCCAGCAGGGCGCAGGCGCGCACATAGTCGTCCACAGAAAAGCCGCCCACATTGGCCATGATGGGCTTGTGAAAGACGGAGCGCAGCCGGGGCAGTTCCTCAGTAATCACCCGCTCTACCCCGGGGTTTTGCAGGCCCACGGCGTTGAGCACGCCGGCGGGGGCCTCCGCGATGCGGGGGGTGGGGTTGCCGAACCTGGGCTCGATGGTGGTCCCCTTGAAAGAGAGCGTGCCCAGGCAGTTGATGTCGTAGTATTCGGCGAACTCATAGCCGTAGCCGAAGGTGCCGCTGGAGGGGATGACCGGGTTGTCCAGCCGGATCCCGGAGAGCTCCACCTGGGTGTTCACCATAGGAGTTCCTCCTTTGCAAATACCGGGCCCTCCCGGCAGACCCGCTTGCTTCCCGTTTTTGTCTGGCAGCTGCACCCCATGCAGGCCCCGAAACCGCAGCCCATCCGCTCCTCCAGGCTCACGAAGCCGGGGGCGGGGGAGGCAGCGCACACCGCCTTCAGCATGGGCAGGGGGCCGCAGGCGCAGAAGACGTCGTACTGCTCGGGCAGGGCGGCGGTGACGAAGCCCTTCACCCCGGCGCTCCCGTCCACAGTGGCGATCACGGTGTCCAGGCCCAGGGCGCGGAACTCCTCCTCGTAAAAGATCTCTTCCTTCCGGTTGAAGCCCAACGCCGCCACAGGCGTTTTCCCCGCCGCCAGCAGGGCTTTGGCCAGGCCGTAGAGGGGCGCGGCCCCGAGACCGCCCCCGGCAAGCAGGGTGCGTTCCCCGCATCGGGACAGGTCGAAGCCGTTGCCCAGGCCGCACAGGAGGTCCAGCCGTGTCCCCGCCGGCATCGAGGCCAGCTCCGCCGTCCCCTTGCCCACTGTCTTGAACACAAGGGTCAGGCCCTCGCCGTCCCAGTGGCAGACCGAGATGGGCCGCCGCAGGAAACAGCCGTCCACACGGATGTTGACAAACTGCCCCGGCGCGGTGATGGATGAGGTGTCCCCGGCCAGCCGCAGCTCCCAGACGCCGGGGGCCAGCGGCCTGCTGCGCCGGAGGGTGTAAAGTCCCTGCTTCACGCCGCGGACGCCCCCTTACTGCTTGTTGTACTTGCCGCTGTCCAGCTGGCCCTCGCTCTTGGCCACGCAGATGGCGGTCACCGCGTCGCCCACCACGTTCAGGGCGGTCACCAGCATCTCGATGGGCCGGTTGATGGCCAGGATCAGGGAGTAGGCCAGCAGCGCGCCGTCGTTGACGAACCCCACGCCGGACAGGATGGTGAACAGCACGATGGCCCCGGCCCCGGGCGCGGCGGGGGTGCCCGCGGAGGCGATCAGGGCCAGCAGGGCGATGACCACCAGCTGGGTCAGGCTCACGGAATACCCGGCGCAGCCCGCGATGAACACCGTGGCGATGACCTGCATGATGGCGGTGCCGTTCATGTTGATGGTCATGCCCAGGGGGAGGACGAAGGAGGCGATGGTCTCGTCCACGCCCAGGTCCTCGGTGCAGGTCTTATAGTTGAGGGGCAGGGCGGCGGCGCTGGAGGAGGTGGAGAACCCGAACACCGCCACCTTGCTGATCTTCTTGATGAACGTGATGGGATTCTGGCCGGCGCCCGCCGCCACGATGAGGGGATAGCCCACCACCAGGAACAGCAGCAGGAGGGCCACCGTGGTGACCACATAGGCGAAGGCGGGGCGCAGATAGTCGATGCCGTAGGTGGCGAAGGTGCGCACCAGCAGCATGAAGATGGCGATGGGGCCGAACTTGTTGACCACGTAGTTGAGGAAGACCACCACCACGTCGTTCAGCTCCTGGATCAGCTTGCGCAGGGTAGCGGTCTTTTCCTCACCCAGCGCGTTCATGGACAGGCCCAGGCAGACCGCCAGGAACACGATGGCCAGCACCGCCGTGTTGCTGCCGAAGGCGGTGACGATGTTGGAGGGCACCATGTTCAAGATCACGTTCATGGGGTTGGAGCCGGTGGAACCGGCGTTCCCCGCCAGCCCCTCCACCTGGGCGGTGAACAGCCCCGCGTTATAGAGGACGCTGCCCACGCAGCAGGCCAGGATCAGCGCAAAAAAAGAACAGATCAGGAACCAGATCAATGTTTTGGCGGAAATACGCCCCAACGTTCTGGTGTCCGATATCTGTCCGATAGCCAATGTAATGGAGGTGAATACCATGGGTACGATGATGAGCTGGAGGGAACGGATGAACAGCTGACCGACCAAATAGAAAATACCGAGGGCCTGTTCCGCGCCCTGGGCGGTGATGTCCTGGAAGAAAAGGTCATTGACGGTCTTCCAGACCGCTTCGTTCCCGCTCCCCACGAGGGATTCCCTCAAGAACAACAGCAGCACTCCGACCACGAGGCCGCAGACGAGGGAGATCCCCATTTTCGTTGCCAGCGAAGGCGCCGGCCGCTTCTCTTGCTTAGCCATGTGTACTCCTCCTATGTCGTATTTTGGAATAAGCCCAAACTTTTGACACTATACCACAGGCCGCCGCGTTTGTAAACCCCCAATTTTATTTGTCCCGGCGGCTCCGCCGTGACCGCATAGTCCACAGCGCCAGCGCCGCGGCGGCCAGCGCCCCGCTGAGCTTCCCGACAATCAACGGGGCGAGCATCGCCGGTTCCGTGCCGATGACGAACCCCATATGGGCGGCCAGCAGGCTGGCGCCGCTCACCAGGAAAGCTCCCGCGGCCACTTTGCCGCGGTCATCCATGTCCGCGTACATAGCCAGAGTGGGCAGAGGGGTGACCAGACCTACCAGCATCCCGGTCAGGCTCTGGGCTTTGATTCCCAACCTGCCGCCCAGCAGGGTGAAGGGCCGCTCCAACCCACGGCCCAAAAGCTCCGCCATGGGAAGGCTCCCCAGCATAACTACGGCGATAGAGGCAGCCACGGCCATGGCCTCCCCGATGGGGGCCATACCCTGGATCGGGTTCCAGCCTGTAAGGGATTCCACCGCCGCCAGCACAAGCCCCACGGTAACGATGATTTTGATGCCCTGCGCCAAAAGGCAGAAACCTTTCACCATCCGTTCCGGGATTTTCCACAGGCCGAGAAGCAGCAGCAGGGCCAAGGCGAAAATGGGCAGATTCTGATGCAGGCAGACAGGCAGCGAAAGCCCGCACAGCAGTCCGCCCGCCGCCAAACCCACCGGCATGGCGGCCAGCCCTAACATAATGCCCTGGGCGAACAGGGGGCGGTCGTTTGGAGAGACCATTCCCATGCCCACGGGGATGGTGAACACCAGGGTGCAGCCAAAAATAGACGATACCACAAGCCCGGCGTAGCTTCCGATGCGGGCGTCCACGGCCAGCTCCTTCGCCAGCTGGTAGCCGCCCATATCAATGGCCAGCAGACTGCCGAACATGGCCGGGTCCACCCCTGTGAGCCGGTACAGCGGGGCGACCGCCCGGCTAAGCGCGCCGGCCAGCACCGGGGCAAGGCAGATCATCCCCACCATGGACAGGGCCATAGGCCCCAGAAGCATGAAACCCTTCTCAAATTGTTCACCCAGCTTCAGCCGGTTGCCGCAAATGCGGTCAACGCCGCCCAACAGTACCCCGGCGGCTATTATGATCATCAGCACCTGGTTCATTGGCACAAAGCTGCTTTAATCGTCACACCGGAACCCGCATTCAGAACAGCGGCCGCCGCACCTGCTTGTCCCGGCTTTTCTGGCGCGGACAACAGATATCACAAATGATCCGGCCACTGCGCAAAGCACGATGATACTCGCCAAATTCATCTCAAGCACCTCCTACGCAAGACCAAAAATCAGCCCCGCGCCATGTATGGCGAACGCGACGATCCACGCGACAGCACACTGAAGGATCACGGTTCCGACCGCGGCCCTGGTGCCGCCCATTTCCCGCTTCACGGTGGCCACCGCCGCCACGCAGGGGGTATAGAGCAGGGTGAAGACCAGGAATACCACGGCGGTAAACGGCGTGAACAGATTGCCCAGCATGGACACGTCCCCGCCCACCAGGACCGTCAGGGTGGACACAACGCTCTCCTTTGCCGTGAAGCCGGTGATGAGCGCGGTGGATACCCGCCAGTCCCCAAAGCCCAGCGGCGCGAACAGGGGGGCCACGATCCCGCCCAGCAGGGCCAGCAGGCTCTGGTCCGCGGATGCGGCTACGTTCAGTCTCAGGTCAAAGGTCTGCAAAAACCAGATCACGATGGAGGCCATGAAAATGATGGTAAACGCTTTCCTGGCAAACCCCTTCGCTTTTTCCACGATCAGCTGCCAGACGCTTTTTGCCGAGGGCAGACGGTAGTTGGGAAGCTCCATCACAAAGGGGACCGGCTCGCCCCGGTACATTGTCTTTTTCAGGATCAGGGCGTACAAAATCCCGCAGATGATGCCCAGGGCGTACAGGCCGACCATAGCCAGCGCCTGATACCTTTTGGGGAAAAACGCGCCAATCATCAGGGTGTAGATCGGCAGCTTGGCGGTACAGCTCATGAACGGGGTCAGCAGGATGGTCATCTTGCGGTCCCGTTCACTGGAAAGCGTCCTGGTGGCCATGATCGCGGGAACGGAGCATCCGAAGCCGATCAGCATGGGGACGATGCTCCGGCCGGAAAGCCCGATTTTCCGCAGCAGCCGGTCCATGACAAACGCCACCCGCGCGATATACCCGGTGTCCTCCAGAATGGACAGGAAGAAAAACATGGTCACGATGGTGGGCAGCAGGCTCAGAACGCTGCCCACGCCGCCGCAGATGCCGTCGATGACAAGGGAGTGGACCACCGGATTGACCTGGGCGCCGGTGAGGAGCCGGTCGATCAGGGCAACGACCGCGTCGATTGCCAGTCCCAGCCAATCGGACAGGGCCGCGCCGACGAAGTTAAAGGTCAGGACAAAGACCAGCGCCATAATGCCCACAAAACAGGGGATGGCCGTGTACTTGCCCGTCAAAACCCGGTCGATTGCCATACTGCGCCGGTGTTCCTTGCTCTCGTGGGGGCGGACCACGGTTTTGGCGCACAGGGATTCAATAAAGGAAAAGCGCATATTTGCCAGGGCGGCCTCCCGGTCAAGATTCGTCTCCCGCTCCATCACGGAGACCAGATGCTCAAAGGCCGCCCGCTTTTCGTCAGAGAGTGAGAGCCTGTCCCCGATCAAGCGGTCGTTTTCCACCAGCTTTGTGGCGGTAAAGCGAACGGGAAGCCCCTTTTCCGCCGCCTCCGGCTCCAGCATATGTACCGCGGCATGGATGCAGCGGTGCACCGCGCCCACAGGGTCATGCTCATCGGTGCTGGACGGACAGAAATCGACCCGCCCCGGGACCTCCCTGTGCCTCGCGACGTGAAGGGCATGGTCGATCAGCTCCTCGATCCCCTCGTTTTTCGCCGCTGAGATCGGGACGACCGGGATGCCGAGGATCCCTTCCAGCTCATTGACCCGCACGGAGCCGCCGTTCGCCCGAACCTCGTCCATCATGTTGAGGGCCAGCACCACGGGGATGCCCAGCTCCATGATCTGCATGGTGAGGTACAGGTTCCGCTCAATATTCGTGGCGTCCACGATATTGATGATCCCGTCCGGGTGGGTGTCCATCAAGAAGTCCCTGGTGACGATTTCCTCGCTGGAATAGGGGGAAAGGGAGTAGATCCCCGGCAGATCGGTCACGATGGCCTCCGGGTGGTTGCGGATGATGCCGTCTTTCCGGTCAACGGTCACGCCGGGGAAATTGCCGACATGCTGATTGGCACCCGTGAGCTGATTGAATAAGGTCGTCTTTCCGCAGTTCTGATTGCCGACCAGCGCGAACCGGATGCTCGCGCCCTCAGGGATATCGTTTGCGGCGTCGTGGATATGGTAGCTTCCGGCCCTGCCAAGCTCCCCCATCCCCGGATGCTCCACCGCCGCCCGGCGCGGCTCACCGCGGGATTTGATTACTTTTTCATGCACCTGCTCCACAGTGATCTTCTGCGCCTCATCCCGCCGGAGGGTCAGCTCATAGCCCCGCAGCTCGATTTGCACCGGGTCGCCCATAGGCGCGATTTTTTGCAGCGTGACCTCCGTTTTTGGGGTCAGTCCCATATCCAGCAGGTGGTGCCGGAGCGCGCCGCTCCCGCCGATGGACAAGATATAAGCGCTCTGCCCGGGCTTCAGTTCATTCATCGTCACTGCATGTTCGCCTCGCTCTATCCCAGAAGGGTGTGTTTGATCCTTCTTCTATTATCGTCCATACATGGCCGCCTGCTAAGACGCGGAACATTATTTTCCCGGCCCATCAAAGGTTTTGGGGACCACTCGATCAATGGTCCCCAAAACTTTTTTGTGAGGGTTGGCACCGGGATAAATCGCGGCAGCGGAAGACGAAAAGGAGTTCCCATCAGTCCAGGGAAGGAAAGTCCCTCACCGCTTCTGAGACATCGGTCCCGGAGGCGATTTTAGCCAGCATCTGCCACCATGCGGTGCGCGCGTCGGTCCACCCGGAGGTGATCTGATAATAATCGCCCATATATGGCATAAAAACGCTGTATTCCGTCATGAGCATGTCATTCTCATAGATGTTGCCGATATCCCGCACCGGCCAATAGGAAGAAGCCAGTACGGCCCTTGTGTATACGGCGTTATCACCCGCAATGTAACGGATAAAGGTTTTCGCGGCCTCGATTCGGTCTTCGCTGCCGTTGTCAAAGATACCAAACCCCCAGATACCGCCTTGAAGCTGCGGAGTGCCTTCACTGGTGGGAAACGCCATTGGAAACACGTCAAAGTCCAAATCAGGGTTGTTGATGGTCTGCTGCACCTCTACAGACGCGTTCCAGCAGAAACACATAGCGGTTTCCTTTTTGCAAAACAGCTCGATGGCGTCCGCGGAGGAGAGGGACGGCTCAAAGGTGATCCCCTCTAAATCGTAGAGAAGCTGCAAGGCTTTTCTGTTTTCCTCGCTGTCAACTGTATAAACCGTGTGCCCCTCATCGGCAAAGGAACCGCCGTACAGGTTGTTGACCAAGGCGCGGGTCCCCTGATCACCGCTTTGATTTTTGCAGTATATGACGCCCGCGCTTTCCTGCCCATAAGCGGTCAAAGCGCGAACCGCCTCAATGAATCCGTCCGTCGTCCAGGTGTGGGCCTCCTCGTCAATGTACGCCAGGGCCCCCGCGGCCTGGAACATATCATAGTTGATGGCCATGCAGTGTGCGGACATACAGATGGGGAATTCATAATAAGCCCCGTCCCTGTGCCGGCAGGCTTCCCGCACCGGGTCATATATCGCGTCGGCCTGCTCGGACTGCCACAGGTCGGACAGGTCGACCATCCATCCCTGTTCGCCCCAGTTTGCCACAAGGCGCTCAGGCCCTTCCAGGACCAGATCGGGGGCGCGCCCCTCCGAGACGGCCTGATTGATTTCCTGATCCCCGCTCTCATAGCTTAAATAGTCCACAGAAATGTGGATATTGGGGTATTCCTTATGAAAACCGGCCAGGATGTTGGATACCGTGGTGGGATTCCCCCAGTTGCCCACCGGGAAGGCCGATAAAGTCAATTCGATATCCTCCGGGCTGTCGCCGGTCTCGGCCGGATCGGTTACCGGGACATTGCCAACACAGGAGGACAGAAGGGCGGCGCACAGCAGCAGACACAGTAAAGCGGGTATTCTTTTCATATCAAAAATCTCCTTTCCTGCGTTGGCTGATCATTCTAATGGAGATGTTGGCTCAGCAGAGAGAGGACCTCTTCGGGATCCAGAGGCTTTGGCGTATGGGCGTTCATGCCGCAGTCAAGGCACTTTTGGATATCCTCCTGAAACGCGTCCGCGCTCACGGCGATGATGGGGACGGAGCGCGCGTCCTCCCGGTCCAGCGTCCGGATGGCGCCCGCGGCCTCGAAGCCCGTCATGACGGGCATCCGAAGATCCATCAGGATGGCGTCATACCAGCCCGGGGCGGACGCTTCAAACTTTTCCACGCAGATCTGACCGTTTTCCGCCCACTCCAATTCCAGCCCAAATTCACACAGCATTTCGCTGGTGATTTCCCAGTTCAGCTCATTATCCTCCGCCACCAGGATGCGCGTGCCCGCCAGGTCAACGGAAGCCTCCTCCTTCTGCTCCGCCGGCTCCTGCTGCGGCGACGCGGCCTCTATGAAGGGGCGCAGCCCATAGTAAAGGCTGGAGCGGAACAGGGGCTTTGAAATGAAGCCGCTGACGCCGACCTCTTCGGCCCGTGCCTCCAGCTCATCCCATTCACCGTCGGTGAGCAGGATGATCGGCAGTTCGGGGCCGAACCGGCCGGACAGCTCCTTGGCGGCCTGTATCCCGTCCTGCCCCTGTACGTCCCAATCCAGCAGGAGGATGTGGTAGGGCGACCCCTGGCCGCGGCGCTCTTCGATCATCCGGGACGCCTGCCCGATATCCGCCGCGGTTTCGCCGTGCAGCCCGATGGATTCCAGCGCCGCGCAGGCCAGACTGCCCGCAAGCCCGTCGTCATCCACGACCAGGACGTTTCGGTGGGCCAGATGCAGTGTTTTCCCCTGCGCGGTTATTTCCATATCCGCGGTGACATGGAAATGGCTGCCTTTCCCCTGCTCGCTTTCCACGGAAATGGCGCCGCCCATTGCGTCCACGATGCGCTTCGTGATGGCCATGCCCATTCCGGCCCCGGCCTCTTTGTCCACGCGGGTATTGTCTTCTCTCGCAAAGGCCTCGAATATCCTGCTCTGGAATTCCTTGGACATACCGATGCCGTTGTCTTTGATGTGCAGGTGGGAACGGATATAATCGCTTCCCCTGGGGGACGGCTCCTCATATAATTCGGCCTCAATGGTGCCGCCCTCCGGGGTGAACTTCACGGCATTGCCCAAAATGTTCAAAAGGATCTGGCTCAGCCGCACCCTGTCCGAGCATACGTTTTCGTGGTAGATCTCATGGACATAAATGTTGAACTGCTGGTTTTTCTCCTGGACCTGCGGCTGGATAATGGTCGTGATATTCTGCATGATCTCCCGCAGGGAGAGCGGTTCTATATTCAGCGACAGCTTTCCGCTTTCGATTTTGGACATATCCAGCATATCGGTGATCAGCCCCAGCAGATGGCGGCTGGATACATGTATCTTTTTCAGGCAGGCGCGCACCCGGGACGGATCGTCCATACTGCCGATGGCGATGGACGTCATCCCCATAATGCCGTTCATAGGCGTGCGGATATCATGGCTCATGTTGGAGAGGAACTCATTTTTCGCCCTGTTGGAGCGTTCCGCCGACCGCTGGGCCTGTTCGGCGGTTTTCCTGGCTTCATCCAATGCCTTCATCTGCATTTTGGTCAGACGGTAGTAGCCGACAAAGACAAAAAGCAGCGCGCCGACGATCAGGGCGCAGCCGCCGACGGAAACAGCGGACCATCTTCTCTGGAGCAGGTGGACTGTTTCATCCAGCGTGTTGTGGGAGATTTTCAAAAGCAGGTGCCAGTCGGAATTCGGGAGGGTGGTGCAGTAGATGTTCCAGCGCTCGCCGGAGATCATGGCCTCGCTGGTATAATCGATATCGGCGTCCAGCGCGCCGCGGAGCTCTGCCGCGTACTGGGCCGGATCTTTCCCGCCATAGGTTTCATAGAGGCGGTCGATCCGGTCGAAATAATTCTTTTCCTCGACGGTGCTGTTATGTAGGACGTAGCTGCCGTCGTTGCGGATGATCGAGTATTCTATGATGCTGCTTTGAATGTCCCTTTCCAGCGTATCGCTGAGGTAGCTGGTGGGCAGTCCCGCCACCAGCGCGACGCTTGTAGTTCCGTCGTCCATCAGGTAATTGGCCGGGACGCCGATCAGCACAACGGGTGTTCCGGCCGCGTCCGTTCCCGCGCAGACGTTGTTTTTGCCGCCTTGGACCGATTGGCGCATAGCCTCCGGCACATCCGGCGTGATCTGGGAGCCGTAGATCATATGGGATCTTCCGTCATCCGTATAAAACGCCAGATATTCAAACCCCGCGGAGCGGGCATTGTATGTCAACTCGATCTGCATGGATGGGTTCCGCTCCGCGCGGCTGGGAGGGACCGCGTGTACGATGGCCTCTACCTGGGACAGACGGAGCTCAATGATCGTCTCAAAATGGGAGGAGACCTGTTCGGTGGTCCCTGACATATAGAAGACGCCCAGCTCGCGGATGGCGTCTGCCCCCATCAGATTGATACAGACTGTCTGGCAGACAAATATGGCGATACAAAAAAGCGAGGCCAGAATAAGGCTTATATTGAGAAAACGTGTTGTCCTTTTTTCCATGACGCATATCTCCCAGACGGAAAAACTAAACTGGCCGCTGCCAGGATCCCATATGTTGTATATTCTACCATACATCCACCGATTTTACAATGACGGATATACAAATTGTTGACGCCCCGCGCGGCAAACAAAACCACCGGCGGGGGTTTCCCGCCGGCGGTTTTTATGACTTTTTTGACGGGTCGAGACCAAATCTGAGCGGTTTGTTCTTAAAAACTTTACAAGATCGCCGAAAAATTTTCATGAATGCCGTGGGCCTCCCGTGGTATAGTCAACACGCTTGAAAAAACGCAATTTGCGTTTTTTCACCCAGTGGGCCAACGGCCCACTGGTGTGCAAAGCACACGGGTGTTGCCTATGAAATCTAAAGCAAGGCCGCATTTGCGGCCTTCTGCGGCGAATTTCGCCGCAGATTTCAAAAGAATCATTTTGACTCTTTTGAAATGCTTTGATTATAAAATCCGGCCCGTGACAAGAAAGGACGTGGTGCCATTGGCGCGATTCCGGCACGAGTGGAAGCATGAGATCAACGCCGCCGACTGCCTTGCCCTCCGGGCACGGCTGCGGGCGGTGGCCAGCCCGGATGAGCACGCCCCCGGCGGGCGCTACCTGATTCGCAGCCTGTACTTCGACGACTGGGTGGACAGCGCCCTGCGGGAGAAGGTGGATGGGGTGGACCGGCGGGAGAAGTTCCGCATCCGCTATTATAACGGCGACGCCGCGTTCCTGCGCCTGGAGAAAAAAAGCAAGCTGAGCGGGCTGTGCGCCAAAGACTCCATCCCCCTCACGGCGGAGGAGGCCCAGTCCATCGTGGACGGGCGGTGGGACTGGATGGCCGGCAGCGGGCGGCCGCTGCTCCAGGAGCTGTACCACAAGATGAAATGCCGGGGACTGCGGCCCCGGACCATCGTGGACTACACCCGGGAGGCCTTCGTCTATGCCCCGGGAAATGTCCGGGTGACCATCGACCGGGACATCCGTACGGGGCTGTCCTGCACGGATTTTTTGGACCCGGGCTGCCCTACCGTCCCGGTCCCCGGCGCCCCCGCCATCCTGGAGGTGAAGTGGGACGCCTTCCTGCCGGACGCCATCCGGGGCGCGGTGGGGCTGGAGGGGCGGCACGCCTGCGCGTTCTCCAAATACGCCGCCTGCCGGATGTATGACTGACCAAATTTAGGAGGGAAACATATGACATTTCAAGACATATTCAAGTCCAGCTTTCTGGAGAACGTCACCAGCGTCAGCGTTTTGGACATGGTCATCGCCCTGGCGCTGGCCTTTGGCATCGGCCTGTTCATCTTCCTGGTGTACCAAAAGACCTTCTCCGGCGTGATGTATTCGTCCAGCTTCGGCGTCACCCTGGTGGCCCTCACCATGATCACCACTCTGGTGATCCTGGCCGTGACCAGCAATGTGGTGCTGTCCCTGGGCATGGTGGGCGCGCTGTCCATCGTCCGCTTCCGCACCGCCGTCAAGGAACCGCTGGACCTGGCCTTCCTGTTCTGGGCCATCGCCGTGGGCATCGTGCTGGCGGCGGGGATGATCCCGCTGGCGGTGTTCGGCAGCCTGGTCATCGGCCTGGTGCTGCTGGTGTTCGTCAACCGGAAGTCCCACGCCAACCCCTACATCGTGGTGCTCCAGTGCGACGGGCACGACAGCGAGGGCCGGGCCCGGGCGTACTTAGAGCAGAACACCCGGCGCTGCGTGGTCAAGAGCAAGACCGCCCAGAAGGGCAGGGTGGAGCTGAACCTGGAGGTGCGGCTGAAGGACGACGACACGGATTTCGTCAACGCACTGGCGGAGCTGCCCGGGGTGGACAGCGCCGTGCTGGTGAGCTACAACGGGGACTACATGGGATAAGGAGGCGGCTATGTCCACCCACAAGCATATCGACCGGATCTGCGCCGCCGCGGCCGCCCTGTCCCTGCTGCTGGCCGTCCTGTTCTGCTGCGGCGAGGCGTGGGGCGTGCAGCCCGCCTCCAGGGCGATGGGGTACGAGACCCGGCTGTTCGACACGGCCCGCGTCCACACCATCGACATCGTGATGGACGGCTGGGACAGCTTCATCGAGACCTGCGAGAACGAGGAATACGCCCCCTGCGCCGTGGTGGTGGACGGGGAGGCGTATCAGAACGTGGGCATCCGGGCCAAGGGCAATACCTCGCTGTCTTCCGTGGCCGCCATGGACAGCGACCGGTACAGTTTTAAGGTGGAATTCGACCACTACAAGGCGGCGAACACCTATTACGGCCTGGATAAGCTGTGCCTGAACAATATCATCCAGGACAACACCTATATGAAAGACTACCTCACCTATCAGATGATGGCGGGGTTCGGGGTGAGCGCCCCGCTGTGCTCCTACGCCTGGGTCACCGTCAACGGGGAGGACTGGGGGCTGTACCTGGCGGTGGAGGGGGTGGAGGACAGCTTCCTCCAGCGCAACTACGGCAGGGACGCCGGCGGCCTCTACAAGCCGGACAGCACCAGCATGGGCGGGGGCCCCGGCAACGGCAGGGGCTTCGACATGGAGGGCTTCATGGGCCAGCGGCAGGAAGACGGGGAGGCCGGCAGGCCGGAAGGGGGCTTCCCCAGCCAGCAGTTCCCCGGCGGCCAGGGCGGAGGCTTTGACCCACAGCATCCTCAAGACGGCAATATGCCTGATGCCCCGGCGGACGGCCGATTCCCGGAACAGGGCGGCGGCGGTGTGCCAGACGCCCCGGAAGGCGGCCAATTCCCAGGACAGGGGAATGGCGGTGTGCCGAACGCGCCAGAGGGCAATCGGTTTTCGGAGCAGGGCGGCGGCGGTATGCCAAACGCCCCCGACCGGGGGAACGGCGGGCAGGGCCCCGGCGGCGGGGCGCCGGGGGGCATGGGCTCCGCCGACGTCAAGCTGCAATATTCGGATGACGACCCGGCCAGCTACGCCAACATCTTTGACAACGCAAAGACGGACGTGACCGCCGCCGACCAGGCGCGGCTGATCCAGGCGCTGAAGACCCTCGGCGGGGAAAACGCGGACCAGGCGGTAGACGTGGACCAGGTGCTGCGCTACTTCGTGGTACACAACTTTGTGGTCAACGGCGACAGCTACACCGGCTCTATGGTGCATAACTACTACCTCTACGAGGAAGACGGGAAGCTGTCTATGCTCCCCTGGGACTACAACCTGGCCTTCGGCGGCTTCCAGGGCGGGGGGGATGCCTCCAGCGCGGTGAACGACCCCATCGACACGCCCCTGTCCGCTTCCGGGGACGGCGACCGGCCCATGTTCGACTGGATCGTGAACGACGGGGCGTATCTGGAGCGGTATCATTCGCTCTTCGCGGAGTTTTTGGAGACGGCGGACCCTGCCGCCATCATCGCTGAGACCGCCGCCCTCATTGCGCCTTATGTGGAGCGGGACCCCACAAAATTCTGCACCTATGAAGAGTTTGAAACGGGGGTGGCGGCGCTGGAAACCTTCTGCGCGCTCCGGGCGGACAGCGTGGCCGGCCAGCTGGCAGGGACGGTCCCCTCCACCAGCCAGGGGCAGCTCGGCGACCCGGCGGCGCTGGTGGACGCCTCCTCCCTTACCCTGTCCGACATGGGCTCCATGGACAACGGCAGGGGAGGGCGGGGCAGGTTTACCTTTGATAAGGAGCCTTGATATCTGTAAGCCCCACCAGATAATCCACGCTGGTTTTGTAAAAGAGCGCAAGCTTGACCGCCGCGTCCAAAGGAAGGGCACGCTCCCCCCGCTCATACTTGGAGTACAGTGATTGGTCACACATCAGATATTGTGCCACCGCTTTTTGTGTGAGGTCGGAATCCTCCCGCAGATCACGAATCCGTAATGTCATTTTCATCACCGATATCATGATAGCGCAGGACAAATTGGCCTATTGACATATTGGACAAATAGTCCTAAAATGAAACTGGTGATAAAAATGGTAGATTATAAAGAACTATATTTAAAAATGTTTCGTGTATCGGAAGATGCGGCCCAAAGGCTGATTGCAGTACAGCGAGAATGTGAAGAGCTTTATATTTCCTCGCAGAAGGACGAAGACGGAGGAAAAATTGTTCCAATCAGGCAAAAAGAAGACAATAGTGGTTAAGGCCAAAAGAGTTCCCCCGGCTCAGCCGGGGGAACTCTTTTTCAAGATTTAGCTTTTAGGGCTTGCCCAGCAGGGCAAACATATTCTTCTTGTACGCCTCCACGCCGGGCTGGTTGAAGGGGTTGACCTGGAGCACGTGGCCGCTGATGCCGCAGGACAGCTCGAAGAAGTAGAACAGCTCGCCCAGGGCGTGAACATCCATCTTGTCCATGCGCAGCACCATGGAGGGCGCGCCGCCGTCCTGATGGGCGGCCAGGGTGCCCTGGAACGCCATCTCGCGGACGAAGCTCAGGGGCTTGCCCGCCAGGTAGTTCAGGTTGTCGCCGCTGTCGTCGCTGTAGGGGATGGCGATGTCACAGCCGGTGTCGTCCACATAGATGACGGTCTCGAACAGGTGACGCTCACCGTCCTGGATATACTGGCCCAGAGAGTGCAGGTCGGTGGTGAACTGGGCGGAGGCGGGGAAGATGCCCTTGCCGTCCTTGCCCTCGGACTCGCCGAACAGCT
>JAAVHY010000035.1 GCA_014799485.1 Clostridiales bacterium | reverse complement strand
TCGCACAGCTTGATGAGGATGACCCGCACGTCCTTGGCCATGGCCATGAACATCTTGCGCAGGTTCTCCATCTGCTCGTCCTCCCGGGAGGTGTACTGCATCCGGGTGAGCTTGGTGACCCCCTCTACCAAATCGGCCACCTGAACGCCGAAGAGGCGGGCGATGTCGTCGTGGGTGGAGTCGGTGTCCTCGATGCAGTCGTGGAGCAGGGCGGCCACGATGGAATCCGCGTCCAGGTCCAGCTCGCTGGTGATCTCCGCCACGGCGATGGGGTGGGTGATGTAGGGCTCGCCGCTTTTGCGCAGCTGAGTCCCATGGTGTTCGTTGGCGTATTCAAAGGCGGCCCGGATGCGCTCCACGTCCGCGTTGGGGTGGGTGGCCAGCATCGTCCGCTCGAATTCCTCATATCTCTCATGGGCTAAATCCATAATGGTGCCCCTCCTCATGGGATTGCTCAGTTATCGTCCAGGAACGAGCGCAGCCGGCGCATGAGCGCGGCCTGCTCCAGATCCACCTTGTCCTCGGGGCGGCACAGCCGCAGCCGGTCCTGCTCCAGACGGATGAGGCCCCGGTCGCCCATCACGTAAAGGCAGACCAGGGTGCGGCCATAGGCGGAGCGCCCGTCGGACTGGCGGGCGGCCTGGCGCAGCAGGGCGGGCCCGGCGTCCATCCAGCCGCCCACGGCGTTGTGCTCCAAGAAGCGCCACAGCCGGGCGAAATCCTGCCGGGTGGGCAGCAGCAGCCCCGCTTCCCACCGGGACAGCCCATCCCCTTCCCGCAGGCGCTGGAACAGCTCCTGCTCCAGCACGGCCCGGGCGGGGGCGGGACGCAGGTCGCACAGCTGGAGCTGTACGGTGCGGCTGCCCCGGAATTCGTTGATCTGGGGGGTGAAGATCACGTCCAGCCGTTCCCCGGCGGACACGCCGCAGGCGGCGGAGTTGGCGGAAAAGAAGATGGCGTCCAGCACCACCCCGTCCCGCCGCAGCTTCATCTTCAGGTGCCGCCCGCCGCCCACGTCGCAGCAGGAGACCACGCAGCCCCCCCGCAGCAGGAACACGGGCTTGGGGTTGCCCGAGCCGAAGGGCTCCAGCGCGGACAGGGACTCCACCTGGGCGGTGGTGAGCAGGGCGCAGTCGTCTATCTCCGCGTCCACGTCGATGGAGGACTCCATGGGCGCGCCCCCGGCATAGTCGGACACCAGGGAGCAGAAGAGCCGCCGGAAGTCGGGGATGTTCTCCTCCAGGATGGTGAAGCCCGCCGCCATTTCATGGCCGCCGTAGGCCTCGAAGAGCTGGGCGCACTGCTCCAGCGCGCCAAACAGGTTGAACCCGCCGAAGGAGCGGCAGGAGGCTTTGCCCTGGCCGCTTTCCAGACTGATCATAACGGCGGGGCAGGCGTATTTCTCCGCCAGGCGGGAGGCCACGATGCCCACCACGCCCTGGTGCCAGCCCTCCCCCGCCAGCACGATGGCGGGGCCGGCCAGGGCGGGCTGCTCTTCCAGCAGTTTGACGCACTGGTCATAGATATGCTGCTCGATGGTCTGGCGCTCCCGGTTCAGGCGGCACAGGGCGTGGGCCATGGCCTCGCCCCGTTCCTCGTCCCGGGTGAGCAGCAGCTCCAGGGCGGCCATGGCCTGCTCCATCCGGCCGGCGGCATTGATCCGGGGGGCCAGGCCGTAGCTGACGGTGACGGCGGTGGGCACGGCCCCGGGGTCCAGCCCCGCCTCCCGCAGCAGGGCGCGCAGGCCGGGGCGTTTGGTATGGGCCAGCAGCTCCAGCCCCTGGCGCACCAGGGAGCGGTTCTCGTCGGTCAGGCGCATCACGTCGGCCACGGTGCCGATGGCGGCCAGCTCGCCGGCGCGGCGGAACACGGCTTGCCGCTCCGCCTGCGGGACCATGGCCTGGGCCAGCTTCAGCGCCACCCCCACCCCCGCCAGCTCGGGGAAGGGGTAAGGGCAGTCGGGGCGGCGGGGGTCCACCACGGCGACGGCGGCGGGGAGCTTGTCCTTGCAATGGTGGTGGTCGGTGACCACCACGTCCACCCCCAGCGAGCGGGCGAACTCCACCTCGGCCACGGCGGTGATGCCGCAGTCCACCGTGACGATGAGGGTGACCCCCTGCTCCGTCAGCCGGGAGACCGCCCCGGGGTTGAGGCCGTAGCCCTCCTCCGTGCGGTCGGGGATATAGCTCACCACTTCGCCGCCCAGCCGGGTGAGCGCCTCGGTGAGCAGGCAGGTGGCGGTGATGCCGTCCACGTCGTAGTCGCCGTACACAGCGATGACCTCATGGCCGTCCAGGGCCTTTTGCACCCGGGCCGCGGCCTTGTCCATGTCTTTGAGCAGGAAGGGGTCGTGGAAGCGCTCCGGGCCGCTGGAGAGGAACCGGACGGCTTGCTCCGGCCCGTCCAGCCCGCGGGCGGACAGCACCGCGGCGCACAGGGTGGACAGGCCAGCCCCCTCCAGCGAGCGCCGGACGGGGGGCGTACCGGGGCGGCGCAGGTTCCAGTGCTGGTATTTCATGTGCCGTCCCTCCTGTCTGCCCGTTACAGGGCGATTATTTCCAAGATAACAATCTATTATATCAAATTTCCCGCCCCATTTCAACAGGCAAAACAGGGGGCGCTATTCAAGGTAAGCGTTGCTGCATGCCAATTTTCCAATTCCATAGCCGATATGTTCAAAATAAAGCGGCCCTCTCATTGAGAGCCGCTTTCCCTCTTATATCTTTTTGATGATCCTGATTTTACCAATGATATGTTGGTTAAACTTTGCTAAATCCTCGGAAGGAATCCAATATTCTTGATGATATGATCGGCCAACTGTCTGCACCTCATATTTTGAGATAAATTTGTCATCTATCTCAAAACAAGTAACAAATCCCATAAATCCTGAATTTCGATCTTTTGTGTTCCATTTAGTGGCGATTTCAGTTGCATATTGTTCATTTAATACGGGATAGAAAATTGGCTGCTCTGGTAGCCTGGGAGGAAACACCGTGAAATCGCTTTCCATGATCAATTTATATTCTTTCTCCCCAACGGGCCTGTATAGTATCATATTATCCTCCATTTCGTTGTTTACTTTCATTTTAACAGATAAACTCCCTGATAGCAACAGTTAATAGGGGGCGGCCGTCCACATGGACGGCCGCCCTCTCATACGATTTTACAATTCAAAACGGCAGCAGCTCCAGGTGCTCCAGCAGGATCTTCAGCCCGATGAGCACCAGCACCGCGCCGCCCAGCAGCTCCGCCTTGGACTTGTACCGGGCGCCGAACACGTTGCCGATCTTCACCCCGGCGGCGGAGATGACAAAGGTACACACCCCGATGAGGGTGACGGCGGGAACGATGTCCACCCGGAGGAATGCGAAGGTGACGCCCACGGCCAGCGCGTCGATGGAGGTGGCCACCGCCAGCACCAGCATGGCCAGGGGGGCCAGGGAGGGGTCGCACTCGTCCTCGTCCTTACCGACCGCCTCCCGGATCATGTTGCCGCCGATGAGGGCCAGCAGCACAAAGGCGATCCAGTGGTCCACCGCGGCGATCATGTCGGTGAAGGCCGCCCCCAGCAGCCAGCCGATGAGCGGCATCAGCGCCTGGAAGGCCCCGAACCACAGCCCCACGATGACGGCGTGCCGGGGCATGAGGGCGCGGATGGACAGCCCCTTGCAGATAGCCACGGCAAAGGCATCCATGGACAGGCCCACGGCCAAGATGAACAGTTCAGCAAATCCCATTGATACATCATCCCTTCCTTGCTGTTTGAAGGTATGCGGGGCAACAAAAAAAGAGACTACCCGCATACGATTGCGGATAAGTCTCATCGTGAAAGGCTTGACCAGACGGCAGTGCCGCCAGTATGTTGACCAAGCCGCGGCGAACCGCCGACTACTCCCTTATCGGTGAGTTTATTTTAGCTGGGGGAGGAGCGGTTAGTCAACGGCAACTGTCGAAAAAAGTGGAAATTTTCCACAAGCTGCCGAAGCTGACAAAGAAATCTTTAAATAAACCTTGAATTTTCCCCGGGAGCGGTTGCGTTCCCGGCGGGAAAAGTATAAGATACAATAAAATGCGGGAATTTCGGCGTGAGCATATTCCAAGCGCGGCAAGCGGAGGATGGAGAAACAGAATGAGCTACATATCCTTTGAGAACGTGAAAAAAGAGTACAAAATGGGCGAGGTCACCATCAAAGCGGTGGACGGGGTGGATTTCACCATCGAAAAGGGTGAGTTCACCGTGATCGTGGGCCCCTCCGGCGCGGGCAAGACCACGGTGCTGAACATGCTGGGCGGCATGGACGCCTGCTCCGGCGGCGTCATCACCGTGGACGGGGCCACCGTCAGCGGCTACAACGCCAAGCAGCTCACCGCCTACCGGCGGCACGACATCGGCTTCGTGTTCCAGTTTTATAACCTGGTGCAGAACCTCACCGCCCTGGAGAACGTGGAGCTGGCCGCCCAGATCTGCCGGGATCCCCTGGACGCCCGGGAGGTGCTGGAGCGGGTGGGGCTGGCCGAGCGGCTGGACAACTTCCCCGCCCAGCTGTCCGGCGGCGAGCAGCAGCGGGTGGCCATCGCCCGGGCGCTGGCCAAGAACCCCAAGCTGCTGCTGTGCGACGAGCCCACCGGCGCGCTGGATTACGTCACCGGCAAGGCCATTTTGAAGCTGCTCCAGGACACCTGCCGGCAGCACGGCATGACGGTGGTGGTCATCACCCACAACACCGCCCTCACCCCCATGGCGGACAAGGTGATCCACATCAAGAGCGGCCGGGTGGCCAGCGTGGAGCGCAATGATACGCCCACCCCGGTGGAGGAAATCGAATGGTGACACCGAAGAACCGCCTGACCACCGACGCCTTCCGGGAGATCCGGAACACCTTCAACCGGTATGTGTCCATCCTGGTGCTGGCGGCGCTGGCGGTGGCGTTCCTGTCCGGGCTGCGCACCTCCGCGCCGGATATGCAGTACACCGCCGACAACTATTATGACCGCACCAGCCTGATGGACGGCTATGTGCTGTCCACCCTGGGGCTGACGGACGAAGATCTGGACGCCCTGGCCGGGGCGGAGGGCATCGAATCGGTGGAGGGCTGCCGGGATCTGGACGCCGTCGCCATCGACCGCATCGTCAACGTGCGCTCCATGCCGGAGAAGCTCAATCTGCTGGAGGTAGAGGAGGGCCGTCTGCCCCGGGCGGCGGATGAGTGCGTCACCGAGAGCCTGCTGCTGGTGAAGCTGGGCCTCCAGGTGGGGGACAGGCTGGAGCTGGCCCTCACCGAGGACAACGAGGGCGACCTCGCCAACACCGCCTACACCATTGTGGGCGTGGTCAACTCCCCGCTGTACGTGGGGCTGGACCGGGGCGCGTCCTCCCTGGGCAGCGGGTCGGTGGACGCCTTCGTCTACGTGCCGGGGGAGAACTTCACCTTTGACTACTACACCTGCGCCTATTTCACCGGGGATGGGCTGGCGGCGCTCGATACCTACGGCGACGAGTACGAGGACCGGATCGACGCCCTGGTGGACAGCCTGGACGGGCTGGCGGACGAGCGGGCCCAGGTCCGGCACGACACCCTCATCGGGGACGCCCAGGCCGAGCTGGACGACGCCCGGCGGGAGTTCGAGGACGCCAAGGCGGACGCGGAAAAGGAGCTGGCCGACGCCTGGCAGGAGCTCCAGGACGGGCGAAAGGAGCTGGACGACGGCTGGGCGGACTATTACGACGGCGAGGAGACCTATGCCCGGGAGATCGCCGACGCGGAGAAGAAGCTGGCCGACGCCCTGGCCGATCTGCGGCAGGGGGAGGTTGACCTGGAGGACGGCCGGCGGGAGTATGAGGACGGGCTGGCGGAATATCAGGATGGCCTGAAAAAATATGAGGACGGCTGGGCGGAGTACCAGGACGGTCTGGCAGACTACGAGGAGGGCAGGGCCGAGTACGAGGACGGACTCAAGGAATATGAGGGCGGCAAAAAGAAGTATGAGGACGGCCTGAAGGAGTACGAGGACGGCAAGAAGCAATACCAGGACAGCGAGACCGCCTATCGGAAGGGGCAGGCGGAGTACCGCAGCGGCAAGTCCCGGCTGGACCAGCAGCAGGCCCAGGTGACGGCAGGGCTGGAGCAGTATTACGCCGCGCTGAAAGCGGCGGAGGGCACGCCCATGTATGACGCGCTGGTGGCCCAGCTGGCGCCCCAGAAGGCGGCGCTGGACGCGGCCCAGGCCCAGCTGGACGCGGGCTATGCCCAGCTGAACGCCGCGAAAGCGGAGCTGTCCGCCGGGAAGCTGGAGCTGGACAAGGCCAAGAAACAGCTGAACGAGGCCAAAAAGGAGCTGGACGAGGCCCAGGCCGAGCTGGATGACGCCCAGGCCGAACTGGATGACGCCAAAGCGGAGCTGGACGACGCCCAGGCCCAGCTGGACGATGCCAAAGCGGAGCTGGACGACGCCAAAGCGGAGCTGGACGACGCCCGGATCGAGTTGGAGGACGCCAGGGCCGAGCTGGAGCGGGGAGAGACCGATCTCCGGGACGGCTGGGCGGAGTACGACGACGGTGTGGCGGAGCTTCGGAAGGCCCGTGTGGACGGGCGGCAGGAGCTGGACGACGCCCTGGCGGAGCTGAACGACGGCGAGAAGGAGTACGCCGACGGCCTGGAGGAGTACGAGGACGGCAAAAAAGAGGCGGACGAGGAGATCGCCGACGCCCAGAAGAAGCTGGACGACGCCCAGGACGAGCTGGACGACGTGGAGGACTGCGAGTGGTACGTCCTCAGCCGGTTCACCAACGCGGGCATCGTGGGCTACTCCCAGGATTCCGACCGGGTGGGCAACCTGGCCAACGTGTTCCCGGTGATCTTTTTCCTGGTGGCGGCGCTGGCCTGCCTGACCACCATGACCCGGATGGTGGAGGAACAGCGCACCCAGATCGGCTCGCTGAAGGCCATGGGCTTTTCCCGGCTGGCCATTTCCAAAAAATACATCGGCTACGCCTTTTCCGCCAGCCTGGTGGGCGGCATTCTGGGCTTGGGGCTGGGGTGCACCCTCATCCCGATGGTCATCGCCAACGCCTTCAATATCATGTACGCCATCCCCGCCCTGGAGTTCAAACCCCAGGTGGGGCTGTACGTCCTGTCCGTGCTGGCGGCGGTGCTGTGTACCACTGGGGCGGCGCTGTGGGCTTGCCTGTCCACCCTCATCGACACCCCCGCCAACCTGATGCGCCCCCGGGCCCCCAAGGCGGGCAGGCGGGTGCTGTTGGAGCGGGTGGGCATCATCTGGAAGCGGCTCACCTTCACCTGGAAGGTGACCATGCGCAACCTGTTCCGCTATCAGCGGCGGTTTTGGATGACGGTGATCGGCATCGGCGGGTGTACCGCCCTCATCGTCACCGGCTTCGGCCTGCACGAGTCCATTTTCTCCATCCTCAACGAGCAGTTCGACCATGTGTTCCTCTACGACGCCACCGTGGGCCTGGACACCAAGGTCAGGGACTACGAGCTGGCGGAAGTAGAGCGGTATTTGACGGACAGCCCCTGGGTGGAGGACTATCTGATCACCAGCGAGAAGCTGATGGAAGCGTCCAGCGGAGGGCCCGCCCAGAACATCTATCTGTTTGCCGTGGGCGATCTGGAACGCTTCAATGAGTTCATCCGGCTGGGCCACCGGCTGGACAGCGAACCCGTCACCCTGCCTGACGGCGGAGTGGTCATCACGGAGAAGCTGTCCGAGCTGCTGGGCGTGTCGGTGGGCGATTCCATCACCCTGGAGGAAGACGGCAAGCGGGTGGAGGCCGTGGTGTCGGACATCGCGGAGAACTATGTGTCCCATTACATCTATGTATCTGAGACGTGCTATCAGGAGCTGTTCGGCGAGGGGCCGGAGCAGAATGTGATGCTCCTGCGCTACACCGATGGGGCGGGGGAAGCGGAGTCGGACACGGTGTCCAGCCAGCTGATGGCCCTGGACGGGGTGGACTCCTACTCCTACATCGCCACCCTGCGGGACAACTTCACCGACAGCATGGAGGCCATCGACTACGCGGTGGTCATCATCATCGCGGCGGCGGCGGCCCTGGCCTTTGTGGTGCTGTACAACCTGACCAACATCAACATCACCGAGCGGGTGCGGGAGCTGGCCACCCTCAAGGTGCTGGGCTTCTTCGACCGGGAGGTCACCGCCTACGTCTACCGGGAGAACCTGTTCCTCACCCTGTTCGGCATCGTGCTGGGGCTGGTCATGGGCCGGTATCTCCACGCCTGGATGGTGCTGACGGTGGAGGTGGAGCTGGTCATGTTCGGCCGCACGGCCCCGCCCTACGCCTACGTGCTGGCGGCGGTGCTGACGGTGGTGTTCTCCGTGGCGGTGAATATCGCCGCCCACTTCAAGCTGAAGAAAGTGGACATGGTGGAAAGCCTCAAGACAGTGGAATGACAAGACAGCCCCGCGCCATCGGCGCGGGGCTGTTCTCATAGTTTCTTCATGTGCTGGGCGGTAAATTTCAGCATCAGCCGCTTGGTGCCCACGTTGTCGAAGGCGATTTCCAGCAGGATGTCGCCCCCCACCTTCTGGGTGGACAGCACCATGCCCCGGCCAAAGGCCTTGTGCTCCAGCATATCGCCCTTATTGTACTCCGGCAGATTGGCGGCGGGCTGGCCGAAGGAGCTGGGCCGGGGGGCGGGCCTTGAGGCCGGGCGGGCGGCGGACGGCTGGGGACGGCCGGGGGTGTAGGTGCTCCGCCGCTGGCCGCCATAGGAAGGCTGGGCCTGACGGTAGGGCTCCCGGTAGGTGGACACCTGGGGCACGGTTTGGTCGAAATCGTCCCAGTCGCCACCCGTGGGGGTGGGATCTAAGTAGGAGCGCCCCGACTGCTCCAGCAGCTCCGCCGGGATCTCCCCGGCGAACCGGGAGGGCTGGTTATTGCTGGTATGGCCGAACAGCATCCGCTGTCCCGCGCAGGTGAGGTACAGCCGCTCCTTGGCCCGGGTGAGGGCCACGTAGCACAGCCGCCGCTCCTCCTCCATCTCCTCCGCCTCACCGATGGCCCGGATGCCGGGGAAGATGCCCTCCTCCATGCCCACCACGAACACGGTGGGGAACTCCAGGCCCTTGGCGGAGTGCATGGTCATCATCACCACCGCGTCCTCGTTGGGGTCGTGGTTGTCCAGGTCGGTGTACAGGGCGATCTCGTCCAGGAAGCCCGCCAGGGTGGGCTCCTCTTCTGCGTTCTCGATGTAGCCGTTGATGGAGGTGAGCAGTTCCCGCACGTTTTCCAGCCGGGTGCGGCTCTCGATGTCGTTTTTCGCCTGGAGCATGGCGGCGTAGCCGGTGCGGGCCACCACCTCCTCGTAAAAGGCGGGGAGGTCCATGGTCCGGGACAGGGCGGTGAGCTCGCTTATCATGGCGGCGAACTGGCCCAGCCTGGCGGCGGGCTTTTGCAGTTCGGGGTACGTCCCGGCGTTGGAGATCACGTCCCACAGGGGCAGGCCCTGCTGGGCGGCGATGGCCTGGGCCCGCTCCACGGTGGTCTGGCCGATGCCCCGGGGCGGGTTGTTGATGACGCGGGTGAGGCGCAGGTCGTCGGCGTGGTTGTGGATGGCGCACAGGTAGGCCAGCATATCCTTGACCTCCGCCCGGTCGAAGAACCGGGTGCCGCCGATGACCCGGTAGGGGATGCCGCCGCGCTTGAAGGCCACCTCCAACTGGTTGGACTGGGCGTTCATGCGGTAGAGGATGGCGTGGGAATTCCACTTTTCCCCCGCCCGGTAGTCCTCCATCAGCTTGTCCGCCACGTACCGGGCCTCGTCGTTCTCATTCATGGCGGTGTACAGGGATACCTTGTCCCCCTCGTTCCCCGCCGTCCACAGCTCCTTGCCCTTGCGGCCCTGGTTGTGGCGGATGACGGCGTTGGCGGCGGCCAGGATGTTCTTGGTGGAGCGGTAGTTCTGCTCCAGCCGGATGGTGCGGCAGCCCTTGTACTGGTCCTCGAAGGAGAGGATGTTCTCGATGGTGGCCCCCCGGAAGCGGTAGATGGACTGGTCGTCGTCCCCCACCACGCAGATGTTCTCCCGCCCCCCGGCCAGCAGGGAGGAGAGCAGGTATTGCAGGTTGTTGGTGTCCTGGTACTCATCAATGAGTACGTAGCGGAATTTTCGCTGATAATATTGCAGAACGTCATCGTGCTGCTGGAGCAGCCGGACGGTGTGCAGGATGATGTCGTCAAAGTCCAGCGCCCCGGCCTCCCACAGCCGCTTCTCATAGGCGGCGTACAGCTGGGCGATCTTTTGCAGGCGGTAGTCGCCGGACTGCTCGCACTCCCTGGCGAAGTCGGCGGCCAGCTGGAGCTTGTCCTTGGCCCGGGAGATGGCCCCCAGCACCGAGCGGGGCGGGAACTGCTTGTCGTCAAAGTTCAGCTCCCGGACGCAGTCCTTCATCACCCGCTGGGAGTCGTCGGTGTCGTAGATGGTGAAGGAGGAGGGGAAGCCCAGCTTCTCGATGTCCCGGCGCAAAATGCGCACGCAGGCGGAGTGGAAGGTGGAGGCCCACACGTCCCGGGCGGAGGCCCCCAGCATCTTCTCCAGACGGTCCTTCAGCTCCCCGGCGGCCTTGTTGGTGAAGGTGATGGCGATGATGGACCAGGGGGCGGCGGGCTCCACGGCGCACAGCCGGTCGGCCTGGAGACGGCCCTCCTTGGTAGGATGCTCCGCATAGCTTTTCAGGAAGGCCAGGTCGTCCTCAGTCACCCACTCGGGCACCTCCAGGCAGTCCGAGCCCCGGCCGTAGCGGATCAGGTTGGCCACCCGGTGGATGAGCACCGTGGTCTTGCCCGACCCCGCCCCCGCCAGCAGCAGCAGCGGCCCCTCGGTGGCCAGCACGGCCTTTCGCTGCTCGGGGTTGAGGTTTTGGTAGTTTTGGGCGATGACCTCCCGGCGGAGGCGGCAGAATTCCAGCTCCTGCTGCTGTGTCAGCATATAGATCAATCCTTATCCATGGTAATCAAGAGCACAATAAAGCCACCCGCAAAAAACGGGTGGCCTTATTATATCAGAAAGCGTAAAAAAAGTATAGGGTAAGTATGGGTTGGACGTTATCCCTGTTCCAGCAGGCTCCTGAGCTGATGGCTCCGCCGCCGGCAGCCCTCAATGAGCTCGTTGTACAGCGCCAGCAGATCGGGGTCCTCCCAGTCGTCGGCGGCCAGCCGGTAGGCGTTCTCCTGCCGCTGCTCCGTCTGGTGGCGGGTGCGCAGCGCCCCCCAGTAGGACGGGATGGCCGGGGCCCCCAGCAGCTCGGAGGGCCAGTACCGCAGCCCGGTGAGCAAAAAGTACGCCGCCGCCAGCTTCCGGGCGTCCTTGTGCTGCTCCGCGGCCATGCCGTTCAGCGTCCGGGCGTCCGTCCCCCGGGCCCGGCGGGCCAGGTGGCGGTAGAACTGCCAGCCCTCCAGCGCGTCCATCACGTGGCGGCGCAGGCGGGCGGTGCGGTCGTCGGCGGGCTGGGGCTCCTCCCACAGCTGGGGCAGGTCGTTGCCCCGGTCGGGGCCGTTTTCGGGCGGCAGACCTTCCTCCCCGGCGCAGCTTTCGCAGGATCCCTCCGGGACAGGCTGGTCCTGATCAGGGGCCTCTTGAGCCAGTGGCTCTTGAGTCTGAGACTCCTCCGCGCTCTGCCAGCCGGACTGGGTGTCCTGGATGGACGGCTCGGGTGTCATGGGCGCTTCCGGCGTCATGGATGCTTCCGGTTCCATAGGCCGCGTCTGGTCTCCGGGTTGGGCCGCCGCGTCCTGGCGCCGGCACTCATCGGGGAGGCCCGCCCCCTGCTGGCGCATCAGCGCTTCCAGGCATTCGCAGGGCAGGTCGCCGTCCCCATAAGGGGAACCGGGCCGGATGGGACTGCTCTCCTGGTCGCGGCCCTCCATCACCCGCCGCCACACCCGCTGAAACACCTCCTGATCCTTCATCGGGCATGGGATGATATCTTCCATAGGTAAAACACCTCCTTTGCCCCACATTCTATGTGGGAAGGGAGGTGTTTGCCAATGGCCCTATGGGCGGATCAACTCCTCAAAGGAGCGGATGTATTGGCGGCACGCCGCTTTCAGCTCGTCCTGGCGGCCGTCGTAATAGTCATCGTACACCCCCACGGCGGTCATGCCCGCTTTCATGGCGGTGGCGCAGTTGTCAGGGCTGTCGTCGAAGAGGGTGCAGTCCTCGGGCGGCGCGCCCAGCAGTTCGCTGAGCCGGGTGAAGCACCGGGGGTCCCGCTTTTCCAGGCCGATCTCCTCGGCAAAGACGATATGGTCAAACAATTCCCGCAGGCCGTACCGCTCCAGGATCGTTTCACACAGGGCGGGGCGGCAGGCGGTGAAGATGGCCATGGGGCGGCCCTCGGCACGGCACTGGCGGAGGAATTTTTCCGCCCCGGGCTTCAGGGATGCCAGCTCCCGGTAATGCTGCTCGGCCAGACTGTCCCACTCCGCCATGATGTCCGCTGGGCTGTCGGGGAGATGGTAGTACTCCTTGGTGAATTGGGCCGCGATGGGGAAGATGGAGCGCTCCACCACCCGCTGGTACTCCGGGGTATGGGTCAGCCCCCGGCGGGTGAGGAATTCCCGGTCCACCTCCAGCCAGATGCCGTTGGTGTCGGTGATGGTGCCGTCCAGGTCGAATATGTACACGATATCATCTCCTCGTCCCTGTCAGCATACCAGACCCGCCCCCCTCTGGCAAGCCTTTTCGACATTTTTCTCCCCGGCGTTGACTTGTCCCCCCTTTGCGGATAAAATAGGAAAAGAGACAGAAAAAGGGGGCGGCGGTATGCGGAAACTGGCCTGGTTTTCAGCTGGCTTCGCCGTCGCCTGCCTGTGGGCGTGCTATTGTGACCTGGGCCCCGTGCCTGTGGCGATTGCCGCCGCCCTGCTGGGGCTGGCGCTGGCGGTGTGGCTGACCACCCGGCCCCGGCCCCATGAGCACCCCATCCTCCTGCGCCGCCCCAAGGACAAGCGTCCGCTGTCCCGGTGGACGCTGTACCAGTTCTCCCGGCGGGGGCTGGCCCTGTGCCTGGGCGGGGTGCTGGCCTTCGGGTGGGCCGGGGCATACTTCGCGCTGTTCCGCGCCCCGGCGGAAAACCGGGTGGGGGACGAGGTTTTGCTCTCCGGCGAGGCGGCGTCCTATCCCGCGCCCACCTCCATCGGCGGTTATTCCGTTACCGTCCATTTGGACGGTGGCTTTTTTGCCCCGGACGCGCTGGTGTACGGCTCCGCCGACTGGGGCGGGCTGAAGCCCGGCGACCGGGTGGTCTGCACGGCCCGGGTCAAGCCGTCCACCTACGCCTACGGCGACGAGACCACCTACTACACCGCCAAGGGCGTGTACCTGCTGGCGTACTGCAACGACGTGCCGGAGGTCACGCCGGCGGAGCGCGTCCCCTTTCAGTACTGGCCAGCCCTGTGCGCCCGCAAGCTCCGGGAGGGCATTGACGCGGCCTTCGATGATGCCGCCGCCCCCATCGCCGCCGCCGTCACCCTGGGGGACAAGTCCGGGCTGGACGAGACCCTTTACTCCGCCTTCAACCGGGCGGGACTGATGCACGCCGCGGTGGTGTCCGGGTTCCACATCTCCTTCCTGGTGCAGATGGCGCTGTTCCTGTGCGGGCGGCGGCGGAATGCGGCGCTGGCCATGATTCCGTTGCTGGTGTTCTACGCCCTCATGGCGGGGGGCACCCCGTCGGCATTCCGGGCGGTCATCATGCAGTGCGCCCTGCTGTTCGCGCCCATTGCCCAGCGGGAGGAGGACGGGCCCTCCGCCCTGGGCCTTGCCCTGCTGGTGCTGCTGATCCAGAACCCCTTTGCCGCCGCCAGCGTGGGCCTGCAATTGTCCTTCGCCTCGGTGGCGGGTATCCTGCTGGTGTCCGAGCCCCTGCGCCGGTGGATGTGCGAACCCTTGAAGCCCCTGCGGCCCGAGAAGGGGTTCCGGCTGGCCCTGTGGAAAGCGGTTCGCACGGTGGCCGTCAGTGTGTCCACCTCCCTGGGGGCCATGCTGTTCACCGTGCCGCTGATTGCGCTGTATTTCGGGCAGATTGTGCTGTTATCCCCGGTATCCAATGTGCTGGCGCTGTGGGCGCTGAGCCTGCTGATGATGTGCGCCCTGGTATTGGGGACGCTTGCGATTTTCCTCCCCGGCCCCGCCGCCCTTTTGGGGACTGCCGCCGGACTGCTGGGGCACTATGCCCGGTGGGCGGCGCTGCTGCTGGGCAAGTTCCCCTTCGCCTCGCTGAGCACGGACAGCCGGTACTGCGTGATTTGGCTGGCGGCGGTCTATCTCATCCTGGGCGCGGCGTTCCTGGGGGCAGAACGACCCAAGCGGCCGTTGGTTTTGGTATGCGTCCTGCTGGCCCTGCTGTGCGCCGCCATCGGGTTTGGCCGGATGGAAGCGGAGACCGCCGATCTCACCGTGACCGCCCTGGACGTGGGCCAGGGGTCGTCCACCGCCCTGCTGTCCGGCGGGCAGGCGGCGCTGGTGGACTGCGGCGGGGACGGCTCCCGCGGCGCCGGGGACATCGCCGCCGACTACTTCGCGGCTATGGGCCGCGTCCGGCTGGACATGTTGGTACTCACCCACTTTGACAGCGACCACTTCAACGGGGTGGAGCAGTTATTTTACCGTATGCAGGTGGACAAGGTGGCCATCCCCGGGGGCGATACAGACCCCGAGGACGCCGCGTATTTGCTGGAACTGGCGGAAGCAGAGGGCGCGGAAGTCATCCTGGTGGACGACAGGTTGGAGCTGGCCCTGGGCAAATCGGCCCTCACCCTGTTCCCGCCCCTGGGCGGGGGCACGTCCAACGAATCCGGGCTGTTTGCCCTGTGCGGTTATCAGGATTTTGACGTGCTGATCACCGGGGACGCGGACGCATTCGTGGAGAAGATGCTGGTGAAGTACTGCCCTATCCCCGACATTGAGCTTCTGATCGTGGGTCATCACGGTTCCAAAAACTCCAGCTGTGAGGAGTTTCTCCGCGCCGCGGCCCCGGAGCTTGCCGTGATCTCCGCCGGGGCCAACAACTCCTACGGCCACCCGGCGGACGAGACGCTGGAGCGGCTGGAGGCGCTGGGCGCGGAGATCCACCGCACCGACCAGGAGGGGACCGTCACCGTGCGGGTTCAAGGGGACCGGGTGGGGGTATATTAGAAGAAACCGCTTGTATACTTGCTGAGAAAGGGGGCGGCGTCCATGCCGCCGAAACGGGATAAAGTGGACAACACCGCCATGCGGGAGCTGAAGCGGGCCTTGAAAGAGGGCGCGCCGAAAAAGCTGTATGTCTTCCACGGGGAGGAGGCGTTCCTCCGGGACTACTACCTGGGCCAGCTGAAGCGGGCCATCCTGCCCGATGGGCTGGAGGACTTCAACCTCCACACCGCCCGGGGGAAGGACTGCTCGGTGGACTGGATCGAGCAGGCGGTGGACTGCCTGCCCATGATGAGCGAACGCACCCTGGTGGCCGTCACCGACTTCGACCTGTTCGCCCAGGGGGACAAGGGGAAGGAGAAGCTGTTGTCCGTCCTGGAGGCCCTGCCGGACTACTGCTGCCTGGTGTTCGTGTACGACCTGCTGCCCTACAAGGCGGACGGGCGGTCCAAGCTGGCCGCCCTGCTGAAAAAAGAGGGGGCGGTGGTGAACTTCCAGCGCCAGGAGCAGGGGGACCTCACCGACTGGATCTGCCGCCAGTTCAAAAAGGCGGGCAAGAGCGTGGACACCGAGGACGCCCGTTACCTCATTTTCCTGGTGGGCGACCTGATGCACGACCTGGCCTCCGAGATCGGCAAGCTGACCGCCTACGCCGGCCACCCCAGGGTCACCCGGGCGGACATGGACGCGGTGGTCATCCCCAAGCTGGACGCGGTGGTGTTCCAGATGACGGACGCCATGGCCCGCAAGGACTTCGACAAGGCCGCGTCGGTGCTGGCCGACCTGCTCCACAGCCAGCAGGCCCCCATCATGATCCTGGCCGCCATGGGCAAGTACTTCCGCCAGCTGTACACCGCCCGGCTGTACCTGGACGCGGGGAAGGGCCGGGAGGAGTTCATGGAGCTGTGGGGGATGAAGTCCGCCTACCCGGCGGACAAGCTGATGGACGCCGCCCGGCGGTTCTCCCTGCCCTGGTGCCGGTACGCCGTGCGCCGGTGCGCCGAGACGGACATCGTCCTGAAATCCTCCTACGGTCAGGAGAACGAGGTGCTCACCGCCCTGCTGATGGAGCTGGCCTCCGGCCGGAGGGCAACGGTATGAGCGTCCCGCTGCGTATTCAAGAGGCCATTGTAGTAGAGGGCCGGTACGACAAGTCCGCCCTGGCCGGGGTGGTGGACACCCTGATCCTGGACACCGCCGGGTTCGGCGTGTTCAAGGACGGGGAGCGGTTGGCCCTTTTGCGGAAGCTGGCGGCAAAGCGGGGGCTCATCGTCCTCACCGACCCGGACGGGGCGGGGTTCGTCATCCGCAATTACCTGAAAGGGGCCATCCCCAAGGAACAGCTCAAGCACGCCTACGTCCCCGACGTGTACGGCAAGGAGCGCCGCAAGCGCGCCCCCGGCAAGGAGGGCAAGCTGGGGGTGGAGGGGATGCCCCCGGACGTACTGCGAAACGCCATCCTCCGGGCCGGGGCCACGGTGCTGGACGGGGAGGCCCCGGCGCGGGAGCAAGGAAATCTGACCCCGGCGGATCTGTTTGCGCTGGGATTGTCCGGCACACCTGACGCGGCCCGGCGGCGGGCCGCCCTTCTGCAAAAACTGGAGCTGCCTGAGCACATGAGCGCCAAGGCCCTGCTGGCGGCGCTGAACGCGCTGTATACCCCGGACGAGCTGGACAAACTGCTGAATCAATGAAAACGGAGCGCTTCCCCATTGGGGAACGCTCCGTTTTGTTGTATTTCTGCGTGATATAACGAGAAGTGTTTACTGTTCCGTCTCCATCACCTTGTCCACCCGGCGCTGGTGACGGCCGCCCTCGAACTCAGTGGACAGGAACACGTCCAAAATCCGCTCCGCCAGGTTGCCGCCGGTGACCCCGGCCCCCATGGCCAGCACGTTGGCGTCGTTGTGGCGGCGGGTCATCTCGGCGGACAGCGGTTCGTGGCACAGGGCGCACCGCACGCCCTTCACCTTGTTGGCCACCATGGACACGCCGATGCCGGTGGTGCAGAGGACGACGCCCTTATCGCAGGCGCCGTCCGCCACCAGCTGGGCGGCGGGGCGGGCGTAGTCGGGATAGTCGCAGCTGTCCGTGCTGTCGGTACCGCAGTCGGTGACCTGGTGGCCCTGCTCCAGCAGGTGGGCTTTCAGCCGCTCCTTCAGTTCATAGGCCCCATGGTCGCAGGCAATGGAAATTTTCATACCCTCAAATCCTCTCTTATAGCTTGTGGAGCACCGGCTTGCGGCGCTCGTAGGTGGTCACGCAGTCAAACCCCGCGGCTTTTATCATCTCCAGGGCCTGGGGGATGCCCTTTGCCACATCCTGGGCCCGGTGGGCGTCCGCCCCTATGGTAACCAGTTCCCCGCCGCACTCCTTGAACCAGGCCAGCAGGGGGGGCCAGGAGCCCAGATCCTCCCCCCGGCACACGTTCACTTCCATAGCGTGGCCGGTCTTTGCCACCTCGGTGAAGATGGCCCGCACCTGTTCCTCGTAGTCGGCGATGGACAGCTCCACCCCGTCCCGGTGGATGTACCGCAGGGGGTAGACGATGTGGGCCAGGCTGTCGTAGCAGTCGGGGCATTGGGTCACCAGCGTCCAGGTGTGGTCCAGGGTGCTGCCCATGGCGCGGCGGCTCAGCTCCATATTGTTGTGGAAGTCGGAAAAATACAGGTCGTGCCCCCCTTCCATGCCGATCCAGTTGTGGAGGGAGCCCAGCACAAAATCCAGCTCCTCGCCGCCCTGGGCCAGCACCGCCCGGGCGGCCTCCGGATCGTAGGGCGCGGAGCCCAGCTCGATCCCAAGGCGGAGGATGAGATTGTCCCCCACTTCCCGCTTCACCGCGCGGTACTGCTCCTTGGCGGCGGGCCAGTCGAAGGGGCCGGCGGGCGACCCGTCGAAGTTCAAGAGGTCGTGGTGGTCGGTGACGCAGAACTCCCGCAGGCCCGCCGCGATAGCGGCCCGGGCGGTGTCGGACAGCTCCGCCCGGCTGTCGTGGGATATTTTCGTGTGGCTGTGGATGTCACAGAGATACATTGTTATCACCTCAAAATGCCCTTTTAAGCCAAATCGAAGCCCAGCGAAGCGGGTTCGATTTGGAATTGTAGACGCAGTGAAATGAGCGAGCTTTCGGCAAAGCCGGAAGCGAGGGATATGGAGCTTGCGTCTACAAGGGCCAGCTTGGGAACCAGCGCAGGAAATACGTGGCGTACCAGGTGGGCACGTAGATGCCGATGAGCTCGGGATAGAAAACGGCGTACAGCCCAACGGCGCAGCCGGTGAAGCCGTAGACCGCCAGCCGGTATCCCGTCCGCTTCCGGGTCATCATGTCGTCCATCAGGTAGGCGATGGCGAAGCACAGGAACAGCACCGTGGGGAAGTAATGGTAGGCGAACAGGATGCGCCCGATGGGCAGCCAGGGCACGAACTGGGACAGCAGCGCGATGAGGATGAACAGCCCCTTGCCGCACTTGCGCCGCACCGTCTGGATGGCCACGGCGAAGAAGGCCGCCAGCCCCGCCCAGGACACCAGGGGGTTGTTGAAGGAGGCGAACAGGCTCTTCATCCCCGGCACGTCCAGGTCGCGGTAGTACAGGATGGGCCGCCCGTCGAAGATCCACTGGTACCAGTAGGACTCATAGGGGTGGGGGGTGTGGACGCCCTGGTGGTAGGTGAGCATAAAGTGCTGGTTTTTCAGCATGATGTCCACCGGGTTGGCGCTGTCGCCGGGGATCACCTTGAAAAATCCGTCGATCCGGTCCAACAGGCCGGGGGCCTTGCCCTCCGCCGCCATGGTCTGGGCCAGCTGTTCCATGTGGGCCGGGAGCTTGTCCAGGTGCTGGGGCAGCTGGGCAACAGGCCAGGAGAGGGCCTCCCCCGCCAGGGCCAGGAAGCCGCCCTCGTTCCCCTTGGCAGCGGCGTAGGGGAAATAGGACGCCGTGTAAATACAAAGAGGGATCAAAACAAAGAATAACACGGAGAGTAAGATGGTGCCCGCCGCGTGGACGGTGAAAGAGGGGACCTCCGGCCGCTCCCAGGGGGGCGGGGCCTCCTGGAACATGGCCTCCGTCACCTCCTGACGGACCTCCGGGGGGGCCGCCGCCAGCCGGGCTTTGTTTTCGGCTTCCAGCCAGTCCCCGGCCTTAAAGATCATCCCCAGCAGCCACAGCAGGGCCAGCCCCACCCCGGCGTACACCACCGTCCACTTGGAGGCGCAGCCGATGCCCCAGAACAGGCCGCTGAGCCCCAGGGGCAGGATGTAATGCCGCAGTTTTTTCCCGGCTGGCACCGCCAGCCAGCGGTACATGAAATAGTAGGACACCAGGATGAAGAACACGCCGTAGGTGTCGATGGTGGCGATGCGGGTCTGCACCAGGTGCATGAAGTCAAAGGTGAACAGCGCCGCGCCGCACAGGGCCACGGGGGTCTTGCCGAACAGGTTTTTGAGGAAAATGTACAGCACCGGCACCATCAGCACGCCGAACAGCGTGCCCATGAACCGCCAGCCGAAGGGCACCATGCCGAACATCATGACGCCGAGGGAGATGATCAGCTTGCCCAGGGGCGGGTGGGACACCTCATAGGGGTAGACGTTGTTGAGATGCTCCAGCGCCGTGCGGGGGTGGTAGATTTCGTCGAAGTAGGAGGAGTTCATGTAGGTGTACTTGCAGGCCCACAGCCCGGACTCGTCGAACAGGGCCTCGCCGCCCCCGTCCACATGGTCGGGGACGAGCCCAGGATCGGGCCCGCAGGCGGCGGCCCCCCACAGGGCCAGCTCCGACAGCCACAGGCCCTCCTCCCGGGGGGCGCTGGCGGCGGTGACGCGGAAGCGGGAGGCGGTCACGGCGCCCACCGGCGCGCTGCCCTCGTTCTTGTTCTCCGCGCTGATTTCCAGGCCGTCCCGGTCCACATGGGCCAGGTTCAGCACCCGCCACTTGAGCAGGGAGTTATAGGGCTGATCCAGCTTGACGCCCTGCCAGTCCCCGTTTTCGTCTTGCCACTCCAGGGTATAATACCCGGTGCCCAGGGAGGTGTAGAAGGACAATTGGGTCACCGTGACAGGCTGGTCGTAGGAGAACTCATAGCTGTCCCCCTGCTGGAATTTGGCCGGGTTCTGGGGGACGGAAAAATCACCCAGCTGGAAAAACGCCGTGAAGGCGTACACCGCCGTCAGCAGCAGCACGGGCAGGATGTCCCGCCGCTCCATGGGGTGGCAGGGCAGGGTGAGGGTCATGCGCCGGGGTTTGGAGCGCTCCTCCGACATGGCGATCCACTCCAGGCTGCGGGGCCGGGGGCGCAGGCACCACCAGTAGTAGACGAAGAAGGAGACGCACACCGCGATCCCCAGGATGGCCCACGCAAAGGCAGGGGACAGGTTGCCGAAAAACCAGGACACGCCGTATACCACCGCGTCCCAGGCTTCCCGCGGGGTGAGCGGGGCGCTCTCCTCGGGGCCGGGGGACGCCGAAGCGGTCAAAGCCAGTAAATTGATCATCGCGACCTCCATGCGCGCCGCGCGCGCTCGTATCTGTAAACCGGGCCGATACTCATACCCCAATATCTTACTACGAACCGGGCGGAAAAGAAAGCCTTTTTTTCTGCCCCGGGCGGGGAGACAGGAAAAATCCCCGACCCGGCGCGCCGGATCGGGGATGTTCAGTTCACAGCAGATTGGCCCGCTCCAGCCGGCGGCGGACAGGGGCGCCCACAATCAGCGCCACCACCATCTTGGCCAGGTCCCAGGGGATGAACGGGAACACGCAGGCGGCCAGGGCTTTTTGCAGGTCCACCCCGGCTTGGATGCAGTACCAGGCGGTGCCGAAGGCGTACAGCACCGCGGTGGCCAGCGCCATCCCCATGAATTGCACCGCCAAAGTGATGACCATACCGGCCTTCCCCCTTTCATCAAAGCGGTGGGCAGACCGCTGGACTACCGTCCCCGCCAGCAGCGCCATGGGCAGGTAGCCCACCAGATAGCCCCCCGTGGGGCCCAGCAGACGGGCCGCGCCGCCCATGTAGTTGCTGAACACGGGCAGGCCCACAAACCCCACCAGCAGGTACACCAGGGTGCTCACCGTCCCCCAGACGCCGCCCAGCAGATAGGCCGCCAGGTAGATGGCCAGGGTGCCCCCGGTGATAGAGATGGGCCCGATGGGGATGGAGATGGGGGCGATCACGCACATCACCGCCGCCATCACGGCGCACAGCGTCAGCCGCCGGGTGTCCGCCAAGGTTTTCGCAGTCATAGGGGTCACTCCAATTGTAAACTAATTTTCGAATAAGAGTATACAATATGAACGGCCGCGTGTCAAGCCCGTTTTTCCCGGCATTGCGTTTTGATCCGGGATGTGTTATAGTTGACACGCCAAAAGGGATAAGGAGGCCGCCATGAAGATAAAATATCTGGTCCAGCGGGCGCTGAATATGAACTACAAGGCCATGCTGGATAAAATCAGCTCCATCCACAAAAAGACAGGCCGTTCCCGCATATCCATTTTCCGGGATATGCAGAACTGCGCCGTAAAGTACGGCGCGGGCTATATGGATTACGACCTGTTCGAGATGTACAACCTCACCCCCGAGCAGCGTGACACCTACCTGACCCGTGGGCGGAACAACGAGCTGGTGGTGAAGTACAACGACAAGGCCCACATGGACGATTTCGGGGACAAGATCCGCTTCAACGCCCGGTTTGGGCAGTTCCTCCGCCGGGACTGGGTCCCGGTGACCGGGGACAACCGGGACGAGGTGCTGGCCTTCCTGGGGCGGCACCAGGTGTTTATGGCCAAGCCCTCCCAGGGCAGCTGCGGCTGGGGCATCGAGAAGCTGGAGACGGCGGATTACCCCTCCCTGGACGCGCTCTATGACCACCTGGCGGAGCGGGCCCCCGCGCTGGAGCTGGAGGAGGTCATCGTCCAGCACCCGGCGGTGGCGGCCATCTACCCCGGCTCCATCAACACGGTGCGCCTGGTGACCATCCGGGGGAAGAGCGGCAAGGTGCACTTGGTCACCGCCATGTTCCGCATCGGCAACGGCAAATGTGTGGACAACTTCAACAGCGGCGGCATGGTGGCCCCCATGGACCCGGATACGGGAACGGTTACTGACCGGGCGCTGGACAAGCAGAAGAACCTGTATGCCGACCACCCCGCCACCGGCACGCCCATCAAGGGCTTCACCTTCCCCGACTGGGACAAGGCCGTGGCCATGGTCACCGAGGCCGCCCAAATCATCCCGGAGGTGGGCTACGTGGGCTGGGACGTGTGCTTCACCCCGGACGGCCCCTGCATGGTGGAGGGCAACCAGTTCCCCGGCCACGACATCTACCAGCTCCCCGTCCACACCCCGGACAAGATCGGCATCATGCCCCGGTTCCGGGCCATCGAGGCGGAAGAGGAGAGCTGATGACGCTGGATGTGAGGGAACCCCTGCGCTATCTGGGGGTGCGGGGCGAGCCTGACCCCGCGCTGTACGCGGAGATATCCGCGGTGGCGGACAGGCTCACCCAGGCCGTGACGCCCCGGTATATCTGGCGGGTGTTCCCCCTGGCGTTCCGGGAGGAGGGACCGGCGCTGGAGGGGACGGGCCTCGTCCTCACCGGGGACATGGCCCGCGACATGCTGGACGACTGTTTCCAGGCCGTCCTGCTGGCCTGTACCCTGGGGGCGGGGTTCGAGGCCATGCTGCGCGCCGAACAGGCCCGGAGCATGGCCCGGGCGGCCATGCTGGACGTGTGCGGCTCCGCCTGGGTGGAGGCGGGCTGCGACCAGGCGGAACGGGAGGTTTCCGCCCGGTTCCCGGGGCTGTACCTCACCGACCGCTTCAGCCCCGGCTACGGCGACCTGCCGCTGGAGCTGCAAAGGGATATCTGCGCCATGCTGGACGCCCAGCGGCGGCTGGGGGTGCAGGTGACGGACAGCCTGCTGATGAACCCCACCAAGTCCGTCACCGCCGTCATCGGCCTGTCCGGCCGGCCCCAGCCCGCCCGGGTGCGGGGCTGCGGGTTCTGCAATCTGCGGGAGAGCTGCCAATTCCGCAAGGAGGGGAAAACCTGTGGAGCTTGATTTCTTATACGATGGGCTCGTCATCCTGGACGGCGCCATGGGCACCGTTTTGCAGCAGAAGGGCCTGCCCCCCGGGGGCAAGCCGGAGCTGCTGAACTTCACCCGGCCCGACCTGCTCCGAAGCGTTTACCGGGAGTACATCGACGCCGGGAGCCATATCATCTACGCCAACACCTTCGGGGCCAGCGCCCCCAAGCTGGCCGGGTGCGGGTATACGGTGGACGAGGTGGTATCCGCCGCCATCGCCGTGGCCAGGGACGCCGCCGCCGGGACAAACGTGAAGGTGGCGCTGGACATGGGCCCCCTGGGGGAGCTGCTGGAGCCCCTGGGCACGCTTCCTTTCGAGCGGGCCTATGAATATTTCAAAGAGGTGGCCATAGCCGGGGAGAAGGCCGGGGCCGATCTGGCGGTCATCGAGACCATGACCGACTTGTACGAGGCCAAAGCCGCCCTGCTGGCGGTGAAGGAGAACACAAACCTGCCGGTATTCGTCACCATGTCCTTTGAGCAAAACGGCCGCACGTTCACCGGCTGTACCATCGCCTCCATGGCCCGGACGCTGGAGGGGCTGGGGGCGGACGCCATCGGGCTGAACTGCTCCCTGGGGCCCGACTTGCTGGCCCCGCTTCTCAAAGAGCTGTGCGGGAACACCCGCCTGCCCGTCATCGCCAAGCCCAACGCGGGCCTGCCCGACCCGGCCACCGGGAAGTACGGCATGGGCCCGGAGGAGTTTGTGAAAGCCCTGCTGCCCTGCGTGGAGGCGGGCGTGTCCATCGTGGGCGGCTGCTGCGGCACCTCGCCGGAGTATATCCGCGCGCTGTCGAAGGCCCTGAAGGGTAAAATGCCCGCCCCCAGGGTGTACCGCTCCACCGGCTTCGTCTGCTCCGCTATGACCCCTTGCGCCCTGGACGGGGTGCGGGTCATCGGCGAGCGGGTCAACCCCACGGGCAAGAAGCGCTTCCAGCAGGCCCTGCTGGAAAACGACCTGGACTATATCCTGGACGTGGCCGTCCAGCAGGAGGACGCGGGGGCGGATATTCTGGACGTGAACGTGGGCTTCCCCGGGGTGGATGAGGCAGCCATGCTCCCCAGGGTGGTGAAAAAGCTCCAGAGCGCCGTCTCCCTGCCCCTGCAGTTGGATTCCTCCAACCCGGACGCCCTGGAGGCTGGGCTGCGGGTGTACAACGGCAAGGCGGCGGTGAACTCGGTGAACGGCGAGCGGGCCGTGCTGGACCGCGTCCTGCCCATCGTGAAGAAATACGGGGCCAGCGTGGTGGGCCTGTGCCTGGACGAAAAGGGCATCCCCCAGACCGCCGAGGGCCGGGTGGCCATCGCCCGCCGCATCCTGGACGCGGCCCTCAGCTGCGGCATCCCGGCGGAGGACGTGTGGATCGACTGCCTGACCCTCACCGTGTCCGCCCAGCAGGAGCAGGCCCAAGAGACCCTGAAGGCCGTGCGCATGGTGCGGGAGGAGCTGGGACTCCAGGTGGTGCTGGGGGTGTCCAACATCTCCTTCGGCCTGCCAAACCGGCCCCTGGTCACCCAGAATTTCTTGATCCAGGCCATGGCCGCGGGGCTCACCCTGCCCATCATCAACCCCAACCAGCGGGAGATGATGGACGCGGTGGCGGCGTTCAAGGTGCTGTCCGGCGAGGACGCGGGCAGCCGGGACTATATCGCCCGGTTTGCCGACGCGGCGCCGGCGGCGAAGTCCGCCCCCGCCGCGCCGGGGACGGGCCCCACCCTGGAGGACGCCATCATCCGGGGCCTGGAGGGGGACGCCGGACGGCTGGCCAAAGAGGCCCTGCAAACCCAGGACGAGCTGTCCCTGGTGGAAGGGCGGCTCATCCCCGCCCTGGACAAAGTGGGGGAGGACTATGAGGCGGGGCGGGCCTTCCTGCCCCAGCTTTTGAGCGCCGCCCAGGCCGCCCAGGCGGTGTTCGAGGTCATCAAGGCGTCCGTCGCCCAAAAGGGCGGCGCCCCGGTGAAGAAGGGGAAGTTCGCCATCGCCACCGTCAAGGGGGACATCCACGACATCGGCAAGAACATCGTGCGCACGGTAATGGAAAACTACGGCTATGAGGCCGTTGACCTGGGCCGGGACGTGCCGCCGGAGGTCATTGCGGACACGGTGAAGGAGCAGGATATCCGGCTGGTGGGGCTGTCCGCCCTGATGACCACCACCTTGCCCGCTATGGAGGAGACCATCCGACAGCTCAAGGCCCTGCCCGATCCCCCGGCGGTCTGGGTGGGCGGCGCGGTGGTGACCCCCGAGTACGCCAGGGAGATGGGGGCGGACTACTACGCGAAAGACGCCCGCCAATCGGTGGAGATCGCCCGGAAGGTGTTTGGCGCATGAACAACCGGGCCCCGGCGTAAGCCGGGGCCCGGTTCGTCACATTTTGAAGCCGTATTGATCGCGCAGCCCGGTGAGCAGCCCGCGCAGGGGGGAGAACAGCGCCAGGGCGATGGCGAAGTTGCCCGCGCCGTGGCCCAGGTCCCAGGGGATGCCCGCCAGCCACCAGGACAGCGCCGCGGCCCAGCCCCCCGCGGCCCAGTAGGCGAGGGCGCACAGCGCCCCAAAGCCCAGCCCGAACAGGCCGGACAGCGCCGCCCAGCCCAGGGGGGAGTCCATCCGCCGCAGGAGGCGGGCCAGACAGAACAGGACGAGCCACACATATAGGTAGCACACCGACCACAGCTGGACGCCCCAGGCGGCGTATTCCAGCAGCACATAGACGTAGACGGCGTACAGCCCCCGCCAGCCGAAGCAGACGGCGTACAGCATCACCAGCAGGGACACCGGCTCAATGTTGGGCAGGGGAGCCATGGCCATTTTGGCGGCGAAAAGCAGCCCGCCCAGCAGCCCGTAGAGGGCGGCCCTCCGCGCGGCGGTGCGGGCCATGTCAACCGGTGGTGTAGGTCCAGGTGTAGGCGTCCCCGTCGTACACCGGGGTGGCGCTCACGCCGGTCTGGGCATATTCCCCGTTGATGGACAGGGCCCACCAGCTCTGGTCCGCGTCATAGTCGGCGGTCTCGCCGTCCACCACCTTGACGTACAGGCCGAACTCGCCCTCATCGCCCGAGATCAGCCCCGCGTCTACCAATACCTCGGCCAGATACTCTGCGTCGGTGTCGTAGGTGAAGGTTTTGGCGGTCTCGTCCTTGTGGATGACCTCTACAGTGATGTGTTTGGCACCCTGGGCCGGCTCGGGTTTGGTGAACTGCCAAATCAGCGCCAAAACAACGGCCAGCGCTGCGAAAGCCGCAACTGCCAGCACCGGGCCCAGCTTTTTCTTATTCTGCTTCTCCATTTAAAGCGCCTCTCTCTATGTGTTATACGATCTGGCGGTACATGGCCTCCGCGTCCGCCTTGCCCACGATGTCGGCGGTGGACAGCACCTCCACCCGGATGAGCTTTTCGCCGAACTTCAGCTCCAGCACGTCCCCGGCCTTCACGTCATAGGACGCCTTGACCGGCCTGCCGTTGGCGGACACCCGCCCGGCGTCGCAGGCCTCGTTGGCCACGGTGCGCCGCTTGATAAGCCGGGACACCTTTAGCCATTTATCCAATCTCATGGTGATCCTCCATCTAACATATATTCCCACCCCCGGAGGGGTGGGAATATAACATATTTATTACTTCGCGACAGTGTCCTTCAGGGCCTTGCCGGCCTTGAACACGGGCACCTTGGACGCGGGGATCTCGATCTGCTCCTTGGTGTGGGGGTTGCGGCCCATGCGGGCGGCGCGGCTCTTCACCTCAAAGGAGCCAAAGCCCACCAGCTGCACCTTCTCGCCGTTCACCAGGGACTCGGTGATGGCGTCCACCACGGCGGCTACGGCGGCGTCGCTGTCCTTCTTGGACAGGCCGGTCTTCTCCGCCACGGCGGCAATCAGTTCGGTTTTATTCATCTTTTGTATTCCTCCTAAAAATTCTGTGCGGCATCGCCGCGGATATACTTAAAGCGCGGCGTGGCGCTGTAAGTGTCAATTCAGCTGCTTTTTGGCCTCTCTCCACAGGGCGGCCTGATCCTCGTCAGACAGCTCGTCCAGCTTCAGGCCGCGCTCCGCCGCCAGCTCCTCCGTTTTGCGGAACCGGGCAGAGAATTTGTCGCAGGCGGCGTGAAGAGTGTCCTCCGGGTCGGCGTCCAGATACCGCCCCACAGCCACGGCGCAAAAGAGCAGGTCGCCCAGCTCCTCCACCGGGTCGCCGTCCCCGTTCAGGGCGGCGGCTTTCAGCTCGGCCAACTCCTCGGACAGCTTGTCCAGCGCGCCGGAGACGTCCCGCCAGTCGAAGCCGGCCTTGGCCGCCTTCTTCTTCATCTTCTCCGCCCGCCACAGGGCGGGCAGGGTGCGGGCCACGGCGTCCACCGCGTCGGCCTGGGTGTCCTGGTGCTTCTCCTTCTTTTTCAGCTCCTCCCAGTTGGAGAGGACCTGGTCGGTGGAATCCACCGTCACGTCCCCGAACACATGGGGGTGGCGGTAGATGAGCTTTTTGCACACCCCGTCCGCCACATCGTCCAGGGTGAACCGGCCCGCGTCCTCCTCGATGGAGGTGTGGAAGTACACCTGGAGGAGCACGTCGCCCAGCTCCTCCTTCAGCCCGTCCACATCGCCGTTGTCGATGGCCTCCGCCACCTCGTAGGATTCCTCCAGGAAGTTGCGGCGGATGGACTGGTGGGTCTGCTCCTGGTCCCAGGGACAGCCGCCGGGATGGCGGAGGATGCGGACAATATTTTCCAGGTCTTGGCAGTTGTACGAAGCTTTCATCGGCCAGTTTACCATAGTGTCACCTGAATTGCAATAGATTTTGTACAAAAATTCGCTTTTTTAGAACAAAAGCGAGGCTCTGAGAAAGAAACTTACGAGATGCGCAGCAGCCGGGCGATCTTATCCCCCTTGGGCATGAGGGCCAGATCCTCTTTGGAGATGGCCTTCGTGAGCAGCACCAGGGCGAAATAGACGATGACGCCCACCCCGATGGCGGCGACCGCCGCCAGGGCGTTCCCCTTCCAGGACAGGATGGCCTCGCCCGCCTCGTCCAGCAGGACGGAGCCGTCCTCCGCCAGCGCCAGGAAAATCGTCTGGAGGCCGGACTCGGGGTTCGATCCCAGCCACAAAAGCAGCTTGGAGTCCAGGCCGTAGACCGCCCAGACGGAGGCGCCCATGGCGGCGGCGGAGGCCGCGGGCTTGGCGAACACCCGGACATAGCTCAGGGAGCGGGGCAGGGCCAGCTTGATGATGACCAGATCCAGCAGGGCGATGAGGCCGAAGCACACCAACGTGCCGATGGGGGCGCCCTGGATGTTGATGTCGGGGTTGCCCACCAGGACGTAGTTGATGATGATTTTGAGGACGCAGCCGATGACGGTGGTGAGCACCGGGATGGACACCAGCCGGTGGGCCTGCATGATGGAATTGCACACCAGCATGAGGCACACGAAGATGGAGGCGATGCCCAGCATGGACAGCATCCAGCCCGCCATGGCCACGTCGGTGGCGGGGTAGAGCAGCTGGATGATGGGCTCGCCCAGCACGAACAGGCCCACCCCGGCGGGCAGGGCCAGCAGGGCGGTGGTGCGCAGGGCGGTCTCGCTGATCTGGGCGGCCTGCCGGTAGCTCTTCACCGCCCGGGCGGCGGACACCGCAGGGACCACGCTGGCCGTCAGGGGGACCATGAAGGAGGCGGGCAGGTTGTAGAGGGTCATGGCCTTGTCGTAAATGCCCTTCAGGGAGCGGGCGGCGGCCTCGGAGAAGCCGGCGGCGTCCTGGAGGCGGCCGAAGAGGATGCTGGTGTCCAGCAGGTTGACCACCGCCATCACCGACGAGCCCAGGGTGATGGGGACGGCCAGCTTGGCCAGGGTGGACAGGATCTGGCCGGACTCATCCGGCACGTCCCGGAATTTGGGCAGGGACAGGCGGAAGCGCCCGTAGCAGAAGAACATATACACCATGCCCAGGGCGCAGCCCACCGACACGCCCAGGATCGCGCCCCCGGCGGTCATGGACTCGTCCATCTCCGTGCCCACCATCATCCTGGCCAGGGCCAGGCCAATGACCAGCTTGCACAGCGCCTCGATGACCTGGGACACGGCGGTGGGGGTCATGAGGGAGTGGCCCTGGAAATAGCCCCGGAGGGCGGACATGGGGCAGATGAAGAACAGGGCGGGGGCCAGGGCCAGGATGCTCCAATAGCTGTGGGAGTTGTTCATCAGCTCCGCCAGCTGCTTGGGGAAGAAGAGCATAATGGCGCAGCTCAGCGCGCCCAGGGCGCAGAAAGCCCCCATGGCCAGCCGGAAGACCTTCTGCACCTGGTTGCCCCTGCCCTGGGCGTGGGCCTCGGACACCATCTTGGACAGGGCCACCGGCAGGCCGCCGGTGGAGATGATGATGAGCAGGGAGTAGATATAATAGGCGGTGTTGAAGTCGGCGAAGGCCGCGTCGGTGAGGATGCCGCCCAGGGGGATCTTATACAGCGCGCCGATGACCTTGACCAGCACCACGCTGGCCGCCAGGATGGCGGCGCCGCCGAAAAAGGTATTCTTTTTGGGGGTGGATGCAGACATATCCTCAGACCTTTCCTATCAGTGGAAGATAAGGGGCAGGGCGTACTGCTTGACCTCGGCCCTGATCTTCTCCAGATCCAGGGTCAGGAAAGCCCCGTTTTTGTATATGACTTTTCCCCGTGCCATATTCATCCACACGTTGGAGCCGTGGGCGGAGAACACCAGGTTTTCCGCCTCGTCGTGGCAGGGGGTCAGGTTGGGGGCGTCGAAGTCCACCAGGATCAGGTCGGCCGCGGCGCCCGCCTCGATGCGCCCGGTGTTCCGGCCCAGGGCCTTCGCCCCGCTGACGGTGGCCATTTCCAGGGCCTGGCGGGCCGTCATGGCCATGGGGTCCCGGGACACGCCGTTGTGGAGGATGGCGGCCAGCTTCATGTCGTCAAAGAAGTCCACGCTGTTGTGGGAGCTCACCCCGTCGGTGCCCAGGGCCACGTTCACCCCGGCCTGGAGCATGGCGGGGATGGGGGCCACGCCGGAGCCCAGCTTCAGGTTGGAATAGGGGTTGTGGACGCAGGACACGCCCTTGTCCGCCATGATGGCCCAGTCCTCGGGGGTGGTGTGGACGCAGTGGGCGGCGATGGCCCGGGTGTCCCACACGCCGTACTGGTCCAGAATTTGGATGGGGGTGAGGCCGCCCCGGCGGCCCTTGCACTCCTCGTGCTCCTTTTCCGTCTCGGAGATGTGGACGTGCATCCCCAGGTTGTGGGTTTTGGCGTAGTCCGCCATCCACTGCCACAGGGGGGCGGAGGAGGTGTATTCCCCGTGGATGGAGGCGTCGGCGACGATCTGGCCGTCCCCGGCCATGTGCCACTCTTCGGTGAGGGCCTTCTGGTTGGCGCAGTCGCCGCACTTGTCCGGGGAGAAGTCCTCGGGCGCGCCGAAGTACACCCCGCCCACGGACAGGTTGGCGGAAATGCCCGCGTCCAGCACCTGCCGGGCGATGACCCCGGTGCGCATATACATATCCGCGATGCAGGTGACGCCGCAGGAAATCATCTCCGCCAGCCCCAGGCCGGTGGCGGCGGCGATGGCCCGGTCGTCCCACTTGGCCTCGGCGGGGAAGATAAAGTCGTTGAGCCAGGTGTGCAGGTCGCACCCGCCGCCGTACCCCCGCATGAGGGTCATGGGGATGTGGGTGTGGCAGTTGACGAAGCCGGGCATCATCACCTTGCCGGCGCAGTCGATGGTCTGGTCAAACTCACCCACGGGGCGGTCAGGGCCCACGTAAGAGATGTTGGCCCCCTCCACCGCCACATAGCCGTCCCGCAGGGTGGTGAAGCCCTGGTCCATCAGCAGGGCGGTGACGTTGGTAAACAGTGTGGTCATGAAAACAGCCCCCTTACAGCTTTTCCAGGCAGGCCAGCACCAGCCGGGAGAACTTGTCCTTCGCCGCCTCGGCGGCGTCCAGCACCTCTTTCTCGCTGAGGGGCTGGTCCAGGATGCCCGCGGCCATGTTGCTCAGCAGGGTGAAGCCCAGCACCTCCATGCCGCAGTGGCCCGCCACGATGACCTCCGGGGCGGTGGACATGCCCACCGCGTCGCCGCCCAGGATGCGGGCCGCGCGGATCTCGGCGGGGGTCTCGTACTGGGGGCCGTAGCAGTAGAAGTACACGCCCTCCCGCAGTGGGATGGACAGCTCCGCCGCCGCCGCGCGGGCCACGTCCTGGAGCCGGGTGGTGTACAGGTGGGAGGCGTCCGGGAAGCGCACGCCGAACTCGGGGAGGTTCGCCCCCCGGAGGGGGGACTCGGAGAACATTTTAATGTGGTCGGTGATGAGCATCAGATCGCCCGCCTGCCAGTCGGTGCGCACGCAGCCGGCGGCGTTGGTGACCACCAGCGTGTCGCACCCCAGCAGCCGCAGGACGCGCACGGCGTAGGACACGTCGTCGTAGCCGTAGCCCTCGTAGTGGTGCATCCTGCCCTGCATGACGGCCACCTTCTGCCCCGCCAGGGCGCCGAACACCAGCTGCCCCTTGTGCCCGGGGGCGGTGGACGCCTTGAAATGGGGGATCTCGCCGTAGGGGATGGCGGTGGGATTTTCCACCACGTCGCCCAGGAAGCCCAGGCCGGAGCCCAGCACCATGGCAACTTTGGGGATAAACTCCCCGATCTTTTCCTTGATGTAATCAGCGCTTTCTTGATATTGCGCGAACGTGTACGCCATAACGGCAACCTCCTGTGGGAAAATTTTGTTGAATTAATATAGTTTACACCAGCTTCCCATAAAAAGCAATGGATAGATCACAAAAAACAGCGGGGACAAATTTTTGGGGATTTTAAAAATTTTTTCAAATACCCCCTTGACAACCGCCAGGACGCCTGCTATAATGAGCCCATAAAGTAAAGGCAAACCTGGCGAAAGCCAGCGGCGCAAAGCTACAGGGCCTTCCCGATCGGGGTGGCAGCCAGTTGCAGGTGATTCCCTCACCTTATTATTACTGGAACCTGAGGAGTTGCGCCTGGGCGCAACTCCTTTTCTTGTTCCACAAGAAAAGGAGCCGCACTCAATCAACAGGGGAGGATGATAGGCCGCGGGAACCGCAGTATATGTTCCCGGCAACGTTCTGAAAAGGGCAAACCATCCGAAAGGGTGGGACGCAAAGCAAAGGGGCCTAAGGCGCCGCGGTTCGGCGCGATGGCAGCCCGGCCGCCAGGATTTTAACTTCTGATCATATTACGACTTTTATATGAGGAGGAAAAAATGATGGCGAAAAAGTATATCCAAAAGACCCTGTCTGTGGGCCTGTCCCTGGCGCTGTGCGCCGGCCTGATCGCCCCGTCTTTCGCGGCGACGTTCACCGATCTCCACGAGGTTCTTAATGGGAAGAAGGACGTCGTATACAATGAAAACGGGGATCGCAGCATCGAGGCCAATAATACCGACGAGGGCCGCGTTGTGAAGCTCTACGAGGATGTCGTGCGCGAGGACAACGAGAAGTCCATTGTCGTGCATGAAAACAAAGAGGACACCAAGAACATCCTGGATCTGAACGGCCATAATATCGACGGCTCTAAGGGCAATGGCGCCGTCATCGTTGTGGGATCTGAGACCGAGACAAATGCTAACCTGACCATCCGGGACAGCAAGGCCCACGATGAGGACGGGACCTATGTGGCCGGTTCCATCACCGGCGGTCATGGTTCTCCTGACCTGACCACTGCGGGCCATAACAAGGGCCAGGGCCTCATTGTCTGGGGCAACGCCACTTTGGAGAGCGGCAAAATCACCGGCAATAGCACCGCGGGTACGAGCGGCGGCAGCGGCGCCGGCGTGATCGTGAGCGGCAACTTCACCATGAAGGGCGGCGAGATCAGCGGCAATACCGCTGACGGTTTCGGCGGCGGCGTGGATGTAAACGGGGCTGGGCACAACCTCACCGTGACCGGCGGCGTGATCAAAGGCAACCAGGCCGGCAAGGACGGCGACGACGTCAGCGTGCGTAACGGAAGCGGCTTCACCGTCACCGGCGGCACGTTCTCCGACGAGGACATTAAGAATTATATCGCGGAAGGCTACACCTTTGTGAATAACGAGGACGGCACCTACACCGTGGTGCCCGAGAATCCCGTCGAGCCCGAGCCCGCGCCCGCGCCCGTGGTGGTCGTTCCCACCGATCCTTCGCTGTACGTTTCCGACGAGCCGACCGTTGAGATCGACGATCCTACCGTGCCTCTGGCTGAAGGCCCGGTGACCCGCGGCGAGTTCGTCGACTACCTGTGGCGGCACGAGGGCGAGCCCGAGGTCGAGGTGGTTGGGGACCACGAGTACGCCCCGGCCATCAGCTGGGCCCACTCCATCGAGATCATCCCCGATGACGGCTTTGACCCCGACGAGCTGGTCACGGTGGCCTTCGTGCGGGACATCCTGGCCAATTTCGCGGTGTACAGCGATGTGGTCATGCCCGAGCTCACCACCCTGAGAGGGGATGAGGACGAGGCCGTGCTCAACTGCCACGAGGTGCTGGAGGAATTCTACAGCGAGAGCCAGGCGGAATAAAAGACGGTCTTTCCCCAGCAACGGAAAAGCTGAAAAAGGCTCCGGGACATTGTCCCGGGGCCTTTTGTTTACGCGGGGGATTCCTCCTCCGGCATATGCTTTTGGAACGCGCGCTCCACGAACAGGGAGTGGATCAGCGCCAATAGACAGGGCAGGCAGCACACCGGCAGCAGCAGCTGGACGGTGAGATCCACACACAGCGCCAGCAGGGCCGCCATGGCCAGGGAGGAGGGCAGGTGGGCGAACCAGAGCTGGAGGGCGGTGCGGTTCAGCTCCCGGAAGGTGAGCTTGTACCGGGACGCCAGCGGGAACAGCCAGCACAGCATCCCGGCGGGTATGGCGGTGAGCACATAGTACGCCACCGACAGCACCGCCAGCGGTTTGGAGCCCTGGGCGGCGTTCGCCAGGAGATTGGAGCCCGCTATGGGCAGCAGCGCCAACCCGCCCCACAGCAGGCCCGCCGGGGCGGCCAGCTTGAATTCCGCCCGGAAGGTGCGGAAAAAGCGGCTGTAGACGGTGGGCTCCCCGCCCCGGACGCAGCGGACGGCACAGTCGTACAGGGCGGTGGAGGCGGCGGGCAGGGTGACCACCGGCAGGGAGCAGAGGAACCACAGCAGGCTCAGCCCCACCACGTCCGCCGCCTTGTCAAAGCACTTCCAGAAGTAGTTTTCCGGGTTGAAGATCTGGTTCATAGCAGCGTGGGCACCAGCTCCGCCAGGGCGGCGGCCAGGGTGGCGTGGCCCCGGCTGGTCAGGTGCATGAAGTCGATGGTGTTGAACTCCGCGCCGACCTCATTGGCGTCCAGGAAGTGGCAGCCCACCTCGGCCGCCACCCGTTTGTACTCCGCCGGGAGCTTGCGGGACTTCTCCACGCAGCCCGGGCCCATGGTGCCCATCTCGTCGGCCACCGGGGAGGTGAGCACCCCCTCGCCGATGGCGGGCGGGGCGACGATGAGGATATTGGGTTTGCCGCCCGGGCCCCAGCAGTCGGTGGTCTGGGCCTTTTGCACCAGGCGGCGCATCCCCAGGCTGATGGCGAAGGCGTTCATGCCGAAGCGCTCCTTGCTGTCGTTGGTGCCCAGCATGATGATGAGCAGGCTCACCGGCTCGTGGCTCTTCAGGCAGGGCCAGAGGTAGCTCAGCGCGTCCAGCCCCTCGTACAGCGGGTCCTGGAACACGGTGGTGCGGCCGGACAGGCCCTCTTCAAACACCAGGTAGTCGTCCCCCAGGGCCTTTTGCAGCAGCTTGGTCCACCGCTCGTCCTCGTTGAAGCGGGCCAGGGCGGGGTCGGCGCAGTCGGCGGGGTCGGCGCAGTAGCCGTGGGTGTTGGAATCGCCCAAACAGATGATATGCTTTTTCATAAACGCGGAACCTCCATGTCTTTAATATGTAATGGTACTGCCATAATAGCACGGGCGGGGGCGGCTGTCACGTGGTTTCGCAAAAAAACAGAAAGAATTTGCAAAAAATATAATTCTTGAAAAATCCGCTCCGGGATGGTACAATCCGGGTATAGGGTGTGAAAATCACACAAGGCGCGCGGACCGGGAGGGAATCCGTCTGCGCACGGTGCACAAATGAAAGGACGGGGATCGGATATGGATCGGGTAAAAATGGAGCAGACCCGCCAGTGGGTGCGGGATGAGCTGGACCGCTGCGCCGCCTTTTGGCTGGAGCACGGCATGGACCGGGAGCACGGTGGGGTGTACACCTGCCTGGACCGGAAGGGCGAGATCTATTCCACGGACAAGAGCGTGTGGATGCAGGGCCGCTGCGGCTGGATCTTTGCTTTCCTGTGCCATACCTACGGCGTGAAGGAGGAGTGGCTGGAGGCCAGCCGGAGCTGCCTGGACTTTATGGAAGCGCACTGCATCAACCGCGCTGCCGGGGATCGGATGTACTTCACCGTCACCGAGGACGGCAAGCCCCTGCGCCAGCGGCGGTACTATTTCTCCGAGGCGTTCTACGCCCTGGCCAACGCCGAATACTATGGCGTTACCGGCGAGGCCGTCCGCCTGGAGCGGGCGAGAAGGGCTTACGACCTGTACTGGGACCTGAACCACGGCATGGCCGACCCCACGGGGCTGGGGCCCAAGACCATCCCCGAGACCCGCCAGGGCCGGGCGTTCGGCGGGCCGATGATTATCCTCAACGTCACCGGGGTGATGCTCCGGGTGGACCCCGAGCGGAAGGCCCTGTATGAAGAGCGGGCCCAGCAGTGCGTGGACGAGATCTTCAAGTACCACGTCAAGCCCGAGCTGAAGTGCGTGCTGGAAAACGTGGACACGGACGGCACCCCCCGGCTGTACTACACCGAGGGCCGCACCGTCAACCCCGGCCACGACATCGAGGGCGTGTGGTTCCTGCTGGAGCACGCCCAGCGCACCGGCGACAAGGAGCTGGTGGGCAAGGCCGCCCAGATCTTCGACTGGGCCATCGAGGCCGGCTGGGACAAGGAGTACGGCGGGCTGCTCTACTTCACCGACTGCCTGGGCAAGCCCCCCGAGGCCTACGAGCACGACATGAAGCTGTGGTGGCCCCACAACGAGATCATGATCGCCGCCTCCATGCTCTACCGGGACACCGGGGACGAGAAGTACCTGGACTGGTTCTACAAGACGGTGGACTACTGCAAGGAGCATTTCGCCGACCCCGAGTACGGCGAGTGGTACGGCTACCTGCGCCGGGACGGCCTGCCCACCATGCCCAGCACCAAGGGCTCCACCTTCAAGGGCCCCTTCCATGTGCCCCGCTCCCTGACCCTGGTGGACGGCATCCTGGGAGAGCTGCTGGAGAAGTGAAAATCTCCAAATGATGGAATAAAATTTTCATCCAAAGAAACAACTTGCAAAATAATTTGCAAAAGTGTATTGACAAGCGCGATGAAAAATTATACAATCTGTACAACACCTCACTGTTCGCGAGGTCGAAAATCATTGAAAATGAGGAGGACATCAGAATGAAGAACATTCGCAAGGCCCTGGCGCTGCTGCTGGCGCTGTGCATGATCCTGGCCCTGGCTGCTTGCGGCAACAAGACCGTCGAGGAGTCCAAGACTCCTGACAATCCCCCCGCCAACAGCGAGCCCGCCAATCAGCCCGACGACAGCGAGCCCGCCAGCAACGACCTGAGCGCCAACCTGGTCCTGGCCACCTACCCCGTCGGCAAGATGACCGACGAGTCCGTGGTCAAGGCTCTGATCGCCGACTTCAACGCCGTGTATCCCAACGTGAAGATCGACGTGGTGTACCTGGACTACACCAACGGCGACCAGACCGTCAACGGCATGATCGAGAGCAACAGCGCCCCCGACCTGATCTTCGAGGGTCCCGAGCGTCTGGTGGCCAACTGGGGCGCCAAGGGCTACCTGGTCGACCTGAAGGACCTGCTCCCCGCCGGTACTTATGACGTGACCGCCAGCTCCTGCACCAACACCGCCGGCGCTATGTACGAGCTGCCCGTCTGCCAGACCGCCCACTGCATGGGCATCAACAAGGACCTCTTCACCGAGGCCGGCGCCATGCAGTACATCAACGAGGATACCCACACCTGGAAGTCCACCACCGACTTCCTGAAGGCCGTTGAGGCCGTTGCCGCCATCCATCCCCAGGTGGGCGTGGTCTTCTGCGGCGGCCAGGGCGGCGACCAGGGCAACCGCGCTCTGGTGACCAATATGTACGGCGGCCAGTACACCAACTCCGACTTCACCCGCTACACCGCTAACTGCGAGGAGAACGTCAAGGCCCTCCAGGCCCTGGTCGATGTGAACGGCATCGAGTTCGATCCCGGCATCGTGGGCGGCGACGAGATCACTCTGTTCTGCAACGGCACCCTGGCCATGGCCACCTGCTGGAACGTGGGCGCTGCCCAGAGCGAGACCCAGGGCCTGACCGCTGAGTTCGAGATCTTCCCCATGGCCTTCCCCACCGAGTCCGGTGACCCCGTCCTCCAGGGCGGCATCTGGGGCTTCGGCATCTTTGACAACGGCGACGCCGCTAAGATCGAGGCTGCCAAGGCTTTCGCCAAGTTCATGACCGAGGACGAGGCCCAGTACTCCAAGATCGTGGAAGCCACCGGCTATTGGCCCGTGCGCGAAGTGGCCGGCATGTACGCGGGCAACGAGATCATGACCGAGTACGGCAAGCTGGTTCCCTTCATGGGCCCCTACTACCAGATCACCCTGGGCTGGCCTGAGGCCCGTACCGCTTGGTGGAACGAGCTGCAGAACATCGGCAGCGGCACCAAGGACGTCCAGACCGCTCTGAACGACTTCGTGGCCACCGCCAACGCCGCGGCCGAGGCCGCCGAGGCGGGCTAAGCCTCCGGCGATCCAACGAAACCAGATTTAGGGTAATGCGCGCCCTCCCTGCGTGATCGCGCAGGGGGGGCGCGCTGTTTCCTGACGCCGCTTCCCAACACGAGAGGAGGTCCGTACTTTGTCTAAAATAAAACCTGGCGGAATGAGCCGTGCCCTGGTCCGGCGTGAGACCATCGCGGGCTACCTGTTCCTGCTCCCCAGCCTGCTGTTTTTCCTGACCTTCGTCATTTACCCTATGGTGATGTGCGTGGTTATGAGCCTGACCAACGCCACCATGAGCGCCGGCGGGACCAGCAGCTTTATCGGGCTGAAAAACTACGTAGATTTGTTCCAGGATAAGACCTTCCTGAAGGCCCTGCTGAACACCGTGATCATCGTGGTGGTCTCGGTCCCCACGGTGTGTGTGTTCTCCCTGTGGGTGGGCGCGCGCATCTATAATATGACGGGCTGGGCGTGCTCCGCCTTCCGCGTGATCTTCTATCTGCCCGTGGTCACCGGCTCCGTGGCCGTCACCGTGGTGTGGAAGTGGATCTACCACTACTACAACGGCATCCTGAACTTCGTGGGCACCAGCGCAGGCCTGTGGGAGAAGAACATCAACTGGCTGGGTGACCCCAAGTTTGCCCTGGGGTGCATCATTCTGATCTTGTTCACCACCTCCGTAGGCCAGCCCATCGTGCTGTATGTCTCCGCCCTGGGCAATGTGGACCAGACTCTGGTGGAGGCCGCCCAGGTGGACGGCGCCACCGACCTCCAGGTGTTCTGGAAGGTGAAGTGGCCCCAGATCATGCCCACCACCCTGTACATCCTGGTCATCACCACCATCAACAGCTTCCAGTGCTTCGCGCTGATCCAGCTGCTGACTTCCGGCGGCCCGAACCATGCCACGGACACGGTGATGTACTACATCTACTACAGCGCCTTCAACCTGTACCGCTACGGCTACGCCAACGCCATGGGCGTCATCCTGGCCCTGTGCATCGCGGCGCTGTCCGCGGTCCAGTTCAAGCTGGCCAAGTCTGACAGTTGAGAGGAGGGGAAGATATGAACACAGGCATTAAACGCACGTCCGCATATCGGACCATCACCCTGATCCTGATCATCATCATCGCGGCGGTCATCTTCCTCTTCCCCCTGTACTGGATCATCACCGGCGCCTTCAAAACGCCCACCTCCATCAACAACAGCAACCCCGACTGGTGGCCCAAGGAGTGGGTCATGCGCAACTTCGACACATTGTTCGACAAGCGCAGCGCCCCCCTGTGGGAGCTCCACATCCCCCTGAGCGAGTGGTTCACTGAGGATAACTCCCAGATCGTGTTCTCCACCGGCCCGGTGCTGCCCGCTGCCTTCCGCTGGCTCATCAACACGGTGTTTATGTCGGTGGCCGCTATGGTGCTTACCTGCATCACCGCCTCCCTGGCCGGTTACGCTCTGGCAAAGAAGCGGTTCATCGGCCGCACCATCGTGTTCTCCCTCATCGTGTGCGCCATGGCCCTGCCCAAGCAGGTCATCCTGATCCCCCTGCTGCGGGAGATGGACAGCCTCCACCTGACCAACACCCTCTGGTCGGTCATCTTCCCCGTGGTAGGCTGGCCCTTCGGCGTGTTCCTGATGAAGCAGTTCGCCGAGGGCATCCCCGGTGAGATCCTGGAGGCCGCCCGCATCGACGGCAGCGGCGAACTCAAGACCTTTACCACCGTTGTGTTCCCCATGATCAAGCCGGGCGTGGGCGCGCTGGCCATCTTCACCTTCATCAACACCTGGAACGACTACTTCATGCAGCTGCTCATGCTGACCGGCACCAACGTGCTGTCCATGCCGCTGGGTATCGCCAAGATGCAGGGCGAGTTTGGCCAGGACTACGGCCTGCTGATGGCGGGCGCGGCCCTTGCCTCCGTCCCCATCATCATCGTGTTCCTGGTGTTCCAGAAGTACTTCACCAAGGGCATCACCATGGGCGCGGTGAAGGGGTGAGGACATGATACTGGCTTCCAACGGCACCGCCCTGGATTACCGGGGGATCCACCCCAACCTGGACCTGGCCCTGGAGCATATCACGCCGGAATTCCTCTCCTCCTTGGGGGAGGACCGGGTGGAGCTGAAGGGCGAGGAGGTCTACTGCACCAAGTTCACCTACGAGACCATCCCGGAGGAGGACGCGTTTTTCGAGGCCCACCGGCTCTACCTGGATATCCACCTCATGCTGTCCGGGTCGGAGCGGGTGGAGCTGGCCTCGCCGTCAGCCCTCACCCAGTTCGATGAGAAGGGGGACTTCTATGCCTACCGGGGAGAGGGGCGGCACAGCCTGGTCCTTGCCCCGGGGGACTTCCTGGTGGTCTTCCCCGACGACGCCCACAAAATCAAGATGCAGGTGGACGGACCCGAGACGGTGAGCAAAGCGGTATTTAAAATCAAGATCAAAGAGAGCGAAGGAGCTTAACTATGAAAGATTTTACCAAATACCAGGGTGTCATCCCCGCGTTCTACGCCTGCTATGACGAGGCCGGGGCCGTCTCCCCGGAGCGGGTGCGCTCCCTGGTGCGCTATCTGGCGGACAAGGGGGTCAAGGGCCTGTATGTGGGCGGCTCCTCCGGCGAGTGCATTTACCAGAGCGTGGCGGAGCGCAAGCTGGTGCTGGAGAACGTGATGGCGGAGGCCAAGGGCAAGCTCACCATCATCGCCCACGTGGCCTGCAACAATACGGCGGACAGCCGGGAGTTGGCCGCCCATGCCGAGGCCCAGGGCGTGGACGCCATTGCCGCCATCCCCCCCATCTATTTCCATCTGCCCGACCACGCAGTGGCCAAGTACTGGAATGACATCTCGGACGCCGCCCCCAACACCGACTTCATCATCTACAACATTCCCCAGCTGGCCGGGGTAGCCCTGTCCGCCCCCCTGCTGCGGGAGATGCTGAAGAACCCCCGGGTCATCGGCGTGAAGAACTCCTCTATGCCGGTGCAGGACATCCAGATGTGGCGGGATGAAGGGGCTATCGTGTTCAACGGCCCGGACGAGCAGTTCGTCTCCGGCCTGGCCGCCGGGGCCCTCGGCGGCATCGGCGGGACCTACGCCGCTATGCCGGAACTGTACATTAAGGCCATGGAGCTGTTCCACGCTGGCAAGCTGGAAGAGGCCCGGCAGGTTCAGAACGACTGCTGCCGCATCATCTACAAGATGTGTACGGCCCACGGCAACCTGTACGCCGTCATCAAAGAGATCCTCCGCCGCAATGGCGGGCCGGATATCGGGAGCGTGCGCGCCCCCCTGGCCGCCCTGGCAGAGAGCGACGGGCCGGTAGTGGACGAGTGCGTGGCCATGATCCGAGCGGCCATCGCGGCCCATGTCGGCTGAACCGATCTGAAAGACAAAAAACCAACCGCCCAGCAGCTGCTGGGCGGTTGATTTTTGCCCCAAAATGAAAAGACGCCGCCGCAAGCGATATGACGCTTGCGGCGGCGTGGCACCCCGGAGACGATTCGAACGTCCGACCCTTCGCTTAGGAGGCGAATGCTCTATCCCCTGAGCTACCGGGGCATATTCAGCCGATGAACAAAGCTATTTTAACGAATTTTCCGCCTTCTGTCAATGCGGCACAATAAATTTTCCAAAAAGTCCCGCAATTCCGCTTTTCCGACTGTTGCAATCGGAGGAAACTGGGGATATAATAATAACTCGTGTTTAGAGAAAAGATTCTATAGTCAGATAGAAGGTACAGATATGCAGAACGAAAAATTACGCAACATCGCCATCATCGCCCACGTAGACCACGGCAAGACGACGCTGGTGGACGAGATGCTCAAGCAGGGCGGCATCTACCGGGAGAACCAGGCCACCGTGGAGCGGGTCATGGACTCCAACGACCTGGAGCGGGAGCGGGGCATCACCATCCTGGCCAAGAACACCGCCGTCCACTATAAGGACACCAAGATCAACATCGTGGACACCCCGGGCCACGCCGACTTCGGCGGCGAGGTGGAGCGCATTTTGAAGATGGTCAACGGCGTCATCCTGCTGGTGGACGCCGCCGAGGGCCCCATGCCCCAGACCCGGTTCGTGCTGTCCAAAGCCCTGGAGCTGGGCCACAAGGTCATCGTGGTGGTGAACAAGATCGACCGCCCCGACCAGCGCATCCACGAGGTCATGGACGAGGTGCTGGAGCTGCTGCTGGACCTGAACGCCACCGACGAACAGTTCGAGTCCCCCACCCTGTTCTGCTCCGGGCGGCAGGGCACCGCCAGCTATTCCCCCGACGTGGCGGGCACCGACCTGGTGCCCCTGTTCGAGACCATTTTGGACTATATCCCCGCCCCGGACTGCGACCCGGAGGCCCCCTTCCAGATGCTGGTGTCCTCCATCGACTACAACGAGTTCGTGGGCCGCATCGCCGTGGGGCGCATTGAGCGGGGCACGGTGAAGCAGAACCAGGAGATCGTGGTGTGCAACTACCACAAGCAGGACGAAGCCCCCAAGAAAGCCAAGGCCACCGCCCTGTACACCTTCGACGGCCTGGCCCGCACCCCCGTCACCGAGGCCAAGGCCGGCGAGATCATCGCCATGAGCGGCATCGGCGACATCACCATCGGCGACACCGTCTGCGCCCCTGCCAATCCTGAGCCCATTGAGTTCGTCAAAATCTCCGCCCCCACTTTGGAGATGACCTTCTCCGTCAACGACTCCCCCTTCGCCGGGCGGGAGGGCAAGTATGTCACCAGCCGCCAGCTCCGGGACCGGCTGTTCCGGGAGACGCTGAAGGACGTGTCCCTGCGGGTCACCGAGGTGGAGGCGTCCACCGATTCCTTCAACGTGGCGGGCCGGGGCGAGATGTCCCTGTCTATCCTCATCGAGACCATGCGCCGGGAGGGATACGAGTTCCAGGTATCGCCCCCCCGCGTGGTGTACCAGGAGGTAGAGGGCAAGAAGTGCGAGCCGGTGGAGCGGGTGGTCATCGACGTGCCCGCCGACTGCGTGGGCGCGGTGATGGAGAAGCTGGGGGCACGGAAGGGGGAGTTCCTGTCTATGGACCCCGTCGGCAGCCGCACCAAGCTGGAGTTCCTGGTGCCCTCCCGGGGCCTGTTCGGCTACCGCAATGAGTTCCTCACCGACACCAAGGGCGAGGGCATCATGGCCTCTGTCTTTGAAAAGTACGCCCCCTTCAAGGGGGAGATCCAGCGCCGCAACACCGGCTCCCTGGTGGCCCACGAGCAGGGCGATTCCGTGACCTACGGCCTGTTCGCCGCCCAGGAGCGGGGCGCGCTGTTCATCGGCGCGGGCGTGCCCGTGTACGAGGGCATGGTAGTTGGCGTGTGCCCCAAGATGGAGGACATCACCGTCAACGTGTGCAAAAAGAAACAATTGACGAATATGCGGGCTTCCGGCTCCGACGAGGCCCTGCGGCTGGTGCCCCCCAAGCAGCTGAGTTTGGAGCAGTGCCTGGAATTTCTGGCGGACGACGAGCTGCTGGAGGTCACGCCGGAGAACCTGCGCCTGCGCAAGCGCATTTTGAACCACGAGAAGCGGATGAAGGCCCTCAAGGGTGGGAAGTCATAAAACGCAGCGCCCTCGGTCATAGACCGGGGGCGCTTTTTATAGAATTCGGTAGTCTTTTTTTAAGTGCTTCACGCAGTCTATTAAGCACACGAGGCCCCAAAGAAAGGACCCAGTAAAATTGATACTTCCAACGATACAGTCGCCCGTCTTCATTCAAATTTTTTTGGCAATCATATAGCCTTTGATAAAAATAGCACGATGATAAGCAATCCAGTTTGCCAAATCCCGGACGATTTTTTAACAAGCACTTTTCCAGGGTGCGATAGAAAACCTCTTTCTTCATCGTACTTGTCAATGTAGCACCATGATGACGATAAGCGTACAGTGTATCGTAAATAGCCGCTGGTTCAAATTTCATGAAAATTCTTTGCCAGTAGTCAAAATCCTCCACCAGGGGCAAATCTGGATCGTATTCGCCAGTGGCTTCATAAGCTTTTCGGGAATACATGAAGCAAGCTCCCACTGGGTTCCAACCTGTAATTATATTGCGAAAGGAACTGCTGGGCCTGATACAGTCTACGATAGTACCATTTTCATCTATCACGTCGTAGGAAGCAAAAACAAGATCTTTATTCTCCCTTTCAAGAACATTGCACATTACCTCAAGTGCCGTTGGGTAATAGTAATTGTCATCAGAGGTCCAAGTCAAATATTCTCCGTGAGCAAGTAAAAATCCTCGATTAAGAGTTTTGGGCAGCCCCATGTTTTGAGGATTTTTATAATAGTGTATGTGCGGATCCTTTCCCGCGTATTCACCGGCAATGGAAGCGGTTGCATCTGTTGAGCCGTCATCCACAATCAAAAGCTCCCAATTTGCATAGGTTTGGGCGCAGATACTGTCGATACTTTCCCGCATATACCTCTCGCCGTTATAAATCGGCAGTACGATACTAATCAACCGTTCCATATCAATCAGTCCTTGCGTCTGAGCCAGTAATGTCACCCTGTCACAGCGTCATGGTAATTCCGCCCTCGTCGGACAGTCCGTCCTTCTTGAGCATATTCTCCAGCACTTCCACGTCCGAGGTGATGTCCATGGCGTCGTCCTGGAACAGCTTGTCGAGCTGCTTCTCGAACCCAGACACCACCTGGTCCATCATGTCCTCGATGCGTTTCTTGGCGGCGGAGATGTTCGCCCCCTCGATGCCCTGGGCGTCCAGCTGGGCGTAGGCCCGGAGGATCTTCAAGGTGGTGGGCAGATAGTAATTCAGGAAGGTGCGCAGCTGGCTCTCCTTGTTGGGGTGAGACTTCTGATAAGCCAAAATTTTCCCTGTGATCTCCTCAATGCGGTTGATCTTGGCGGTCATCGCCGCGTCGGGGATGGCGTCGTTGACCTGCCGGATCTCCCGGAGGATGTCGTCCTCCCGGGCGGCAGCCTGCTGGGGAGTCTCCTCCTGGACGGGCGGGGCCTGCCGCGCAGGCTCGGGGGCGCGGTAGCCCATCTCGGTGAGGAACAGCTTGCCCTCGGCCAGATCCAGGTAGCCCGTGGGCAGGATGCCCTTGGCCAGCATCCGCCGCAGATCCTTGCACAGCTTGCTCACCGGCACATCGAAGCTGGCGGCCATGGGGGCCAGGGCTACCTCCCGATTGGCGCCGATGTAGGCCAGGTAGTTGAGGTAGCGCTCATTGGTGCGGCCCTTGCCGATGCCGGAAAACAGCATCCCAAGTCCGCCGGCCATGAACATCAGGCAGGCCATAAGCCCGATGAGATCTTCAGGCCAAAAATAACCGTAGACAATGCTTCTGATCACATCTATGGATATGGCCGCGCTGCCCAGGGCGAAGATACCGCTCACGATACTGCCCGCGATGATGAGGCCCTTGCCGCTGCCGCCCATCAGCTTGGACTGCCGGCGGCTGCGCTTGCGCGCCTCCGATGGGTCAGAGCTCTCCCAGGGCTCGGCCGTGGGCTGCTTCTTCTGCTGGGACTGGGCGTCTTGCCGGCCGTATTGATAGGCGCCGGCGGCCGGACCCTGGGCCTGCTGCCGGGCGCTGTCAGCCGCCTGGCGGCCGATGTTATCGGAGGTCTGCTGGAAGAAGTTCTCCGCCGTGTTCCGGGCCCGGTTGGCGGCATTCCTGGCCTCCCGGCGGTATTGGTCCCCCTGGCCGGAGTTGATGATGTTGACGATTTTACGTGCCGCCCAGATGCCGCCGATGAGCTTGGTGAACCAGAAGGGGAGGATGAACAGCAAAAAGCCGATGCCGATCCACTCCCCCCAGTCATCGGATTTTTTGGGGGACTTACGTCCGCCGGGAGGGGTAGTCCCCCTGCCGGATCCGTAGCTGTAATTGTAGTGGTAGTTGTAGTTGTTCTGCTCAGAGCCGTTTCGCGGATCCTGCCCGCCGGGGCCGTAGCCGTCTGCCATAGTGATCCCCCTTTCCCGGAATGCGATAACAAAGACCATTATATACTTTTTCGGCGGCGCTGTAAATATGGTCAAGGTTTAATTTTTTATTTAGGAAGCGCCAAGCGCCCCTTCCTCATATCCCTGCCCCTTCCCGCATATAAATCACCGTGACGAGACCACAGTTGGGAGTGTTGCTTTGTGAAGGGGAACATGGAAGAGCGCGCCCAGGAGCTGGCGCTGTACATCATCGAAAATAAGACCACCGTCCGGGCCGCCGCCAGCCGCTTCGGCATCAGCAAGTCTACCGTACATAAGGACCTGAGCGAGCGCCTGCCCGCCATCAACAAGGGGCTGTACCAACAGGTGAAGGAGATCCTCAACGAGAATAAGGCGGAGCGCCATATACGGGGCGGAATCGCCACCAGGAAAAAATACAAAGGGGAATAAAGAAGCGCGGAGAAGCGAGCGTCCTGACCGCTTCGCGGCGTGACAATAAGCAGCCGAGGGCTTCCCGCCGGGAAACCCTCGGCCGTATTTTAATAGTTGGATACCGTTACGTCCCGGATCCACTTGCCGGACTGGAACCGCCAGAAGCCCACGATGCTCTTCACCACGTTTTCGCTCATGGTGGCCAGCTGCACCCACAAAATGCCCAGATTGAACACCAGCCCCGCCAGCGCAGCCAGCGGCAGGGCCACCAGCCACAAAGGCGTGATGTCGATGATGGTGGCCGCCCGCACGTCGCCCCCGCCCCGGAGCACCCCCACGATGTTGGTACACTCAAAGGAGCGCAGGGGCATCATGATAAACACCACCGTGAGCATCATGGTGCAGATATCCCCCGCCGCCGAATCCGTCAGCTTAAACAGGGGGTAAAGCACCGGGATGATGAATACGTGGAGCAATCCCAGGAACAGCAGCCCCGCCGCCAGCCCGAACAGGAAGGCCAGCGCGTTGAGCAGCGCCCCCAGGGAGTACACCTTGTCCGCGTGGCCCGAGCCGATCTCCTGGCCCACCAGGATGGCGGCGGTGCCCGCGATGGCGAAGACGCCCACGGTACACAGGTTGGTGATGTTGCCCGCGATGGCGTAGGCAGCGAGAATCTCTTCCGAGCCGTCCATGTGGCCCATAATGGTGGGAAACAGGGAGGAACCCAGCCCCCAGAGGGTCTCGTTGCACATCACGGGGGTGGCGAAGCGGATGAACCGCCGGGTCATCTCCCCGCCGGGGCGGAAGAGCAGGGCGGGGTCGACGCGGAAGTTTTTGTCCCGGACGGCCCACACGACGGCGATGGAGCAGGACAGCACCCGGGCCAGCAGGGTGGCCAGGGCGGCGCCCTCCACCTCCAGCCGGGGGGCGCCCAGATTGCCGAAGATGAACACCCAGTTCAGGAAGGTGTTGCACGCCATGGACACGCCCAGGATATACAGGCCCCGCTTGGGGTCGCCCATGGCCCGGTGGACGCCGTTGTAGATCTGGACGAAGCTGTCGAAGAAGTAGGACCAGCCCACGATCCGGGCGTACCGGGCGGCGGTGGCGATGACCTGGGGGTCCTTGCCGAACAGGCTCATGAACTGATGGGGAAGAAGGCCCATGATGAGGGCGAATACCAGCCCGACAAACCCGGCGGCGTACATCCCGATGCCCATCACCCGGTTGATGGCCTCCATGTCCCCCTTGCCCCGGTACTGGCTGATGAGGACGGAGGAGCCGCTCTGGATGCCGAACATCATGAGCTGGACCACGAACACGGGGATATTGGCCAGGGTGACCCCGGCCAGGGGAAGCTGGCCCATGGCGCCCACCATGAATGTGTCGACGAGCCCCAGGGAGTTGGTGATCAGATTTTGAAGCAGGATGGGCAGGGCCAGGGCCAGCAGCGTGCGGTAAAAGCCCTTTTCCCGCTGGAACAGCTTAAACATATTGGTCAGAGGCTCCTTACGATAAAGTGGTGAACAGACTGTCCGCCGCGTCCTTGAGGGCGGACACCAGGGCGTCCGCCTCCTCTTTTGTGGAATCGGGGGAGAAGGACAGCCGCAGCGCCCCGTCCAGCCAGGGCTTGGGCAGGTTCATGGCGGCGAACACATGGCTGGGCCTGCCCTTGTGGCAGGCGGAGCCGGAGGAGACGCACACGCCCTGATCCCCCAGCACCCGGACGACCACCTCGCTCTTGTAGCCGGGGAGGGTGACGGCGCAGATGTGGGGCGCGTCCCCGGGGGAGATGACCTCCAATTTTGGCAGGGCATCGTTCAGCTTTGCCAGCGTGTATTCCTTGATGGCGGAGGTCCGCTCCAGGCGGCCCGGGTCCGCCGCGTTGGCCCGGACGGCGGCGGCGAAGCCGGCGATCTGCGCCGTGGCCTCGGTGCCGGAGCGCAGGCCGTCCTCCTGGCCGCCCCCGGTGAGCAGGGGGCGCAGGCGCACGCCCTTTTTGATGTACAGCGCCCCGATGCCCTTGGGCGCGCCGATTTTATGGCCGCTGACAGCCACCAGGTCCGCCCCCAGGCGGGCCAGGAGCTCTGGCGTTTTCAAAAAGCCCTGCACCCCGTCGCAGTGGAACAGGATGGCGGGGTCATAGGCTTTGACGGCCTTTACGCACTCCGCCACGGGCAAAATCACGCCCGTCTCGTTGTTCACCAGCATCATGGACACCAGCACGGTGTCGGGCCGGAGGGCGGCGGTGAGCTGTTCCACGGTGACGCGGCCCGCCTTGTCGGGTTTGAGGTAGGTGACCTCGTACCCCTGGCGCTCCAAATCCTTGCAGGTCTCCAGCACGGCGGCGTGCTCCATGGCGGTGGTGACGATGTGCTTGCCTTTCCGGCGGCTGACCTCTACCCCCCGGCGGATGGCCCAGTTGTCGCTCTCGGTGCCGCAGGAGGTGAAGTACAGCTCGGCGGGGGAGCAGCCCAACGCCTTGGCGACGGTCTCCCGGTCCTCCTTCACCCGCTGGGCGGCCCGGCGGGCGTACTCGTAGCGGGAGGAGGGGTTGCCGAACTGCTCCAGGGCGGCCATCATGGCCTCCACGGCCTCCCGCTTCACGGGAGTGGTGGCGGCGTAGTCGAAGTAGATGAGTTTGTCCATGGCGGTTCCCCTTCCGGCAATTTTACGACAGTCCTTGTATTGTACTGGTTTCCGGGGGAAAAGTCAATGGGGCGGGCGGCCGATAGGCGGCCTGGCGGCTTTCCCTTCATTAAGTTTCCGCGCCGATGGCCGATATAAACTGTAGATACAAAAATTGGCGTTATTTTGCGCCTGCAAAGTCGAAGGAGGCATTCCCATGTCCGATATGTCTGTCAATTCCGCATCTGCCCGCCTTACAGGGACATATGCCAGCGTCATGACCAAATATGAGCCCGAAAAGCGGAAGCTGGACTTCTCCAACGCCGTCCGGATCGACGCAGAGGTGGAGCGGATGTCCTACGAGGACGGCTGGCAGCGGCTCTGGGGCGTGGAGACCACAGAGACCAGGTTGGAGGACGGGACAGTCACCAAAACCATCTCCGGGAGCGCGGGCATCATCGGCGTCAACGGCTTCCACTACAAGGGGAAGGCGGAGTTCAGCGTCAGCGTGACTTTCGACCCGTCCAACTATGAGATGGGGCAGCTGAGCGGCGGGGTGGATCTGATGGCCGCCGCCTATGAGGCGCAGAAAATGGCCCTGCGGGACAGCTTCTCCGGGTATGAGCTTCAGGAGCAGAGCGCGAAGCTGGACGCTTCCTATCAGGAGGCGAAGGACGAGACCGCAAACTCCTTTGCCCAGCTGGTGGGCGTATCCCTGGAGGCCCGCGGCCAGGTTGGGCAAGTGAAGAAGGTCTATGACAGCGTGCAGGCCGTGTTTGCGTCCTTTGAGGCAAAGTACCATGCTGTCGCGCTCAGCAGCCCGAATGGGTGGGCAAAGGCCGGGGTGTTCGAGGCCGCTGTCAGCCTCCAGCGGCTGGGGGCGTCCATCAGGCCGGAGGTGAACAAGGGGAACGGACTGTACACCCTCCAGGAGCTGGAGCTCACCGCCGCCGGGGTGCGTGGGGGCCTGAATATCAACGCGTGAGAGGGCAGGAGGGAGTTGACAGACAGCGGAAACAGGTATATGATTCCTTCAAATACAAACAAAGGAGCTGTTTGCCATGATCCCCACCCCCGAACAGGCTTGGGACCTTCTGTGTGAATTCAACGAGGGCGACTTTCACCGCAAACACGCCCGCACCGTGGGCGACGTGCTGCGCTGGTTCGCCCAGGAGCTGGGCTACGGCGGGGACGCCGATTTCTGGGAGGCCGTGGGCATCCTCCACGACCTGGACTTCGAGCAGTGGCCCGACCAGCACTGCGTCAAGAGCCAGGAGCTGATGCGGGAGCGGGACATCGACGAGTCGGTCGTCCACGCCACCGCCAGCCACGGCTACGGCCTCACGGTAGATATCCAGCCGGAGCACCAGATGGAAAAGGTGCTCTTCGCCGTGGACGAGCTCACCGGCCTCATCGGCGCGGCGGCCCTCATGCGGCCCTCCAAGAGCGTCAGCGATTTGGAGGTCAAGTCGGTGAAGAAGAAGTATAAGGACAAGAGGTTCGCCGCCGGGTGCTCCCGGGAGGTCATCGAGCGGGGCGCGGCCATGCTGGGCTGGGAGCTGGACGACCTCATCGCCAAGACCATCCTGGCCATGCGGGCCAGCCCCAACGTGGACTGATGGAGTCCATTGCCCACATCCGCTCCGACTTCCCCACCAAGTTCGGCGTGCCCCGGCAGGCGGGGCTGGTGGAGGAGCTGCGCTCCGCCATCGTGTTTGAGCCGCGCTACCGCGTCCCCGAGGCCCTGCGGGGCATCGAGGGGTTCTCCCACCTGTGGCTGATTTGGGAATTCTCCAAGAACCGCCGGGAGGGCTGGTCGCCCACGGTGCGTCCGCCCCGGCTGGGGGGCAACCAGCGCGTGGGGGTGTTCGCCACCCGCTCCCCCTTCCGGCCCAACCCCATCGGGCTGTCCTGCGTCAAGCTGGAGGGGGTGGAGCTGTCCGGGCCGGACGGCCCGGTGCTGGTGGTGTCCGGGGCGGATCTGGTGGACGGCACCCCCATTTTCGACATCAAGCCCTACCTCCCCTATGCCGACTGCCGCCCCGAGGCGGTGGGCGGCTTCGCCGGAGCGGCCCCGGAGGGGGCGCTGGCGGTGGATATCCCGCCTGAGCTCATGGAGCGGGTGCCGGAGAGCCGCCGGGCGGCGCTGCGGGCCGTGCTGGCCCAGGACCCCCGGCCCCACTACCAGGACGACCCCCGGCGGGTGTACGGCTTCGGCTTTGCCGGGCTGGAGGTACGCTTCACCGTGGCGGACGAGGTGCTGACGGTGGTGGATATCGTCAGGGAATAAAGCGATACCGCGCGGAGCTGTCTGCTCCACGCGGTATTTTTTTGCTCAGCGCTGGACGATGTAATCATCCAGCCGCCCCAGGGTCCTGGGGGTACACACGGCGGTGACCTCGATCACCTCGCCGTACTCCACCTTTTCCACCTTGGCCTCCCGGTAGAGCGCGTCCAGAATGCCGCCCTTGTCGTAGGGCAGGCGCAGCTCCACCCGGCGCACCCCGGTGTCCAGCCGCTTTCCGATGGCGGACAGCAGGTCGGACAGTCCCGCGCCGGTCTTGGCGGAGATGGACACGATGCCCTCCCCGTGGGGCAGGATGTCCCCCACAAACTTGTCGCACTTGTTGAATACCTCCAGCCGGGGCGTTTCCGCCGCCCCCAGCTCCTGGATGAGCCGGTCCACCACGTCCGCCTGCTCCCGCCAGTGGGGGTCGGAGGCGTCGATGACGTGGACAAGCAGGTCGGCAAAGGTCAGCTCCTCCAGGGTGGCCTTGAAGGCGTCCACCAGCTGGTGGGGCAGCTTGGAGATGAAGCCCACGGTGTCCGAGATCAGCGCCGTGCAGGTGTCGGAGATCTCCAGCGTCCGGGTGGTGGTGTCCAGGGTGTCGAACAGCCGGTCATTGGCCGGGATGTCCGACCCGGTGAGGGCGTTGAGCAGGGTGGACTTGCCCGCGTTGGTGTAGCCCACGATGGCCACGACAGGCACCTCGTTCTTCTCCCGACGCTCCCGCTGGGTGGCCCGGACCCGGCGCACGTCCCGCAGTTCGTCCTCCAGCTTGTTGATCTTCCGGTGGATGATCCGCCGGTCGGTCTCCATCTGGGTCTCGCCGGGGCCGCGGGTGCCGATGGCGCCCTCCTGCCGCTCCAGATGCTTCCACATACCCGTCAGCCGGGGCAGCAGGTATTTGTACTGGGCCAGCGCCACCTGCAAGCGTCCCTCGCTGGTGCGGGCCCGCTTGGCGAAGATGTCCAGGATCAGGGCGGAGCGGTCCATGACGGTGACGCCCAGCTCCTCGGTGAGCACCCGCTGCTGGGAGGGGGACAGGGGGTTGTCGAAGATGACGATGTCCGCCCCCAGGCGCTGGACAAGCTCTTTCACCTCCTCCACCTTGCCCTCGCCGATGAAGGTGCGGGAGTCGGGGGAGGATTTGTTTTGCAGCACCGTGCCCAGGCACTGGCCCCCCGCCGTGTCCAGCAGGGCGGCCAGCTCGTCCAGGGATTCGTCGTCGGCGTTTTCCTCCCGGGAAAGGCCGGGGGCGTTGAGGCCCACCAGCACGGCGCGGTTGATCTCTTTTACTTCGGTTTTGTCAAACATATAGTCTCTATTTACCTCTTATTTCAAAAATTGCGTTATTTCTCCAAGAAATCCAATATTTTCTGGTTGAATTCCGCTGGTCTTTTGCTGGCGATAAAGTGATCGCCCTGGAGGAAGACCAGTTCTGCCTCCGGGATGCTTTTGGCGATCAACCGGGTATGGCGCCCTTGAATCATATCCTTTGTTCCGGCGATCACCAGCGTCTTTGCGGTAATTTTGGAAAGCTCCTGTACGGGCACATTTGGATCATTCACCATAAGGCCCAGCATTTCGGCGTTTTGCTTCGCGCCCTCGCTTTTCCCCGCGAATTTCCGGGCGATCCGATAGCCGATCTCGATGGGAATCTGCACGGTGCGCTTGACGCCCCCGGCGTTCAGGTTGGCGCCGTTTAAAATCAGCCTGCCCACCCGGCCCGGATGACGGATTGCGAACACCATGGCGATATTGCCGCCATCGGAAAACCCCAGCAGATGGGCCCTGCCGATTTCGCGTTCATCCATGAATTCCAGCAGGTCGTCCGCAAACTGGCGGATGGTAAAGGGGCGTTTGCCCCTGGGGGTTTTCCCATGTCCCCTGGTGTCAAGGGCATATACATGATATTTGACGGAAAATTCGGAGATTTGATGCTGAAAATATTCGCAGCTCTCCCCGTTGCCGTGGAGCAGGATGAGGGCTTCCCCCGCCCCTTTCTCCACGTAAAAATGTTTGATATCCATGGGCCAACTCCCAATCTCCTGCTTTTCGGAGGTTATGCTTTCTTCAGCGCCTCCACGACCTCGCCCCAGTACATGGTGTGGTAGTCGCCCTTGTACCATTTCTCCTTTACGTCCTCCGGCATGGCGGCCGCATCCATGGGCATGGCCATGCGCTTGCGGCACACCAGCACCAGCTCGGCCTGCTCAAAGTAGGGCGCGCCCCCCGCCCCCTCGGCCACGGTGAAGCCGCACTCCTTCACCTTGTCCACGTCCCGGCCGCTTTTGGTGCCGCACAGATTGAGCTGGGGACGGTACTCCTGGCCGAAGAAGGACAGGGTGAAGTACTCGTTCTCGTCCACGAACCGCTTGGTGTACCGCTGGGGGCGGATATAGGCGGTGGCCATGGGCGCGCCCCACAGCACGCCCAGCCCGCCCCAGGAGGCGGTCATGGTATTGCAGCGCTCCTTCGTCCCGGCGGTGATGAGCATCCACTGGTCGCCAACGGCGGCAAAGGGGTTGAGGTTTAGGGTTTTCGGGTCGACTTTCTGAAACATGACGGGATACCTCCTGATGAAATGATGATAGGGTTTAGTATATGCACACAGGGCAAAAAAGAGAAAGACCCGCCGCAATCGCTTGCAGCGGGTCTTTGAAGTGACAGGTTTTAGCCCAAACCGAACTTCTTGTTGAAGCGGCTGACGCGTCCGCCGGTATCCACCATCTTCTGCTTACCGGTGTAGAAGGGGTGACACTTGGAGCAGACTTCCACCTTGATGTCCTTCTTGGTCGAGCCAGTCTCGATCACGTTGCCGCACGCGCACGTAATGGTGGTGTGGTTGTACTTGGGATGGATGCCTTCCTTCACGGGGATTCACCTCTTTCTGTCGATCAAAAGTCCAGGGGCGCACAGTGCTGGAGCACAACGGCCCCTTGTAAACGCAAACCGTATCTTATCATGTCTTGGGGAAAAATGCAAGGACTTTTTTCGATTTCCCAAATCTTTTTCTGCGCAGGCCCGTCACAGCTCCACCTCATGGCCCACACTAAAAAACCACAAATACCGGCGGCCCACCGTCACCCCCGCCGCCTGGGACAGGGCCCGGGTGTAGGCGTCCAGCTGGGGGCGGTAGTCCTGGGCGCGGTTTGTCACGGCGCTTTCACTGACCCGGTCGGTCTTGAAATCCACCACGGTGACGGTGCCGTCCTCCTCCATGAACCAGCAGTCCACCACGCCCTGGAGGAGCACTTCCTCCCCCGGCTCCGCCCCCTCGTAGTAGTCCGCCGCCGGGGCCAGCAGGGAGAACTTGAACTCCCGCTCCACCCGGCTTGAGCGGCGCAGCCGCCGCCCCAGCCCGGAGCGGAAGAAGGCCAGGATATCCGCCGGGTTCACCGCGTTCCCCTGCTGGGGGGTGATGTACTGCCCGGCGACAAGGCGGGTGACCTCGTCCGCGATCTCTTCAAAGCTGCTTGTGCGCTCATAGTCGAGGTACTGCATCACCATGTGCAGGGCGGTGCCCCGCTGGGCGGGGGTGAGGGGCCGCTGGCCCTCGAACACCGGGCGGCGCAGGGCGGTCCGGGGGGCGGTGAGGCGGGGGGCGGCAGATGTCAGTTCCGCGGCGTTTTCCGCCGCCTCGGCGTCCTTCTCCCGCCCTTTGAGCTGGGTGGCGGTGAGCTTGGAGGGGATGGCGGCGCAGTCCGTGTGGGGGTAGCGCCAGCTCAGCCGCTCGGCCAGCCCCTCGGGCAACGCGGCGTCCCCCGCTTCCCGGGTTTCGTCCCCGCCTCCCAGGCCCTGGGGCCGCTCGCAGTCAGCCCCGGACAGCAGCCGGATGTCCCAGGGATATCCCTCGTCCGCGGTCAGCCGGGGGCGGGGGACGTCCAGCCCCGCCCAGAGGGGGCCGCTGTCCTGCCGGCACAGCGCGGGGGTGAGCACCCAGTCCGACATGGATTGGGCTGACCCCATCTGCCGGGGGGGCGGCGGGCACTGGGCCTGGCCCGCCAGGGAGGAAAGCTGCCCCCCGTGTCCGTTGACGGCGGAGAACAGGATGAGCTTGTGCTCCGCCCGGGTCATGGCCACGTACAAAAGCCGCATCTCCTCCGCCCGGAGCTGGCGGCGCAGCCGCAGGGCCACCGCGTCCCGGGCGATGGTGGTGTAGCGCAGCCCCCGTTCCCGGTCCACCCGCTTGGGGCCCAGGCCCAGCTCGGGGTGGAACAGGAGGGTGGCTTTGGTGTCCGCCTCGTTGAACCGCCGGTCCAGGCCGCACACCAGCACCACCGGGAACTCCAGCCCCTTGGACTTGTGGATGGACAGGAGGCGCACCCCGCCCGCCCCGCTTCCCGGCACGGGGACGGGGATGCCGTTTTCCGCCATCCGGCTCAGGTGGAGCAGGAAGGCCATCAGTCCCCGATGGCCGCCGCTCTCGAACCGGCACGCCTCGTCATACAGGGCCATCAGGTTGTCCCGGCGGCGCTGGCCGTCGGGCATGGCGGCAAAGACCGCGGGCACGTCCAGCCTCCCGTAGATGTGCCACAGCAGGCGGTGGCTGCTCTCCTCCGCCGCCAGCTCCCGCAGCTCGCCCAGCAGGGTGAGGAAGGACAAGCAGTCCTCCTCCCCCCGTTCCGCCCCGGCGGCAAGGCAGTCGTACACCGTGCCCTCCCCCGCCGCCCGGAGGCGGGCCAGCCGGTCGGGGGTGAAGTCGAACAGGGGGGAGCGCAGGGCCGCCAGCAGGGCCACGTCCTGCCGGGGGTTGTCCAGCACTTGCAGGAGGGCGATGGCAACGGAAATTTCCGTGGTGCCGAAAAACTCCTGCCCCCCATCGGCGGACCAGGGGATGGACAGCTCGTCCAGGGCGGCGGCGTAGTGGCGCAGTACGGGCCCTGGCGAGCGCAGGAGGATGACGATATCCTCCGCCCGGACGGGCCGCTCCCCGATGGGCAGGCCGCTGTCCAGCAGTTCCCGGACGCGCTTTGCGGCGGCCCGGGCGGTGACCAGGTCCTTGTCCGTTTTCTCCCCCTCCCCGCCGTCCGCGAGGGTGGACAGGTCCACGCAGTTGAGTTCCACGCGGTACCGCCCGTCCGGGGCCAGGTCGGCGCGGCCCGGGCGCAGGGCCTCATCGTCCGTGTAGTCCAGCTCCCCGGCGGCCCGGGTCATCACGTTGCGGAAGATGAAGTTGACCCCGTCCAGCACCTCGGGCCGGGAGCGGAAGTTGTCCGACAGCAGGATCTTCCGGCCCTGGCCGGGGGCGGCCCCCTCCGCCGGGGGATACGCCTCATACTTTTTCAGGAAGATGGCCGGCTCCGCCAGCCGGAAGCGGTAGATGGACTGCTTCACGTCCCCCACCATGAACAGGTTGTCCCCCGTGGACAACGCCCCGAAAATGGCGTTCTGGACGGCGTTGGTGTCCTGGTACTCGTCCACCATGATCTCCGTGAACTGCCGGCCCGCGTCCCGGGCCAGATCGGAGGGCGCGCCGTCCGGGCCGGTGAGGAGCCGCACCGCCAGGTGCTCCCCATCGGCGAAGTCGATGAGGTGGCGGCGCTGCTTGAGCTTGGCAAAGGCCGCGTCGAATTCCGCGGTCACGTCTAAAAGGGCCGCCATGGCGGGGCCCACGGCCCGCAGGTCGTCCATGACCTGGGCCGCGCCCACGTCGAAGCGCTCCCCCAGCTCGGTGAGCTGGGCCTTGCACCGCTTGCGCAGGGCGGTCATGCGGGCCTTGAGGGCCTCGTCGCATTCCCCTTTTTTGCTCCCCGCCCGTGGGAAGGGGATGGGGAAGCAGGCGGCGGCCTCGTCCCAGCCGCGGCTCAGGGCCGCGCACAGCGTTTTCAGCCCGCCCATGGTGCCGTTCAGGGAGGCCCCGTAGTTCTTTTCCAGCAGTTCGTCAAAGTAGATCTCGTCCCGCAGGTTTTTCAGCGTCTCCAGCCAGTACTCCGCCAGCTCAAGGGTGTCCGCCAGCAGGACGCGGCCCCAGGGGGTGTCCTCCGGGCCGGTGCCCTCCGGGAGCACGAAATCCCGCTTGCGCAGCCTCAGCCAGCCCACCGGGTCGGCCTGGGCCTGCACCTGCTTGTGGATGTAGAGGATCACGTCCTCCAGGGTGCGGTCGTCCCGCTCCCCCGCCAGGGCGTCCACCAGGGCGGCAAAGGGGGCGTCGTTTTGGATGTTGGCGTACCGGGCCTCCAATACTTCCTCCAGGGCGCGGCGGCGCAGCTCGTCCCCCTCCGCCTCGTCGCACAGGCGGAAGTCGGGGTCCAAATCGGCCAGGTGTCCCCATTGGCGCAGAAGGTCCAGGCAGAACGCGTCGATGGTGCAGATGGGGGCCTTATACACCAGGGTGGCGCTGCGCCGCAGATGTTGGTCCCCCGGCTTCTGGGCCAGACGGGCGTGGATGGCGGCGGAGACGCGGCTTCTCAGCTCGGCGGCGGCGGCGTTGGTGAAGGTGATGACCAGGAAGCGGTCAATGTCCTGGCCGCTTTCTACATAGCCCATCAGCCGCTCCACCAGCACCCGGGTCTTGCCCGAGCCGGCGGCGGCGGACACCAGCAGGTCGCCCCCCCGGTTTTCCACCGCGGCGCGCTGTTCCCGGGTCAGCTCAATGGCCATGCTTCTTCTCCTCCTCCCGCTGGGCCAGCCAGCGCCAGAATTCCGCCGCCTTGACCCCTTTTCGGAACCGGCGCGCGTCCCCGCAGCCCTCCTCAAAATGGCAGGCCGCCTTGTAGTCGCACCAGCGGCAGGGGTTCTTGTCGGCGCTGTGCCAATAGGGGTCGGCATCGATGTTGCCCGCCGCCAGTTCCCCGGCGGCCCGCTCCAAAGCGTCTGTGATATATCCGTCCAGCGCCTCCATCTGGTCCGGGGTGACCAGGTAGTCCGTGCCCCCCCGGCCCGTGCTGACGGGGAGGAAGCGGCAGTTCCCGCCGGAGGTGCGCTCCATGGCGGACAGCACCGCTGGGTCGTCCAGCACCAGCCCCTGGCGGCGCAGCAGCCCGTCCAGGGACTTTTGGATGTCCTCGTCGGTCATGCCCCGCTCGCCGTCCACCAGGGGGGTGCGGGCGGGGACGTACAGCACCCCGGCGGGGACGATCTCCCCGGGGCCCAGGGCCCGCTCCCCCTCCCGGGCCAGGGCAAAGAGGTAGAGCAGCATTTGAAGGCCCCGCCCATCCTCCACATCGGCGAAGTCAAAGCTCTTTTTGCCGGTTTTGTAGTCCACCACCCGGAGATAGCGCTTGCCGTCATGGAGCCATTCGTCCACCCGGTCCACGAAGCCGGACAGGCGCAGCCGTACCCCCCGCTCCACCTCCACCGGGGGCAGCTCCTTGCCCCGGCCGAAGCCCAGCTCGAAGGCGGCGGGGGTGAAATCGGATACCGCCAGCTCCGCGCACACGCTCTGGGTCACGTCCAGCGCCGCCTGTTTCATGCGCTGGAAGAGGTAACGGAAGCGGGCGGTTTCGCCGTCCAGGCCGGTCAGCACCTCCCGCTCGTAGCGGTCGGCGGCCTCCTGGGAGATGCGGCGCACCTCGCCGGCATCGTCCAGCGGAATGCCCTCTGTTTTTGCCGCCCGCAGGGTGTTTTCCAACACGTCGTGGACGAAGGTGCCGTAGTCGGAGGGCCGGAACGCGGCCCTCTGCCGGGGCTTGGCGTCCAGGCCGAAGCGGAGGAAGTGGCTGAAGTGGCAGGAGTTGTAGAGGTCGAGCCTCGTGGCCGACATGGGCACCACCGGCCCGAACAGCTCGTCCACCGCCAGCCGGGACAGCCGCCCCCGCCGCCAGTGGGCGGCGTTTTGGATGCGCTCCACCCGTGGGGCCAGGCCGGGGATCTGCCGCAGGGCGGCGGCTACGCCCCTGTCCCGGCCCGCCAGCTCCAGGGCCGCATCCGGGGCGGACAGCCGGGCCAGGGGGTCCGCCCCGTCCATCACCGGCCCGCCGGGGAACAGCGCCCCCAGCCGCTCCCAGAGGAAGCAGGGCGTTTTCTGGTTGTCCCCCGACCCGGCGGCGTAGCTGAGATACAGCCTGTCCGACGGGCGGGCGCAGGTCTCGTAGGCGATGGTCATCTCCCGGCGGAGCTTGTCCTCCTGCCGGGGGGCCAGCTCCACCTCCATGGCGGACAGCACGTCCCGGTCCTGGTGGTCGAACAGCCCCGGCGAGGGGGTGCAGTCGGGGATGGAATCGCTGTCAGCCCCCAGCAGGAACAGCGCCTTGACCTCCTTGTGGGCCATGCGGGGGGCGTCCCCCACCGTCACCGCGTCCAGGGATACGGGGATGGCCCCCACGTCGTACTGGCTGAGCACCAGGGAGAACAGCCGGGAGAACTCGTCCAGCTCCAGCTCGGTGTCCTCCAGCAAAAGGGCGCACTGCTCCAGCCCGCCCACTAAAATGTCCCACAGCTGGCGGTACTGGGCGGCGGTGTTCCGGTCGCCCCGGGCCTCCAGGCTGTCCGCCCGCTGTCCGAGACGGGTGGGCAGGTCGATGTCGTCCAGCAGCTGGTAGAGGGCCAGGGCGCGGCCTCGGCCCGTCTTGTCCGTCCCTTTGCGCAGGGCTTCCAGCGGCGCGATGACCTTCCGGCGCAGCTCGTCCAGCCGGGCCACGAGGGCGGTGTCTTCCTCGGTGAACTCCCGCCCGTAGCCCTCCGGGTGCATATCCCAGGGCTTTTTCCGGGTCCAGGCGGAGCCCTTCAGATCCCAGGTCAGGGCGTAGTTTTCCAGCTCGTCCCGCTCCTCGTCCGTGATGTTCCACAGGCCGGTCTTCAGGCAGCGGAACAGCTCCTCATAGGGGTAGTCCTCCGCCGCCGCGGCCAGGGCGGAGGTGACCAGTGCCAGCACCGGCTTTTCCAGCACGTCCTCCATGGCGGAGCGGAACACAGGCACCCCGTACCGGGCGAACACGCTGTCGATGAGTTCGCCGTACCCGTCCCCGCGCCGGGCGCACACGGCGATGTCCCGGCAGCGGAAGTTTTCCTCCCGGAGCAGGCGCAGGATCTCCGCGGCGCACCACTCCGCCTCCTGCCTTGGGGTGGCGGCGGCGATCCGGGTAATGGCGCACTCCCCCTGCCAGGGGGTCTCGGGCATGGGGCCAAACAGGTTCTGCTCCAGAAAGGCCAGGGACGGATGGCGGGGGAGGGGGCGGTCCAGGGTCTCCTCCCGGACGGGGACGGCGCTGTCCCTGGCGATGCGCGCCAGTCGCCGGGCCGCCCGGAGGGCGGGCTGGAAGATGCCGGACGGGTCGTCCCCGGTGCCGCACACGAAGGCCACCGTCAGCTCCCCCTGGGCCATGAGGGCGGACAGCACCCGCTCCTCCTGGGGGGTGAAGTCGGTGAAGCCGTAGACGTAGAACGCCATCCCCGCCCCCCAGCGGGTGTCCTCCAGCTGACGGGCCAGCCGGTCAAGCCGCCCCCGGGGGTCGGCGGCCCCTTCCGCTTCCAGCGCCTGGTAGGCGGCGTAAATGAGTCCCAAATCCTTCAGCTTGTCCCCCTGGCGGTCCCCCAGCTCCTCCCCGGCGGCGATGAGGGTTTCCGGCTCTACCCGGTAGGAGCGGCACTCGTCCACCGTGGCCAGCAGGCCCGTCAGGAACGCGGGCTTCCGGGAGGAGGCGCGGTAGGTGGTCAGTACGTCGGACACGCGGCGCAGGGCGGCGTACATCAGCAGCATCCGCCCCCCGGCGTCCAGCATGGGGGCGGCCCCGCCCCCGGCGGCGTCGGTGAGCCGGCCCGCCAGACGGGTGAAGGACAGCACCTCGCAGGCCATAGACGCCCCGCCGGATCTCGCATCTCTCAAGGCGGCGCACATGGCCCGTTCGCTCTCATGGGAGTACTGCTCGGGGACGATGAGCAGACGGCGGCGGGCGGGGGAGCGGCCCATCCGCCCCAGCAGCTCCCCACGGATGTCCTGCCCGGCCCGGGCGTACAGCAGGTTGAGCATGACGCGGGTCTCCTTTCACGGTTTTTTAGCCCAGTTACCTTTCGTGCTGCTAAACGCCTATAGACTTTTAGCAAGAAGCCAAAAGCAAGGACTCGCCTTAGGTTTCATCTCACGATCGACATTGCAAGGGTCTTCAAAACAATCTTTTATCTTATTTGTAAAACCGAATCTATGGTACATTCTAATATTATGCTCTTCTGTCTCATCAACGCCGATTGTTACAGTTTGAATGCCTTTATTCTTGATGTATTCCAAAATCTCTTTTAATAAAAAACTCCCGTGGCCTTTTCCACGATATTCGCTTTTAATTCGAAACGCACATAAGTACGCTCTGTTTTTTCCATCTGCAAAATCTTTATCACTCAATTTCCAAAAGATATATAATTCACCAATGATTTGACCGTTATCGTTTAGTGTCCAAAACTCGGCATTTCCAGATGATATGTTTTGCGCAAAAAACAATGTAGTTGGCGGTACTGAATCCATGTTCTTATGTCCCCACAAGCTTAGCATTTCTATATCTGTCGCTTTTTTGATTTCCATTTTATCTTCCCCCCACAAATCCCGATTCAGTGTTCTAAGCATATAGGAATGTTTTTTCATTATAGCAAAAGAGAACAAGGAAAAAAAGCAGTTGACAAACTCTTCCCCATCTGGTATGATACTTGGGCAAAAGGAAGCAGGAACGGCTCCGCCGTCCTCACCTCCCGCCGCGGGCGAAGGGGTCAACATGGTGAAACGCGCACGGTTTGTCTGTGCGGGCTTTGTTGTGGACGTGGGTGCTTTCTTGCATTCCCGTCTTTATTTTTTATCTGGAGGTGCGTGACCATAGCTAATACGGCTCATCAGATCAACGAGGAGATCCGCGACCGTGAGGTGCGGCTCATCGGCGCCGACGGCGCCCAGCTGGGCGTCATGTCCGCGGCCCAGGCTCAGGCCCGCGCCGACGAGGCGGGGCTGGATCTGGTCAAAATTTCCCCCACCGCCACTCCCCCCGTGTGCAAGCTCATGGACTACGGCAAGTACCGCTTCGAGCAGTCCAAGCGGGAAAAGGAAGCCAAGAAGAACCAGCACGTGGTGGAGGTCAAGGAGGTCCGGATGTCCCCGGGCATCGACATCGGCGACTTCAACACCAAGCTGCGCAGCGCCCAGAAGTTTTTGGGCGAGGGCAACCGGGTGAAGGTCACCGTCCGTTTCCGGGGCCGTGAGATGGCCCACACCGACATCGGCCGCAAGTTGCTGCTGGACTTTGCCGAGCAGTGCGCCGAGCTGGCCGTGCTGGACAAGGAGCCCAAGCTGGAGGGCCGGCACATGAGCATCTTCCTGTCCGCCAAGAGCGCGAAAACCAATAAGCAGTAAGTTACACCCTGCGGCGTTTGCCGCAATCAACACACGTAAAGGAGACAACCGCCATGCCTAAAGTGAAAACCCACAGCGGCGCCAAGAAGCGTTTCAATTTGACCAAGAACGGGAAGGTCAAGCGCGCCCACGCCAACAAGAGCCACCTGCTCAACGGCCACGGCAAGACCCGCAAGCTCAAGAGAAGCCTCCGCAAGGGCGGCTACGCCGACGTGACCAACGCGGCCACCATCAAGCGCATGGTTCCCTACAAATAAGGGACGACATCATATTTTACTCAATACAGGAGGCTGAACAACAATGGCACGAGTCAAGGGCGCGATGATGACGCGCAAGAGAAGGAATAAGATCCTCAAGCTGGCCAAGGGCTACTGGGGCGCCAAGAGCAAGCACTACAAGATGGCCAACGAGCAGGTGATGAAGTCCCTGCAGTACGCCTACGTGGGCCGCCGGCTGAAGAAGCGCGACTTCCGTCAGCTGTGGATCGCCCGCATCAGCGCCGGGTGCAAGATGAACGGCATGAACTACTCCACCTTCATGCACGGCTTGAAGCTGGCCGGCGTGGAGATCAACCGCAAGATGCTGGCCGAGCTGGCCGTCAACGACAAGGCCGCCTTCACCCAGCTCACCGAGCTGGCCAAGGGGAAGCTGGCGTAAAACAACAAATTTGAAGCGCCCGGTCGAAAGACCGGGCGCTTTTTCCATTCCCTAACTGCCCAAAGGAGAACCGCCCTGTAGCCCATCTTGATGGGCCGCAGGGCGGCCATGTTATTACTTGCTAAATATGTATGGAAAGCTCAACGGCCTATTGCCGACTTTATAATTGCAATTGGGATCAAGATCCATCCCAAAAGCGCTCCTACCAATACCTTTTGCACAAAGATTGCGCTCCAAGAGCCAATCATTATTTTATTAGCATATATAGTTTGTGTGGCAGCCCAATACCCAGCCACCACATAAACGAGAAGCAGTATTTCTTTCATGCTCTTTCCTCCTATTGTTCAAACAAGCCATCATATATGGCCTTGGCAAATTGTACTTTCATCCTCCACAGGCTTTAAATATCAAAAAGATGACGATAGCCCAAATAATCGCTCCACCGATCATCTGCCGTGCGCTGGTAGTGGTGGATTCATATAGCGCAATTTGCTTTTCAAGGCTCTCTGCTTCCTCTTTTGCTAACTCCAGCAGCTCCGGAAGCTTTTCCATGTACTCTTGGGCTTTTTCCAAATACCCATATGCCGCATCTTTATGCCTTTTTGCCATCGCCCTTCCTTCTTCTGTCATTTTCTCCATAACTTGTATCTGTTGGATATTATAGTTTTCATCAGCGGCAATTTTTAAATCTTTTTGATACTCCCTCTCAATCTCTTCCACTTCCTCACACGCTTCTTGATAATCAATCTGGCATTCCCTCAGTTCGTCTTCGGCCTCCTTTTGAGCAGTTTTGATGAATTTTTTGCATTTTTCCAACTCTTGTTTTAGCTGAAGTAATTTTTGACGGTCATCGTTAGCTGCCATAATCCTATTCTCCTCTATTCTGATTATTTCCTGAAGTAAGCTTTGAAAATTTATGGTGAAAGCTCATGTTAATTCCTCCCCATTTCTCTTTTGGTCTATATTGTGTAGGTCACGATTTGCATGGGAAATATTTTGCCATACTTGCGTTATAAGCCCTTAATGACCTTACATCGTATTATAGCACAAGCGTTTTGACTTTACAATATAGAAAATGCGGTGAGGGATAAGTTATGGAGATTGATTATCGTGCCATTGGAAGCAGGATCAGGAAATACCGTCTGGAACGCGGCCTTACGCAGGAAAGCGTCTCTGAATATGCTGATTTGACGCCGGCTCATTACAGCCACATTGAACGAGGCAACACAAAGCCGAGCCTCCCCACACTGATCCGTATTGCCAATGTGCTTGATATTTCCATTGATGATCTGCTTTGCGATAATTTAAGCAAGTCCACCCATGTGCGGGTGAAGGATATCAATGAACTGCTGGCTGACTGCTCCAGCACGGAAATGAAAGCGCTCGTAGAGGTGTTGACGGCAGCTAAACGGGCCTTGCGGGAAGTGCAAAATAAATCTGAATGAGGGCGAGGGACCGCGCATGAATTGCGGCCCCTCGCCCTTTAAAACAGGGGACTGTTCAAGCCCCTCTTTTTTTGATATAATACCTTTTACTCTTGCACCAAGGAAGTGACGCGAAATGAGCGAATCCCAGCTGGCCGCCCAGGTGGTCAATGAAGTGAAGAAGGCCGTGGTAGGCAAAGACGAGATCGTGATCAAGACCCTGCTGGCCATCCTGGCCCGGGGGCACGTGCTGCTGGAGGACATCCCCGGCGTGGGCAAGACCACCCTGGCCATCGCTTTTTCCAAGGCCCTGGGCCTGAAATATAACCGGGTGCAGTTCACCCCAGACGTGATGCCCTCCGACCTGACGGGCTTCTCCCTGTACGACAAAGCCACCGGGAAGATGGAGTACCAGCCCGGGGCGCTGCTGTGCAACCTGTTTCTGGCCGACGAGCTGAACCGGGCCACCAGCCGCACCCAGTCCGCCTTGCTGGAGGCCATGGAGGAGGGCCGGGTGACGGTGGACGGCGTGTCCCGCCCGGTGCCCGACCCCTTCCTGGTCATCGCCACCCAGAACCCGGCGGGGGCCTCGGGCACCCAGCTGCTGCCCGACTCCCAGCTGGACCGCTTCGCCCTGCGCCTGTCCATGGGCTATCCCGAGCCCGGGGACGAGATGGAGCTGCTGCGCCGCAAGCTCCGGGGCGACCCCATGGCAGAGGTGGCCCAGGCCGCGGGCCGGGAGGAGCTGGCCCGCCTGCGCACCCTGGTGGACGGGGTGTTCCTGGGCGAGGCGGTGCTGGACTACATCCTCCGACTGGTGCGGGCCACCCGGAGCACCCCCCAGCTGGCCCAGGGGGCAAGCCCCCGGGCGGCCATTTCCCTGGCGGCGCTGTGCCGGGCGTCCGCCTTCCTCCACGGGCGGGATTACGTGGTGCCCGAGGACGTGAAGTACCTCTGGACGGACGCCATCGCCCACCGGCTGATCCTCCCGCCGGGGGCGGCGGGGGGCGCCCAGCGGGCGGTGCAGATCGCCCGGGAGGTGCTCTCCTCGGTGCAGCCGCCCCGCGTCCGGTAGGCCATGCTTTACCGGCGTATCGTATACGGCGGGGTGCTGGTGGGGGTGTTCCTGTTCCAGATCACCAACGAGAGTTACATGGCCCATTTCCTGCTGGCCCTGTGCCTGGCAATGCCGCTGCTGTCCCTGGCGCTGTCCCTGCCGGGGATGCTGGGCTGCCGCCTGTCCTTGTCCGCCGACCCCGCCGTCCTGGAGCGGGGGGAGGCGGGGCAATGGCGGCTGTCCGTGGGGGCGCCGGCCGGCCTGCCCCTGGCCCGGGTCGCCCTGCGCCTGACCGAAAAGAACCTGCTCACAAATGAGACCAAGAGCCGGCGGCTCACCATGACCGGCGTGGCCCGGAGGAAGCCCGTGGAGCTGTCCGCCCCCACCGGGCACTGCGGCCTTTTGGAGCTGCGGGCGGACAAGGCCCGGGTGTACGACTACCTGGGGCTGTTTTCCCGGCGGCTGGAAACGCCGCCGCCCGCCCGGCTGCTGTGCCGTCCCATCCCCGAGGCGGCCGAGCCGCCCTCCATCCCGGAGGGGCAGGGCTCCCACTCCCCCAGCAGCGCGGCGCGGCGCGGCCCGGGGGAGGACTACGACCTGCGGGAGTACCGCCCCGGCGACCCCATGCGGTCGGTACACTGGAAGCTGTCCTCCAAGTGGGACGAGCTCATCGTCCGGGAGCGGGCGGACACCATGGTGCCCCTCCCCCTGCTCACCCTGGACCGCTTTGGGACGCCCGAGGCGCTGGACAGGCTGCTGGACAAGCTGCTGGGGCTGAGCCGTGCGCTTCTGGAGATCCAGCGGCCCCACGCCGTGCTGTGGCTGGACGGGGCGGGGGAGCCGCAGCTGTGCGCCATATCCGACGAGCGGGAGTACGCCGTGTGCGTGCTGGCCCTGCTCAGCGCCCCCGCGCCGCTGACAGGCCCCTGCCTGGACGACCGCCCCGAGCTGCTCCGGGGCCCGGGCGGGCCGGTGTTCCGCATCCACGTTGACCGGTCGGGGGGTGAGGGCCATGGCTGAACGGGAAGAAAAGCGGCTGTCCCCCCTTACCCCGCTGGGGGACGTCCTGCTGCTGCTGTGCGCCATGGTGGGGCTGGCCGTCAGCTTCCTCACCCTGTACGGCGATCCGGACGCCCTGCGGTCGGCGAACACGGCGCTGGGCCAGTCCGCCACCGCGCTGGACCGCTGTGCCGCCCAGATGGGGGATTTTGCCCTGGCGGCGGGGGTATGTGCCCTGCTCTCCCTGGCCGTGTGGTCGCTGCCCCGGTTCCGGGGGGCGGCGGCGGGCGCCCTGGCCGCCCTGTGGGGCGCCGCCGTGCTGGCAAAGTGGGAGGACGCGCTCCAGGGGGCGGGGCTCACCGTCCGCGCCGTCACCGAGCTGTTCTCCCGGTGGGTGAGCTGGGGCTGGGTATTCGAATACGACCCGGGGCTGACCCGGTTGGAAGAGGGGGAGGCCGTCCGGCTGTTCCTCCTGCTGGCGCTGGCGGGACTGGCCCTTGCCCTGGGCTGGGCCGTGGTCCGGGCCCGGCGGTGGTGGATCGTGGCGCTGCTCACCCTGCCCCCCCTGCTGCCCGGCCTGCTGGCCGACCTGTTCCCCAGCTGGCCCGCCTTTATGGCGCTGTGCGCCTGCTGGTGCGCCATGCTGCTCACCGACCTGTGCAAATGGGCGGCCCCCGACCGCCGCGGGGCGCTCACCCTGGCGGCGCTGCCCGCCGTGGGGCTGCTGTTGTGGGGGCTCACCCTGCTCCTGCCCCGGGAGGGCTACACCCGGCCCGGCTGGGCCCTGTGGGCGGAGGGGCGGCTGTATGCCGCCGGGGACAGCCTGACCGAATTCTTCTCCCGGTGGGATGGGCCGTTCCAGTCCGGCGTTACCTATGTGGGTTCCGCCCAGGCCGCCGACCTGGCCGGCGCCGGCCCGCTGAGCTACACCGGGCGCACCATGCTGCGGGTCACCTCCGACTACGACGGGCGGCTCTACCTCTGGGGCTCGGCCCTGGGGCGGTATGAGAACGGCCGCTGGACCGAGCTGGGCCAGGGCGTCTACCAGGAATATCTGGACGCCCTGGAGGGGGCCGGGCTGGATGACGCGCCTTCCCCGCTGCTGTTTCCCACCACTGCCGACCGGCGCTCAAACATCAAGATCCAGGGCTGGCAGGAAGCCTCCGTTTTCACTGTTGGGAGAAGGTATACCGCCACGGTGGAGCGCGTCCGGGTGTCTGGGGTATACGCGCCCTATCAGCTGCTGGAGCAGGACTGGGCGGAAGCGGGGGTGACGCCCGTCCGGGACAGCTACTTGATCCAGCCTGCCGGCGGGCCCAGCTATACAGTGGCGTTTGAGCCGCCGCTGTCGGGACAAATCGAGTACGAGTCCAATTCCCCGGCGGAGCGGTACTACCGCGGCTATGTGTATCAGCACTATTTGGATGTGCCGGAGGAGCTGGAAGGGACGCTGCGTCAACTTCTGAAGGAGGGCCTCCAGGAGATGTACTCCCAAATGGTCACCAGCTGGAAGCCCTCCATCGATGATTTCTTCGGGGACCCGGTGTACGCCACCAATTTAACGGCCCTGGCGCTGGATCGGCTGTGCGAATATGACCCGGACGTCCCCGCCGCCCCGTCAGGCACAGACCCGGTGGAATACTTCCTCACCGAGAGCCGCCGGGGTTACTGTATGCACTTTGCCTCCGCCGCCGTGCTGATGCTGCGGGAGATGGGCATACCCGCCCGGTACGTCAGCGGCTATACCGCCCAAGCCCAGCCGGGGCAGAAGGTGGATGTGCCCGACTACAACGCCCACGCCTGGGTGGAGGTCTATGTGGACGACTGCGGCTGGCACCCGGTGGAGGTCACCCCGGCCGCCGCCTTTACCTGGTATGAGCAGGGGGAGGCGGAGCCAAGCCCCACGCCCTCCCTTGACGTGCCGGAGAGCGAGGAGCCCACGCCGGCGCCGACGCCCACGCCCCCGCCGTCCCAAGGGCCGGACGTCTCGGAAGCGCCCAGCGCCGCCCTGCCCGGGGACGGGGAGGACGGCCCACAGGGCGGCATCGACTTCACCCCGTTCATCAGGATCGGCAAGAGGCTGGCGGCCATCGCCGGGGTGTTCGCCCTGCTGTGGCTGGGGCAGTACCTACCCAAACGGAATCGCAGCCAAAAGCTGGCTGGGCCCGACCGCAACCGGGCCGCGCTGGACGGCTACGGCTATCTGCGGCGCATGGAGCGCTGGGGCGGCGAGCTCCACCCCCGGGCGCTGGAGCTGGCCCAGAAGGCGAAGTTCAGCCAGCACACCCTGACTCCGGAGGAGCTGGACGAGATGCGCGCCTTTGTGGACAAGGAGCGGGAGCGGCTGTGCGCCTGTCCCTCTGTGTGGAAGCGGCTGGCCGCCCGCTATCTCTGGGGAAAGCCGGGAATGGGGAAAAAAGCGGGAAAATCCCCAGAAAACAGGGGTTGACCCCTTGACAAACCCGGGTTTTCGTGTATACTAAATTAGTCTGCGCCTTTGTGCGCACGGCATAACATCCTTGCCTCCGGCGAGATCGGAGGCCACAAGACCATAAGGAGGTGCAAACACAATGGCAAAAGTGAGTGGCAACTACGAGGTGCTCTATATCCTCAACCCCACCTTGGGCGAGGAGGATACCGCCGCCCTGGTGGCCCGCTTCAAGGAGCTGGCTGAGGGTCACGGCACCGTGTCCGAGGTGGACGAGTGGGGCAAGCGCCGTCTGGCCTATCCCATCAACGACCTGGAAGAGGGCTATTATGTCCTGATGACCTTCTCTTCCGACCCCGCGTTCCCCGCTGAGCTGGACCGTCTGATGCGCATCAACGTGAGCGTCATGCGTTCCATCATCGTGGCGAAGGACGCCTGAGAGGGAGAACATCATGCTCAATCATATCGTCATCATGGGCCGCCTGGCCCGTGACCCCGAGCTGCGCCACACCCAGTCCGGCACCCCCGTGGCCACCTTCCGCATGGCGGTGGATCGGGACTTCAAGGACAAGAACACCGGCGAGCGGGCCACCGACTGGATCGACGTGGTGGCCTGGCGCGGCACCGGTGAGTTCGTCAGCCGGTATCTGGCCAAAGGCCGTCTGGCCGTGGTGGAAGGCCGGCTCCAGATGCGGGAGTGGACCGACAAGGAGGGCAACCGCCGCACCACCGCCGAGGTGGTGGCGGACAACGTCTACTTTGCCGACTCCCGCCGGGATGGGGACGGCGGCGGTAATTACGGCAACAACAGCTATGGCGGCGCCCCCGGTTACGGCGGCGGCAGCTATGGCGGCAGCCGTCCCGCGGCCCCCGCAGCCCCCGCCGATTACGGCGTCCCGTCGGGTGGCGACCAGTTCGCCGAGCTGGCTGACGACGACGGCGACCTGCCCTTCTGAGCAAGGGCCATCAACATAAAGGAGGTCTGCCAATATGGCTATGGATAATGTGAAGCCCCGCGGCAACCGCAAGCGCCGCAAGGTGTGCGCGTTCTGCGTGGACAAGGTGGAACAGATCGACTACAAGGACGCCCAGAAGCTGAAGCGCTATCTGTCCGAGCGGTCCAAGATCCTGCCCCGCCGCACCACCGGCACCTGCGCCATGCATCAGCGCCAGCTGACCGACGCCATCAAGCGCGCCCGTCACGTGGCCCTGCTGCCCTATGTGACCGACTAAAAAGTCAACGGAAAGCCCCCGGAGCGTTGCTCCGGGGGCTTTTTTGCGGTCCCGCCCAATCCTAAAAAAATCTTCATGATTTTTTCAGATAACCTTTGTTGCCTTTTTTTCCAGGCTCGGTATAATATCAGCAATGGCATAATAAGCACAGATCAAGACCGTGTGGGAAAGCAGGGAAGCTTATGGAGAGCAAAACGGGCAGGATACTCCTCTGGGCGCTGACCGCCGCCATTCTGGGCGGCAGCGTGTGGGCGCTGTACGCCACCGGGTTCTTCCGGGCGGCGGGCTCTTCGGAGCGGATGGGCGAGTACATCGCCGGCTCCGCCCCCTGGTCCCACCTGGCCTACTTCGGCATCCAGCTGGCCTCGGTGGTCATCGCCCCCATCCCCAGCAACATCACCGCCGCGGCGGGGGCGTACCTGTTCGGGCTGTGGCCCTCCTTCCTGCTCACCTGGGGGGCCGTGGCGCTGGGCTCCGCCCTAGTGTTCGTCCTGGCCCGGGCGCTGGGGCAGAAATTCGTGGGCCGGTTCGTCAGCGAGAAGCTGTCCGAGAAATACCTGGACCTCATCCGCCGGAAACGGGACGTGTTCCTGGCGCTGGCCTTCCTGTTCCCCTTCTTTCCTGACGACATCCTGTGCATCCTGGCGGGGCTCACCGACATCCCCTTCAAGCGGTTTATTTTGCTGGTGGCGCTGGCCCGGCCCTGGGGGCTGCTGGTGGCCTGCATGGTGGGCAGCGCCACGGTGGCCATCCCGCTGTGGGGCATGGCGCTGCTTGGGATCGCCGGGGCGGCGGTGTTCCTGCTGGCCATGAAGTACGGCGACAAGCTGGAGCAGGCGGTCATCGACCGGCTGAAGCAATAGACCGTTCCCCTTGTAATCCTCCCGGGAATCTGATAAAATAAATCATAATTCTGCCTCTGCCCGCGCCGGGGGATCCTGCCCGGATGAGAGAAAAAGGGGAACATCACATGAAAAAAAGATGGATAGCCATCCTGCTGGCCCTGCTCTTTGCCGCCGCCCTGCTGCCGGGCACGGCCTTTGCCGCCGCCGGAGACGACGGGCCTGCGGGCAGCCGCCTGACCGGCGCGGAGCGGGAGGTATACCGCGTGCTGAAGGCCGAGGCGGCCAAGATCGCCGATGGCAGCAGGTCAAGCACCGTGGTGCGCGTGCCCGACCAGCTCTCCCTCTCCTGGACGCTGGAGGAGTTGGGGGCGAAGGGCAGCGACCAGGATACCACTGTGGCCAAAATGAAGGAGAAGGCGGAGGAGGCCCTCCGCGTGGAACGGGTGTGTAACGCGCTGGCCTTGGACTGCCCCTATGAGATGTTTTGGAATGGCCTGCGGTATTCCTACAGCTGCGAATATGTCATCCATGGGAACCGGGGATATGTGCAGAACCTGACCATCTCCTTCCAGCCCGCCCAGGACTGCCAGGGGGACGGGGAGTACACCGTCAGCCCCGCCCAGGTGGACAAAGCGAAGATGGCCGCGGAAAACGCCCGGGCCATCGTGGAAAAGCACCAGGACAAGACGGATTATGAGAAGCTGCGCGCTTACCGGGAGGAGATCTGCGCCCTGGCCTCCTTTGACGGCGCCGCGGCCCAGGGGGACGTGCCCTACGGCGGGCCGTGGCAGCTGGTGTCCGTCTTTGACGGCGACCCGGACACCTGCGCGGTGTGCGAGGGGTACGCCAAGGCGTTCCAATACCTGTGTGACCTGTCCGAGTTCCGGGGGGATGTGGTGTGCCGCACCGTCACCGGGCAGATGAACGGCGGCGGCCATATGTGGAACGTGGTACAGATGGAGGACGGCAAGAACTACCTGGTGGACGTGACCAACTGCGACAGCGGCGCCGTGGGCGCCCCGGACAGGCTGTTCCTGGTTGGGGGCAGCCGTTCGGAGGAGGGCCGGGTGTACACCGTTTCCGCGAACGGCTACTCAGCGGACTACGCCTACGGGGAGGGGCAGGAGGATCTGTACGCCGACGGCTACCTGGCCCTCAGCGAAAGCGGCTACGTCCCCGACGCCGCCCAGGCCGGGCCGGCCAGTGACCCGCCCAAGCCTGAGCTAACCCTTTCCGGGCCGGGCGGCGCGATCCCGAAGGAGGACAGGGAGTTCACCCTGCGGAACATCACGGAAACATTCGTGCCCGACAACAGGCACAGCGCGATCCACACGGATTTTACCCGCAATGAGGAAACCGAGCGGGTCAGTGTGGAGGATATTTTCACCCTGGCCCTGGGGACCGAGGTGACTGTGGACGGCCTGAGGACTGAGGACGGCACCGGGGATGTCTGGGATGTGGTCAGCCTCTATGCCTGGTCCGACCCGGACGGCGACGGGGTTTACAGCCAGCGGCTGTTTACGTACATCTGGGAGTACACTTGGGTGGAGAATAACTTCACCGTGGTCTCCACCTCGAATCCGGGACCGTTTACCTTTCGTGAGATTGACTACGGTGGGCATATGCCCATATACGACCTCTCCATCAATGTCTGCGGCCATGACTCCCTGACTTCCCTCTGGCGCGGCGCTGAGAATATGGCCTTCCCCTCCTCCGTCACCCTCAGCGCCGAGTACCTGACCAAGTTGTTTGGCCCCAACACATTGATCCGGTTTGAAGTGAGCACGTATGGGGCGGATGAGATCTATCCCTCCAAAGCTTCGGAAATATCCTCCTTCTACGGTTATATCCCGGAGGGGCAGGCCGTGGCTCCCCCCGCCTTTACCGATGTGCCCAGCTGGTTTGAGGTAGAGGTGGCCTGGGCCGCCCAGAAGGGCATCACCAACGGCTACGGCGGCAGCACCACCTTCGCCCCCAATGTGGAGTGCCCCCATATCCAGATCCTGACCTTCCTGTGGCGCGCGGCGGACAAGCCCGCCTCTTCCGCCAAGTGCCCCACCCACGTGGCCTCCTACTATCAGGAGGCCGCCAACTGGGCCTATGAGAAGGGCCTCATCGACGGCACCTTTGACCCGGACGCCCCCTGCACCCGTGCCGACGCTGTGTCTTATATCTGGCAGGCGCTGGACAGCCCGGAGGCCGGGGAGGCCGCCAGCTTTTCCGACGTAGACATGGCTGCCCCCTATGCCGGGGCGGTGTCCTGGGCCGTGGAGAAGGGCGTCACCAAGGGCTACGGCGGCAGCGATACCTTTGCCCCGGACCGGGTATGCACCCGCGGCGAGATCGCGGCGTTCCTCTACCGGGCTTATCACTGAAAAAACTCCCTCCCCAAGTGGGGAGGGAGTTTTCTTACAGCCAGATGATATCCTCCGGCGGAGCATCGTGACAGCATACCGCCGCCCGCCAGCCCTCCCCGGCGTAGCTCCTATGGGGGCAGGGGGGAGGGGCGGGTACGTCCCGGGGTGGGAACAGGGGGCTGTCCTCCCGCTTGCACCAGCTCTCCTTCAGCGTCCACAGGCGGTAGAAGTCCCCCCAGCTGCCGTCGAAGCGGGCCAGCTCCTCCCCGCTGAGGACGTAGGCGGGCAGACCCGACCGCCGGGGGCGCACCAGCTCCACGTCCACCCCCACGGGGCCGTCGGACAGGGCGCACAGGGCCAGTCCGCCGCTGTGGGACAGGGAGAACCAGCGGTCCTCCATCCCGGCGAACAGGGGCTTGCCCCGGGAGGAGTGCTCCACGGGAGGCAGGCCGTCCCAGCCCCAGCACAGCTTGACCGCCGCGTCCAGCAGCGGCCAGGCCAGCCGCCGGCCGTCGGTCCCCTTCGCGCCATAGAGTGCCGTCATGGCCCTGCCTCCCCTCATGATCTGGTGGGTCTATTATAACCCCGGGGCGCTCCCGCCGCAAGGGCGGAAAAGCCGCCCCCGCGAAGCGCGGAGGCGGCTGTGCGCGTTACGCCCCGCCGGGGCACTGCCGCCCGGTGTGGTCGATGGTGTAGTCCTGGCCGCAGGTTCCCGGCAGGATGAGCTGGGAGATGGGCAGGAAGGTATAGCCGTCCTGCAAGAGCGCTTCAATGATACCGGGCAGGGCCTCCGGGGTGTGTAGGGCGGCGTTGTGGAACAGCACGATGGAGCCGGGCTGTACCTTGGAGGTCACCCGCTTGGTGATCTCGGCGGCGGACAGGTCTTTCCAGTCCAGGCTGTCCACATCCCACTGGATTGGCTCGATGCCCATGGAGCGCACGGCGTTGATGACGTGGTCGTCATATTCCCCGTAGGGGCAGCGGAACAGGGTGGGCTGTGTCCCCGTCACCGCCGCGATTTTTTCCCCGCAGGCGGTGAGGTCGGCGATGATCTCCTCCGAGGAGAGGCTGTTGAAATGGGCGTGGGTGTTGGAATGGCTCATCACCTCGTGGCCCACGTCGGACAGGGCCTTGACAGATTCCGGGTATTTGTCCACCCACTCGCCCACCACAAAGAAGGTGGCCTTGACGTTATACTTGCCCAGAATGTCGATGAGCTGCTGGGTGTCCTCGTTGCCCCAGGCGGCGTCAAAGCTGATGGACAGCACCTTGTAGTCCTTCTGTACGCAGTAGATGGGAAGCTGGCGGGTGGACGCCGACGCCCCCACCACCGCCGGATGGTTCACCACCCAGAACATCAGCACGGCGGCCAGGGCGCAGGCCGCCGCCGCGATCACCTTGCGCCGCAGGTAAATGATTTTTGGCTCACTCATGATTGACCCCTCCAAAGCTGGATTTGTACCACCTTATGCCGGAAGGGGGACTTTCATGTTAAAAGGCCGCCCCGCAGGGGGCGGCCTTCTGGATTTTTAGAACGTCAGCACTTCCTGCTGGGGCTTCTCCGCCGGACTGACCGCCGTGACGTGGAGCATCGGTCCGTCCTCGCCCTCGTAAGCTTTGTGGGCCTCCAGCCGGATCACGCCGGTGACGTCCGCCCAGGAGCGGTTTTCAAAAGCGGCAAAGTCGTTCTCCGCGGCCACCAGGCCCAGGAAGGTGATGTCGTTTTCGCAGCAGGTCATGGCGAACCGGCCCAGGATCACGTTGTCCGGGTACTGGGGCAGGTGGCACACCACCGTTTTGGCCCGGATGGTCTTGCCCGCGTAGCGCTCCGGGTGCTCCATCACGTCCACATACCACACGCCGAAGTCGTCGTCGGGGATGTCGATGACGTCCTGCTCCAGATCGAAGGGGCAGACGGTGTCGTCGGCGTAGTCCTCGCTGGTGCCGTCCAGGTTTTCCAAATAGATATTGGCCCGGCGGTTGACCATTTTCAGGTTGCGCTGGCGCAGGGAGGCCCGCAGGGCCTCGTCACAGCGGTTGAACACGATCATGTCCGCGTTGGTGAGCTTCTCCATCATCAGCTGGCCCAGGTTTTTGGCGTACACGTCGAAGGTGGCCGCCTCCACCATGGTCATGATCTGGTACAGCACCCAGTTGTCCGGCAGGGTGTCCTGGTAGAGCTTTTGGAGCGACCACATCCCGTTGAACTCGATGAGGACCTGGCGGGGGCGGTGCTTCTTTTCCAGCTGCTTGAGGAAGGGCCGGGTGAGATCGTCCTCGTCCTCCACCGTCACCACCGTGACGTTGCGCAGCGCCTTGGGGTCGTACTCCTCCGTCCCCTCCTCACAGCAGATCAGCAGGGTGCGCTCGTTCCAGGCAAAGCCGTCCTGGAGGATGCCGTTGATGAAGGAGGTCTTGCCGCCGTCCAAAAAGCCGGCGAACAGGTAAACAGGGATATCCATGTCGGTATCCGCCCCTTTTTACAGGCCGAACAGGGCGGCCAGCTTGTCCTCTTTCAAATCCGCGCCGATGACGCACAGGCGGCCGGTGTAGTCGGCGGGGCCGGCGCGCACCTCGTGCTCCTCGGGCACGTAATCGAAGTGGAGCCAGCTGCCGTCCCCGGCGGGGACGATGCCCTTGGCCCGGAGGATGGCGCCGCACTCGCCCAGGTCCAGCTCGGCCAGGATGCGTTCCAGGTCCTCCTTGGTGAAGGGCTTGACGGTCTCCTTGCCCCAGCTGGTGAACACCTCGTCGGCGTGGTGGTGGCCGTGGTGGTCGTGGCCGTGACAGCCGCAGGAGCACTCCTCCCCATGGTCATGGTGATGGTGGTGGTGTTCGTGGTCGTGCTCTTCATGCTCGTGGTCGTGCTCTTCATGCTCGTGGTGATGGTGATGCTCGTGCCCATCTTCCTCATGGTCGTGGTGATGATGGTGCCCATGGCCCTCATGCTCCCCGTGGTCGCGGTCATGATGGTGGTGGTGATGGGCGTGGGCGGCCTCCTCCGCCTCGTGGGCGGCCCGGATGTGGGCCAGCAGTTCTTCCTCCAGGGAGGTCTTTTCAATGGCGGACAGGATGGTTTTGCCGTCCAGCTGGTCCCAGGGGGTGGTGAGGATCACGGCGCTGGGGTTCTTCCCCTTCAGCAGCTCCACCGCCGCCTCCAGCTTCTCCTGGGTGAGATTCTGGGTGCGGGAGAGGAGGATGGTGCCGGCGTTCTCCACCTGGTTGTTGTAGAACTCGCCGAAGTTCTTCATATACATCTTGACCTTGGCGGCGTCCGCCACGGTGACGAAGCTGTTCAGCCTCAGCGCCGGGTTTTCCTTGGCGGCGTTCTCCACCGCCGCCACCACGTCGGACAGCTTGCCCACGCCGGAGGGCTCGATGAGGATGCGGTCGGGATGGAAGCGCTCCTCCACTTCCTGGAGGGCCTTGCCGAAGTCCCCCACCAGGGAGCAGCAGATGCAGCCGGAGGACATCTCGGAGATCTCCACCCCGGCGTCCTTCAAAAAGCCGCCGTCCACGCTGATCTCGCCGAACTCGTTCTCGATGAGCACCAGCTTCTCGCCCTGGTAGGCCTCCGCCAGCAGCTTCTTGATGAGGGTGGTCTTGCCAGCCCCTAAAAAGCCGGATACGATGTCGATTTTTGCCATGGGAAATCATTTCCTTTACTTAGAATTTCCATCTATTTTACAACCGAAAAGGGGGAAAGTCAAGGCCCCTCCCATTCGGGAGGGGCCTGTTCGCGCGCGGTTCAGTTGTTGTAGGCCCGGTAGAGGAACGCCGCGATCTCGCCGCGGTTGCACACCCGGTCCGGGGCGAAGGTGTCGCTGCCGCCGTAGCCCTTGGTCACGCCCTTCTCCACCGCCCAGGACACCGCCCCGGCGTAGGAGGCGTTGGCGGCCACATCGGAGAAGCTGGCCTCCTCCGCGGCCTTTTT